>DVKS01000223.1 GCA_018715905.1 Candidatus Caccovicinus merdipullorum | reverse complement strand
CTCCTCTACCCCATGTTTCTTATACACAGAAATTTTGATAAACTCATCCTGCACCTGGGTCAGATCCGGCACCTGCTTTACCTCAAAGCGGTAACTGTCCACCATCCATTTGATGAATTCCTGATTGTCCGTTTCCAGATATACCACATCCGGACCGCTGACCATGATATCCAGATCCGGGCATCCCCGCACGTCCTTCACCATCTCCAGCACCACCTGCCGGTCAATGGGAGTCAAAAACAGGTTTCTGCCGCAGCAGCCCACGTAGGCGCCATTGTCAGAAATATAAAAAATCTTTTCTTTCACCGGCTCAAAGAGGCGCTCAATGCTCCGCCACTGTCTCCCGCTGGCCGCCGCAAACTGGATCCCTGCTTCCCGAAGGCGCAGGATCTGGTCATAAAGCTGGGGATTTACTTCATTGGCGCCGTCCGGCACCAGAGTTCCGTCAATATCCGTTACGATCAGTTTAATCATTTTTATCCTCCTTGCCGTAAACCCGCTTTGGCAGGCTCACTTCAAAATCCGCCGCCCTTTACAGGCAGCCCAGTGCTTTCAGTTCCTGATACAGGCGGCCGGCCGGCAGCCCCACCACATTATTGTAATCTCCGCGGATCCCCTTAATATAGGCAGCAAACTGTCCCTGAATGCCGTAGGCTCCCGCCTTATCCATGGGATCTCCGCTTTCGATATACCGGCGTATCTCCTCCCTGCTCATGGGATAGACTTCCACATCCGTCTCCTCCACGAAGGTTCTTTCCCCTTCCGGGATGCCGCAGCATACGATGGTCACACCGGTATACACCTGGTGAACCTTACCCTGAAGCATGGAGAGCATCTCCTCTGCTTCTTTCTCATCGGCCGGCTTTCCCAGGATTTTTCCGTCTGCAGCCACCACCGTGTCTGCGCCGATAACCACGCCGCCTTCACAGCGGGAAGCTACCTCCCGGGCCTTTTTTCGGGAAAGACATTCCACCACCCGGGCCGGTTCCCGGCTTTCTATGGTTTCATCGGCCTGGCTGGGGATTACCTCTGCCTCCAGTCCGATCTGCTGCATCAGCTGTCTCCTTCTGGGAGATGCTGAGGCCAATATCAGTTTCTGTCTCATCACTTTTTGTCCTTTCATCCATTCCAGTCCTCAGGGACCAGCTTATTCATATCATCCAGAATCCGCTCAAACTCCCGTTCCACCACTTCATACACCAGAACATCCGGCGGATTCTCCGTCAGGTATTCAAAAGAAAATCCCTGCCAGTGGTAATAATCAATATTCTTAAAATAGCGCGACATCTTGTCCATCATCACGGTGGCAAAGGAGTCTCTGTAGAAGGCCACCCGCCTTCCATCCGGCGCATCCGGCGCACTGGTCCGGATCACCATTCCGTCTCCCACTTTATCCTCTGTGGTAATCTCCACATCTTCATAATACCCGTTTACCGTACAGAAATAATCTTCCAGGAAATATTCCGGCATATGGAACAAAAGAGCCAGATCGCCGGGTCCTCGATAATCATAAGGAATAACCACATCATCCACGGACACCGCCTGCCCGCCCAGGGCATCAATAAGCATCTGCCCCGCCACAAAACCGCCGGCCTCATTCCAATGGGTGTCCGTCTTAAAATACCACAGCCGGTCCCTGTTTTCCAGGAAATAATCCCGGGGCGCAATGACCGGAACCTGCGTCTGCTCTTTTAAGCATTTTTCCATCTGATCATACCGGGTAATATCCGACAGGCGGGTATACCAGTCCGGCATATATTCACTGTAAACTTCCTCCTTGTTGGGCGCCAGTATTATTGCAAATTCTATGCCCTGGCTTTCATAATAGCGCCTGGTGCGCTCCACCGCGCTGCTGATGGCCGAAAGTTCTTCTTCTGTATACAGGTTCTGTCCCCGGTAATCCGCCACGCTGGCGCCTCCGTTATAAAAATACCAGCCGTCTTTTCCCAGGATCACTTCCGTGTTGTCTACGGAATGAAACAGCCCCAGATTAATCCCCGCATTCAGGCTCAGAAGCTGGCTGCGGAAGGGCGCATGGTCATTAATATAATCCTCCACAAGTCCGGGATACTCCGTAAGGTTTTCCCGGCTCAATGCCGGCAGTTCCGCCAAAATCCGGTTCTCCGTATTCTCTCCCTGAAAGGCCGGGGACACCAGAGGCCAGATCAGATTCGGCAGCAGCAAAAAAGCCCAGAAACACCCAATCATCCATTTTTTCATACGTTATCTTCATGACTCCTTTTCATGATGAAGGAAGCGTTCCGCTCCCCGTTCCGTCTGTTGCTTTAAAACCGGAAGTAAATAAAGGGATTGTAGGTATTGCTTACCAGAAGCATTACCGAATAGAACAAAATCCCGATCATAAAGACCACATCCAGCCAGTCTGTCTTATCTTCCCGGTACAGCCGCGTCTTAAGAGAGGGCACCAGCTGCTGAAGGGGACCGCACAGGAGAATTCCCACCGCTATCCAGAAAAACAGACGGATATCTGCATACATAAGGACAGGGTAGAGCCCTTCCTTCCAGGTAAACATATTGACAAACAGGTCTGCGGCTACACTCATATGCTCTGCGCGGAACAGCATCCAGCCAAGGAGGACCGCAAACATGGTATACAGGTGGTTCACCCATTTCCAGGGATTCTTCTTAAGCCAGTCTCCTAAAAAAAGCCGCTCTGCCACCAGAAGAACGCCGTAATACACACCCCAGAGTACAAAGCTTATGCTGGCGCCATGCCATAATCCGGTAGCAAAAAAAACAATCATCAGGTTCACGCAGGTCCTGGCCATGCCCTTTCGGTTTCCGCCAAGTGGAATGTAAAGGTACTCCCGAAACCAGGTGGACAGGGAAATATGCCATCTGCGCCAGAATTCGGATACGGTAGATGACAGATAGGGGTAATTAAAGTTCTCCATAAAATGAAAACCGAACATCTTCCCCAGTCCAATAGCCATATCCGAATAGCCGGAAAAATCAAAATATATCTGCAGTGCGTACAAAAGCACCGCAAACCAGGTGATCACCGTTCCAAGTTCTTCACCCGGCAGGGCAAAGATCCTGTCTACCGCCTGGGCAAAGGTATTAGCCAGGATCACCTTTTTCCCAAGGCCGTAAACGAAACGCTTGATCCCGTAAGCCTGCATCTCCAGCGTGCAGGTCCGCTGGGCGATCTGCGCCTCAATATCGTGGTACTTTACGATGGGCCCCGCAATAAGCTGGGGGAAAAAGGAAATATAAAGAGCCAGATAAAAAGGATTTTTCTGGACGCCAATATCCTTCCGGTACACATCGATCACATAGGACAGCGCCTGAAACGTGTAAAAGGAAATTCCGATGGGGAGCGTAATCTCCCGCAGGCCGATCCGCCCGTTTCCCACTACATAATTGAGAATCTCCGCCAGGAAATTAAAATATTTAAAATAAGCCAGAAGCCCCATATTTAAAAGCAGGCACAAAACCATAAGCACCCTTTGTACCAGGCGCTTATGGCTCAGTCCCAGCCCCAGGCCAAAGACGTAATTCATGGCGATAGAAAAAAGCATCAGAAAAATATAGCGCGGCTCTCCCCATGCATAGAAAAAAAGGCTGGCCAGAAGAAGGATCCCGTTTTTCGCGTTTTTCCACGGAACAATATGATACAAAATAAAAACAGCCGGCAGGAAATACCAGACAAACACCAGAGAACTGAACAGCATGACAATATCCTTTCCTTCACCTGCACACGGTTCGCCAAAGTGTTTGTCTCGCTTTGCTCCACGCGAACCGGCGCTGGTATAATACCTTCCGGTATTATACCATGCCCCCTCCCAATCTGACAATTGGATAGAATGTGAAAGATTTCTATATTGAATCGGCCAGAAGGCGCTTTACATCCAAAAGTCCCCACCCCTGCTGGTTGTGGGGAAGGCCAAGATCCACGGCCCGCTCCCGCAGATGCAGTTTGACTTCCTTATTCGTCATCTGCGGATATTTTTCCAGAAGAAGGGCAATGGCTCCGGATACCAGGGGAGTACTCATACTGGTGCCGCTTTTTATCTGGTACTTCTGAGGCTGATTGGAACAGCTGACGATCCGTGAACCCGGCGCTACGATATCCGGTTTTAAGATGCAGGCAGCCGTAGGTCCCCTTCCGGAATAATCCACCATCCGGTTTCCCATCACCGTAACCGCCTGGTCATCATCGGAACTTCCCACAGTAATTACCTTCCGGCTGATCCCCGGAGTGGTAATGCTCATGGCCCTTGGGCCCTGGTTCCCTGCGGCAATCACCATCACCAGCCCCTCATCCCAGGCAGCATCCACGCCCCGAACCAGGACAGAGTCCTCATGCATCACCTTCCGGCTGAAAGAGCCTACGGAAATATTGACGATCCGGATACCATACTCCTCCCGATGTTCCCGGACCCATTTAAGCCCTGCCAGCACATCAGAAGCATAACCGTTTCCCTTTTTATCCAGCACCTTGACGCAGATCAGACGGCATTCCGGCGCCATCCCCTGGAAACGTCCGTCTGATGCCGCCCCGTTTCCTCCGATAATTCCGCACACATGGGTCCCGTGGGAATTATCATCATACGGCTCGCTTCTTCCCCGGACCACATCGCAGAAAGCGGCCACTCTGCCGTCGAGATCGGCATGCAGACATACGCCGGTATCCAGTACCGCCACCCCCACTCCTTTCCCTGTAACTCCCAGCCGAAAACTGTCTCCCCAGTTAATCTGCTTTTTTATACGATCCATGCCAGTCCTCCCCCTGTCATTCTCACTCTCCTCTTAAGATATTCTGCCGAAGCCCCGGCGGTTCTTACCGGCATTCACCGCAGCCGCTTCTGGAGCCGTTTCTTCTTTCCTCTCCCCGAAAGGCTTCAAAATTCATTGAATTTACCCCCATATCGTGATAAAGTATAAGGTAGATTTCGGTTGTTTTTCAGGCCGTACAGAAAGGAGAATTTCATATGAAGGATCAAAATTGCGCATACTGTATGCAGGGTGATCTGGTGGCACAGTTCGCATACCCGGTCTGCCAGATGGAAAGCGGATATCTTTATGTGTTCCGCGAGCAGAGCAAACGTGGCCGTGTAATCCTGGCCCATAATAAACATGTCAGCGAACTCATCGACTTAACGGATGAAGAGAGAAACCAGTTCTTTGCCGATGTTGCTTCCGTTGCCCGCGCTGTTCACAAAGTATTCCATCCGGACAAGGTAAACTACGGCGCTTACGGTGACACCGGCTGCCATCTGCACTTCCATATCGTTCCCAAATATAACGGCGGCGACGAATGGGGCGGCACCTTCCAGATGAATCCCGGAAAGGTTACCCTGACCGATGCCGAGTACGAAGAAATGGCAGAAGCCCTCCGCCAGGCATTAAAAGAACAGTAGGCGGAACGCAAACAGAAATTCAGAAGGGACTTACTCAAACATGGCTATCGATAATAAATTTGCAATCAAAAAGCTCCAGAAGCTGGAAGAGGCCTGGGCGGTCTTCTCTCCGCTGACCCGCCTGCCCTATGTGGCCTGCGATCCGGAAACCTTTGACGATCAGATCTATCTGTTCGCCGAGGAAGAGGCCTGCCGGGAGTTTATCAAGAACCTTGGCGAGGAGAAGATTCCCGCCTCTGTACTGAAGATTCCCCAGGCACAGTTAAACGGTTTCCTGAACAGTCTTTACGCTCTGGATGTAAATGCGGTGCTCTTCCAGGACGGAAGCGGACAGAGCGCCATTGGCGTGGAGGAACTGGTAAAGCGCCCGGATATGGAAAAACTTGCTGCTTCCAAGATCCCGGTGATGAATCCGGCTCTGACTCTCACCATGATTTACTTCCTGCAGGAGCTGCGCCGACCGGTTCAGCATGATATGGCAAAGCTTCATGAGCTGGAAGAAGAAATGATTGTAAATCTGGTAAAATCCAGTTTTATTCTGGGCATCGAGACAATCAATGACGAAGAAAATACGGACCCGGAGAAGGTAAATATCAAGAATGTCCGCATCCCCTTTGTAAAGACAAAGGAAGGTGACATTTACCAGCCCCTCTACTCCGACTTCTCCGAATTCCGCAAATACACAGCACGGAATCCCAAGAAGCAGCGTATGTCCGTCCTCTCTCTCCGTCAGCTCCCCCAATTCCTGGTTAAGGAATCCAAGGGTTACGTGCTGAATCCCGCCGGCGTGAATCTGGTTCTTACCGCGGATCAGCTGAAACGAATTCTTAATGACTACGAATAAACATCAGGCTGCCCACAGCAGCAAAAATCCCGGGAAGACCCATTTCCCCGGGATTTTTTTACAGCTGGTTTTCAGGCATAATATCTTTTCTCTTTCAAAGCAACGAAGAAATCCGGTCTGTTTCCTTCAAAAAAGTAAGAAATTAAGAAAATCTTCATAATCTATTTAAGGAACATTCAAACATTTTCCAGCAGCCTATGCTATACTAAGACCATAAGAAATGCACAAGCAACAATCCTTTAAATCCTTTTTGAAATTGAAAATCCAAAAGAAAAGCAACCCCGTGGCGTCACACACGGGGTTTTTTCTGTCCGCGGGAAGGTTTCCCGCGGACTTTTCATGACGATTCTGCACTTATTTTATGTCTTTAAAAAAATCGGTAAAATCAAACGTAGCAAAGTAATCCTTCGGCGTCTCCGCTCTCCGGATCATTTCCACGGAACCATCCTCCTTTAACAGAAGCTCTGCAGACCGGAGCTTTCCGTTATAATTATATCCCATGGCAAAACCGTGGGCGCCGGTATCATGAATAACCAGATAATCGCCTTTATCGATGGCCGGAAGCATCCTGTCGATGGCGAACTTGTCATTATTCTCACACAGAGAGCCTACTACATCATACTTGTGATCTGCTGGCGCATCTTCCTTTCCTGCCACGGTAATATGATGATAAGCGCCGTACATAGCCGGCCGCATCAGGTTCACCGCGCATGCATCCACACCGATATATTCCTTGTGGGTATGCTTCTCATGAATGGCCTTCGTCACCAGGCAGCCGTAGGGCGCCAGCATAAAACGGCCAAGTTCTGTGTACAAAGCTACATCCCCCATACCTGCAGGAACCAGCACTTCTTCATATACCCTGCGCACGCCTTCGCCGATTGCCAGGATATCATTGGGCTGCTGGTCCGGGCGGTAAGCCACGCCTACACCGCCGGAAAGGTTGATGAACGTAATCTTCGCTCCAGTCTCCTTCTGCAGACGGACAGCCAGTTCAAAAAGCGTGCGTGCCAGAACCGGGTAGTATTCGTTGGTCACCGTGTTGCTGGCCAGAAACGCATGAATTCCGAAATTCTTCGCTCCCTTCCCCTTCAGAATGCGGAATGTCTCAAAGATCTGCTCCGTAGTCATGCCGTATTTGGCGTCCCCCGGATTATCCATAATGTCATTACTGATAGAAAAAGTCCCGCCGGGATTGTACCGGCAGCTGATGGTCTCCGGAATATAGCCCAGGGTCTCCTCCAGGCAGGCGATATGGGTGATATCGTCCAGATTGATGATGGCTCCCAGTTCTGCCGCATAGGCAAATTCTTCCAGAGGGGTGTCATTGGAAGAAAACATGATATCCTTCCCGGGAAAACCGCAGGCTTTCGACATCATCAGTTCCGTCATGGAGGAGCAGTCGGTGCCGCAGCCCTCTTCCTTAAGAATATTTAAGATAAAGGGATTGGGCGTAGCCTTTACGGCAAAATACTCTTTATATCCCTTGTTCCAGGAGAATGCCTGGTAAAGTTTTCTGGCATTTTCTCGAATTCCCTTTTCATCGTATAAATGAAAGGGTGTCGGATAGGTTCTGGTAATTTCCTGGATCTGCTCCAGGGTAACGAATGGTTTCTTTTCCACAATACTTCTCCTCTCTTGCATCGTAATGCACAAAGGCCCATGACAGGACACAATAGCTCTTTCGGCCAATTGTACCCTATCATGGACCTCTTTGTCCAGTATTATATTTTTATTCGATGGACACAACCCGCATGCTGTTGGTCTGCGTGGCCGGCTGATTCCGGCTGGCATAAGTTACCATACCGGCAGTTACCACTACTACATCGCCAGTTTCCACCAGTCCCCGCTCCTTAAGTTCCTCAATGGAAGATTCCACCAGTTCATCCGTAGAATCGGCTCTTCTGGACCAGATGGGTTTTACGCCCCAGTATATCATCATCTGACGCACGGAAGAAGCGCTGGGAGACATACCGATAATATGGCATCCGGGACGCCACTTGGAAAGCATCTTTGCCGTATAACCGGAAATGCTGGGAGCAGCGATCACCTTTGCCTTAAGATCATGGGCTGTAGAAACGGATGCATGACATACCGCATTGGAAATCACATGATGCATTACCGCTGCCACCTTGCCTTCCCGATAAGAATTATAGTCCAGATGGGATTCGGTATCTTCCACGATGGTAGCCATCATCTTCAAAGCCTCAATGGGATATTTGCCCATAGCGGTCTCACCGGAAAGCATAACGGCATCGGTTCCGTCATACACGGCATTCGCCACATCCGTTACTTCTGCTCTGGTGGGGCGGGGGTTGCGGATCATGGAATCCAGCATCTGAGTGGCGGTAATTACCACTTTGCAGGCCTCATTGCACTTACGGATAATGGTCTTCTGAATATAGGGAACCTTCTCCGGTGGAATCTCCACACCCATGTCGCCTCTGGCTACCATGATGCCGTCTGCAGCCTCAATGATTTCGTCCAGGTTCTCGATGCCCTCTGCGTTCTCTATCTTTGCAATGATCTGCAGGTTTGCACCCTCCTCCTCCAGGATCTGGCGGATCTCGTGGATGGCATCTGCCGTCCGCACAAAGGAAGCGGCAATAAAGTCAAATCCCTCTTTGATTCCAAAACGGATGTCCTCTTTATCCTTATCCGTAAGCGCCGGCAGCTTGATCTTTACGTTCGGCACATTCACGCCCTTCTTCTGGCCCAGCTCACCGCCGTTTACTACATCACAGATAATATCCTGTCCGTCTACACGTTTTACCTTTAATTCAATCAGACCGTCATCAATGAGGATCATATTTCCTTCTGTTACATCCTCATTCAGGCCTGCGTAATTGATATGAGCGATGGTCTCGTCACCGATAATATCTCTGGTGGTCAGGGTAAATTCCTGTCCGGTTACCAGCGTTACCTTTTTATCATCCTTCAGAAGGCCGGTACGAATCTCCGGTCCCTTGGTATCCAGCAGAGCTGCAATGGGACGGCCCACTTCTTTGCGTACCTTCTTAAGAAGTTCCAGTCTTCCCCTCTGCTCCGCATAATCCCCGTGAGAAAAATTAAAACGGGCTACGTCCATTCCATTCTCAGCCAGGCCGCGCATGATTTCCTCGTTATTCGTATTCGGTCCCATGGTGCAGATAATCTTTGTCTTTTTCATGCTGTTTCATCCTCCAAATCAATTTTCATTTTCTTTGTGGGGGAAATCCAGAGGATTTCCGGTAAATTTGTCCGCAGTCGGCGGCATGCCTTCTGTTGTAACATGCTGATGGGTATACAGGTGATCCTGACAGTATTCATAACTGCCCACACATTTGGAACAGAATCGGAACTCCATCTGCGGCCCATCCTCCTCCGTTCTTCCGCATACGGCACATCGGTGCCGAACCTGCCCGGCAGGCCGGATCTTTACCTGAGTTCTGAATTCCCTCCGGCGCTTTACTTCCTTCGGGGAATAACGCTGAAAGTTCCTGGTAGTAAGGAAAAATACTGCCACATTCAACAGGGACAGACCGATTTCCAGCCGATAAACAAGACCACCGGTTATAAACAGGTAAAGATAAATCGCTCCTTCGGCAATGGCCAGGTATTTTACCTTAACCGGTATCAGTCCCCAGATATACAGCTGAATATCCGGGAATGTCAGTGCAAAAGCCATAAACAGGGAGAAATTCAGGAATACCGGCGTAATCATCACGGAAAAACCTGTAATCAATGCAATGATAATGGCTCCCGCAACATGGCCGATGATTCCCAGAAGAAAATAAACATTAAAACGGAAGGCTCCCCAGACATTTTCCAGTGAACTGCCAAGACGGTAATAGGTAAGGCCAATCAGCATATTCAGAATAACGCCGAAAACATCAAACCGGCTGTTAAGACTGAAAAGCGGATAGAACATAAATGTGACAATGCGCCACACCTGTCCTCTTAAAAGCGCCGCGCCATTCAGACAAAGATACCGGTAATAAATTTCCGGACCGATCATCTGGATCAGCAGACCGATCATATACATTCCTACAATATACCGCGAAAGATCCGGGATGGCATATCGGCCCAACTTCCGCTCCAAACGATTAAAAAAATTCATATTGTGCCTCCGGAATTTCAATAAAGTGTTTTCATTCAAAAGAACTTACAGCTCCGGCAATATCAGAACAGGTCCTTCTTCCAGAAAATCCATGCCACCAGAAGGGAAAGCAGAGCAGCAAAACCAAGAACAATTACGAAGCCATACTGGCTGTTAGCAAAAGGCAGGCCGTCCAGATTTACATTCATTCCGTAAAAGCTGGCTACCATGGTAGGGATAGACATAACAATGGTGATGGTCGCCAGAAATTTCATGGAAATGTTCAGATTATTGGAAATCACAGACGCAAACACATCCATAGTTCCCGACAAAACGCCGCTGTAAATATTCGCCATCTCGATGGCCTGCTTATTCTCGATAATAACATCTTCCAGAAGTTCCGTGTCCTCCGGGTATTTCTTGATCCGATCGCTCTTTAAAAGCTTTTCCAGCACAACTTCATTGGACCGGAGAGATGTGGTGAAATACAGAAGGCTCTTTTCCAGCTCCTGCAGTTCCAAAAGTTCCTGATTCCGCTGAGACTGATGAAGCTTTCGCTCAATGGCCTCGCTCTTTTTATCGATCACTCGAAGGTACTGCAGGTACAGAGATGCATTCTTATACAGAATCTGCAGAATAAACCGCGTTTTCATAAAAGTGTGAAAGTCCCGGACCCGTCCGTCCATAAAAGCGGAAATAACCGGATTCTCCTCCAGACAGACGGTAATGATCATATCTGCCGTCATCACAATACCGAGAGGAATCGTCACATACCAGTCTTTGCCGCCTCTCTCCTCGATGGAAGGGATATCCACAACTACCAGAATATACTGGTCTTCAACCTCGATACGAGAACGCTCCTCCTCATCCAGAGGAGCCCGCAGGTGGTCACTGTCAATCTCATAGGCATCTGCTATTTCAAGGATCTCCGTGGCAGTGGGATTTGTCATAGCAATCCAAGATCCCGGCGCCCTCTCATCCGTCTGATGGACGATGCCGTCTTCTGTCTTGAATATCTGTATCATACTGCCCGGCCTCCTTTCTAAAATTTTGCCTGCTATGCCTTATCATTATAGTTTCTGTCATTCCGTTTGTCAAACGAATTGGCCCGGTTTTCCTTTTTCCACATATTTTTTTCACATTCTTTACACATTTTTAACAGTGACTACCAATTGTTTTCTGATATAGATTATGGTAAACTAAAAATCGTTTCGTTATGCTTAACACAAACGTAATTTCTTCCTATTTATTATATAGTTTTTTATGCAAAGGAGGTATGGGGAGATCCCCAAGTTATGAAAAGACCACATACCCTTGGAATCGACATCGGTTCCACAACTGTAAAAATCGCAATTCTGGATCCGGACTCCCATATATTATTTTCCGACTATCAGCGGCATTATGCAAATATCCAGGAAACGCTGGCCAGCCTTCTTAAGGAGGCCAAAGAAAAACTGGGGCCTCTGGATGTAATTCCTACCATCACCGGTTCCGGCGGCCTGACTCTGTCCGGGCATCTTAAGGTGGATTTTGTGCAGGAAGTGGTGGCTGTGGCCACTGCTCTTCAGGATTACGCACCGCAGACAGACGTAGCCATCGAGCTGGGAGGCGAAGACGCAAAGATCATTTATTTCTCCAACGGCATTGACCAGAGAATGAACGGAATCTGCGCCGGCGGTACCGGCTCTTTTATTGACCAGATGGCATCCCTTCTTCAGACCGATGCTGCCGGATTAAATGAATATGCAGCCAATTATAAGGCCATCTACCCCATCGCGGCCCGCTGCGGCGTATTCGCAAAGTCCGATATCCAGCCCTTAATCAACGAAGGCGCCACCAGAGAAGACCTTGCTGCCTCTATCTTTCAGGCTGTGGTAAACCAGACCATCAGCGGACTTGCCTGCGGAAAACCCATCCGCGGAAATGTGGCGTTCCTGGGCGGACCTCTTCATTTTCTTCCGGAACTTCGGAATGCCTTTATCCGGACCCTGCATCTGACCGGTGAACAGATCATCGCTCCGGAACATTCCCATCTTTTTGCCGCAGTAGGCGCAGCCATGAATGCAAAGGCAGATGCAAGACCGGTTTCTCTGGATTATATGATTGAAACTCTGACCCACGGCATTAAGATGGATTTTGAAGTAAAGCGCATGGAGCCCCTTTTTATAGATCAGGCTTCCTATGACGAATTCCGCCGCCGGCACGATGAAAGCCGTGTGGAAACCGGCGACCTTTCTACATACAGCGGCAACTGCTTTTTAGGCATCGATGCCGGCTCCACCACGACGAAAGTGGCATTGGTGGCGGAAGACGGAAAACTTCTCTACCGCTTCTACAGCAATAACAACGGAAGCCCTCTGGCCACCGCCATCCGCGCCATGAAAGAAATCAGTGAGCAGATTCCTGACACAGCAAAGATCGCCTGGTCCTGTTCCACCGGATACGGCGAAGCCCTTCTTAAGTCTGCTCTGATGCTGGACGAAGGGGAAGTGGAGACCATTTCCCATTATTACGCCGCTTCCTTCTTCGATCCCAAGGTCGACTGCATCCTGGATATCGGCGGACAGGACATGAAGTGCATCCGCATCAAGGACGGCACTGTGGACAGCGTACAGTTAAATGAGGCCTGCTCCTCCGGATGCGGTTCCTTTATCGAAACCTTCGCCAAGTCCTTAAATTACAGCGTGGAAGATTTCGCCAAAGAGGCGCTCTTTGCGAAAAACCCCACAGATCTTGGCACCCGCTGTACTGTGTTTATGAATTCCAACGTAAAGCAGGCCCAGAAAGAGGGCGCTTCCGTGGCAGATATTTCTGCCGGCCTGGCTTATTCCGTAATTAAAAACGCCCTCTTTAAAGTAATCAAGATCACCAGTCCCCAGGATCTGGGAACCCATGTGGTGGTACAGGGCGGCACCTTCTACAACGACGCCGTTCTCCGCAGTTTCGAAAAGATTTCCGGCTGCCAGGCAATCCGTCCGGACATTGCCGGCATCATGGGGGCTTTCGGCGCAGCGCTGATTGCCAGAGAGCGCTACGATGCATCAAAGGCTTCCTCCATGCTGCCCATCCAGAAGATTCTGGATCTGTCCTACCGAACCGTTATGACCCGGTGCCAGGGCTGCTTAAATCACTGTGTACTGACTATCAATCAGTTTGACGGCGGCCGCCAGTTCATTACCGGAAACCGCTGCGAAAGGGGTCTGGGACAGAATAAAACGAAAAAGGAAGTTCCAAACCTTTTTGACTATAAGTATCACCGGATGTTTGACTATGAACCCCTTCCTGCCGATGAGGCCTTCCGGGGCCAGGTGGGCATTCCCAGAGTCCTGAACATGTATGAAAACTATCCTTTCTGGGCTGTTTTCTTCCGGAAGCTGGGCTTTTCCACGATACTGTCTCCCCAGTCCTCCCGGCAGATTTACGAACTGGGCATCGAATCCATTCCCAGCGAATCCGAATGTTATCCGGCCAAGATCGCCCATGGACACGTATCCTGGCTGATCAAGAAAGGAATTAAATTTATCTTTTATCCCTGCATCCCCTACGAGCGGAATGAGACGCCGGATGCGGGAAACCATTACAACTGCCCCATGGTTACCTCCTACGCAGAGAACATTAAAAACAATGTAGAGGAGATTGCCACAGAACATGTAAACTTTATGAATCCCTTCCTGGCCTTCACCAACGAAGAGATCCTGACCAATGCCCTGGTGCGGGAGTTCCTGGAAGCATTCGGCCCCCACTCCAAGACAGATCATCCCATGACCCGGGAAGAGATCACAAAGGCCGCCCATGCCGCATGGCAGGAGCTGGAAGCTTCCCGCCATGACATTGAGCAGAAGGGCGAAGAAACCCTGGCCTGGCTTAAAGAAAACCACCGCCACGGTATCGTTCTGGCTGGCCGTCCCTACCATGTGGATCCGGAAATCCACCACGGAATTCCGGAGTTAATCACTTCCTACGGCTTTGCCGTGCTGACAGAGGATTCCATATCCCACCTGACGGATGCCGAGAGGCCTCTGGTGGTAACAGACCAGTGGATGTACCACTCCCGTCTGTATCGGGCAGCTACTTTCGTAAAATCCTGCCCGGATCTGGATTTGATCCAGTTAAATTCCTTCGGCTGCGGCCTGGATGCTGTAACCACAGACCAGGTAAGCGATATCCTTACCCGATCCGGCAAGATTTATACCGTCCTTAAGATCGATGAGGTCAACAATCTGGGGGCCGCACGGATCCGGATCCGTTCCCTGATCGCGGCCCTGCGGGTGCGTGACCAGAAGCATTACAGCCACAAGGTGATTTCCAGCGCCTATAACCGTGTGCTTTTTACCAAGGACATGCGCAAGGATTACACAATTCTCTGCCCCCAGATGTCCCCCATCCATTTCGATCTGCTGGAGCCGGCCATCCGCTCCTGCGGCTATAACATCGAAGTGCTGAAAAATGATAACCGCACTGCCATTGATACAGGTTTAAAATACGTAAACAATGATGCCTGCTATCCCTCCCTGATTGTCATCGGTCAGATTATGGACGCGCTGCTTTCGGGAAAATATGATCTGGATCACACCGCCGTCTTTATGAGCCAGACCGGCGGCGGCTGCCGTGCCTCCAATTACATCGGCTTTATCCGCCGCGCCCTGGAAAAAGCCGGCATGGGACAGATTCCCGTAATCTCCGTCAATGCCAACGGCATGGAGACGAATCCGGGCTTTACCATCACTCTGCCCCTTTTGATCAAAGGACTGCAGGCTGTGGTATACGGCGATGTGTTCATGCGTGTAGTATACGCCACCAGACCCTATGAGCAGATACCTGGCAGTACCAATGCCCTTCATGAGAAATGGCGCCGCCGCTGTATCCATTCCCTGTCCCAGAAGGGACCGGACATCATGGGATTTTCCAGAAACCTGCGGGCCATTATCCGCGACTTTGACAACCTTCCTCGTGTGGACGTACAGAAGCCCAAGGTAGGAATCGTCGGAGAGATCCTGGTAAAGTTCTCTCCCCTGGCAAACAATCATATCGTAGAACTTCTGGAGGAGGAAGGCGCCGAAGCCGTAATGCCGGACCTGATGGATTTCCTTCTGTACTGTTTCTATAACAGCAACTTTAAGGCTGACCATCTGGGCGGAAAACGTTCCACCGCATGGATCTGCAACATGGGAATTTCTCTGCTGGAATTCTTCCGGAAAACCGCCCGGAAAGAACTGGAAAAGAGCCGCCATTTCGGTCCGCCCTCCCATATCCACAATCTGGCAGAAATGGCCAAAGATTATGTGTCCCTGGGCAATCAGACCGGCGAGGGATGGTTCCTTACCGGCGAAATGCTGGAGCTGATCCACAGCGGTGTAAACAATATTGTCTGCACCCAGCCTTTCGGCTGCCTGCCCAACCATATCGTAGGAAAAGGTGTAATCAAAGAGCTTCGCAGCAGCCATCCTGAAGCAAACATTATTGCCGTAGACTACGATCCCGGCGCCAGCGAAGTAAACCAGTTAAACCGCATCAAGCTGATGCTGGCCACTGCACAGAAAAATCTGAACCAGAAAAAAGACGCATAAAAAGATACACGAAGCCCAGACGCCCGGAAGCAGCTTTGCTTTCCGGGCGTTTACAAAAGAAGAGAGGAGACCCAGCCCATGAAAATCGTAGTTATCGACGGCCAGGGCGGCCGGATGGGAAAATCCATTATCGAACAAATCCGAAAAAGCTGTCCCGACGAAGGCCGGTACGCATTGTATGCCATCGGTACAAACAGCACCGCTACCCAGGCCATGATGAAGGCAGGCGCCGATTACGGCGCCACCGGCGAGAACCCCATTCTTGTCAATTCCCGGGATGCCGATCTGATCATCGGTCCTATCGGCATCATCATTGCAGATTCCCTCTTAGGTGAAATCACGCCTTCCATGGCTGCAGCCGTAGGAGCCAGCCGCGCTTATAAGATCCTGATCCCTGTAAAGCGCTGCAATCATATGATTATCGGATGCCAGGAAGCTTCCCTGACGGAATATCTGCGCCAGGTATGTCAGGAAGTAACCGCCCGGATCATGCAGAGAGGGGAGGAAAACCATGTTTCGTGAAATGCGCAGAAAAAAACAGATCCTCTCCAGAAAAGAGTGCGACACCGTCCTGTACCGGGGCACATCCGGCGTACTGGCACTGGCAGGCGATGACGGATACCCCTACGCCCTGCCTATAAGTTATGTCTATGACGGTCAAAGACTTTATTTTCACAGCGCAAAAAGCGGCCACAAACTGGATGCCATCCGCAGTAATCCAAAGGTCTCCTTCTGTGTCATCGACCAGGACCAGATCATGGCTAAGGAATATACCACTTACTTCCGAAGTGTTATTGTTTTCGGAACCATACGTATCCTGGAAGAGGATGACCAAAAACGGGCCGCCATCGAAAAGCTGGCCATAAAATACGCTCCCAATGATACCGCACAAAACCGGCAAAAAGCCATTGACCGGGAGTGGTCCCCTTTATGCATGCTGGAAATGACTCCCGATCATATATCCGGAAAGGAAGCCATCGAGCTGGTCCGGGAAAAAGAACAGAAAAATTAAAAGAAACTGCTGTATGCCGGCACAATTTGCCGCTGTACAGCAGTTTTTTATTTCTGATTTTCCCTGTTACATTGAAAAGCAGCGGCCCATGATCTATGCTCCGTGGGGTTCTTGAGACAGAACAGCAAATTTGGGGCGAAAAATTACATCTATAACGATTGTTTGTTATATTTGCAAATGTTATAATTATAAAAGCTTTAGAAATCTTTTTCCCATCTATAAGGAGGTATTTCATGAGAAAATTGGCACTGGCAAAGGGTGCTGCGAAACGCACCATCGCTGTTGCATCCGTCTTCATGCTTACCTGCAGCGTAAGTCTGGGAGGCCCGCTTCCCGGTCTGACCACCGCTTACGCCCAGGAAACGGAACGGGAAAATGCACAGGAAAACGGAGAGACCAAAGACAGGCAGGCAGAAAAAGCCAGCCCATCCGATGCCGGGCGGCAGCCGGAAGCAGAAACCCAGACGCCGGAAGAGGAGGAGGACAGCACATCAGAAGAAAAAGATCATGACTCCCAGGAAAAAGACAGCGATGTGCCCGACAAGGAGGTATCCTCTGGCTCTGCATCCGCCCCCACTGCCTCCCACAGCGATGCCGGCAGACAGGATTCACCGAATCCCGCCCCCTACCAGCCATTAAACAGTCAGGTACAGCCTCTGGCCCAGGCAGAATCCGAAGGCTCCTGGTACCTGGAGGAAGAATCCTATGAAAAGCTGGAAGACGGAACGTATGTCAATGTGGAGACACAGGAGAAAATAACAGACAGCTACTTAGCCATCACCGCTGAGGATGGAAAGGAACGCATTATTTATGTGGATGAAAACGGCAGCCAGGTAAAGAGAACATGGCTCTATGACGAGGAAAAGGACGCCTTCCGCTACGTAAACGGAAGCGGCTATGTCCTTGTGGATGAAGAGCCCCGCACAGCCGGCGGTTATTATGGAAGCTTCGATGAGGAAGGCTGGTGGACACCTGAGCCAAACGTTTTCTTCCAGGAAGAGCTTGACAATGGCGATGTAATTTTAAAATTCTCCGGCGCAGAAGGACAGATCGGGCAGACAGCAGACGGGCAGCACTATTACTTCATTAAAGAAGAAGATGGATCTGTCTCCTGTTATCTGATGGGAGATGACAATTCCACTGCCACCACAGAGCAACAGACCAGCACCTGGATCAATGGTCAGCTTTATATCGGCGAGGACGGCAAACTTCTGACCAATACCACCAATGAAAAAATCGATGGCCTGTACTACAACTTTGACGAAAATGGCATTTGCACAATGATCACAAACACCTTCATCACCGATCAGGAAACCGAAAACATTTATTATTTGGATGAAAACGGTCTGATCGTCCGTGAACAGTTTGTGCACAGCGGCGGAGAAACCTATTACATGGACGAGGACGGCCTGATGGCCACCCGCCAGTGGATTTACGATGAGGAAGCGGATGCTTTCCTTTATGTAAACGCAGAGGGCCATGTAAAAAAGGATCAGACCGGCGCTGCCGGCGGCTACTACGGCCATTTCGATGAAAACGGCTACTGGACCGCCATTGAAAATGTATTTTTCGAGGATGAGTTGGAAGATGGTACCACAGTTTCAAAATACGCCGGTACCGAAGGACGGATCGGGCAGACAGGCAGCGGACAGCACTACTGCTTTGTTCAGGAAACAGACGGCTCCATGTCCTGCTACCTGATGGAAAATGATAATTCCACTATAGCCGAAGAACCCGTTCGAGAAGCCTGGATTGATGACCGGCTTTACGTGGACGAAAACGGGAGACTTCTCACCGACACCCAGAATAAAAAAATTGACGGCCTTTATTATAATTTCGATGAAAATGGACTATCCACTCTGGTTACCAATACTCTGATTACGGATGAAGGTTCCCTGTACTATCTGGGCCAGGACGGTGTTCCTGTCACAAATCAGACCAGCTATGAAATTAATGGATATTACTACAACATCGACGAGAACGGCGTCTGCACCATGATTACTTCCGGTTTTGTTACCGGCAGCGATGGTTCTCTTTATTATCTGGATGAAGACGGGAATCCCATCACAAACCGGACCAATTACCAGATCAACGGCCATTATTACAATATCGATACGGACGGCCGCTGCGTCATGGTCACCTCCGACTTCATCACCGCTGAAGATGGATCCACCAAATATCTTGACGAGGATGGGAACCTGGTTACCAGCCAGACAGGCTTCAAAATCGATGGCCGTTACTACAACATCGACAGCTCCGGCTCCTGCACCTTAATTATCTCTGATTTTGTTAACGCAAGTGACGGTTTTCTGTATTATGTGGACGAGAACGGAGATCCCGTTACCGATAAAAATGACTTTGAAATTAACGGCTATTACTACGATATTGATGGAGACGGCCGCTGTGTCATGATCATCTCGGATTTTATCACCGGCGAAGACGGCTATGAATACTATCTCGATCCGGAAGGGAAACTGGTTACCAGCCAGAACGGCTATCCCATTGACGGACTGTATTATGACATTGACGCCAACGGCCGCTGCACCCTGCTTTTCTCCACCTTCTTTACTGACCCGGACGGCGGACTCCATTATCTGGATGAAGACGGCCGCTACGCAGTCAGCCAGTTTATGGATAAGGACGGCGAAACCATCTACTTTGACGAAGCAGGCAATCAGGCCTTCAGCGTATGGCTTCTGGAGGAAGGCCGCGGCTGGAGGTACGTAAACAGCCAAGGCTTCGTAGTCAAAGGAGAAAACCGGGCCGCAGGCGGATACTACGGAAGCTTCAATCAGGACGGCTACTGGACCGCCATTGAGAATGTGTTCTTTGCAGATGAATTAGCAGACAAAACCCCCATCTACCGGTATGCCGGAGAAGCAGGTGCTGTCTGCCGCGATGAAAACCGGCTGTTCTATGGCTTTCTTCCGGAGGAGGACGGTTCCGTTTCCTGCTACCGGATCAGCAGCGATGACACGCTGATTACCGGAGATCGTCCTGCGAGCCTGTGGATCCAGGATCTGTATGTGGGACCTGACAGCAAACTGTACATAAGCGCGGACAAAAAAATTGACGGTCTTTATTACCGTTTTGACGCAGAGGGCCATTCCAGCCTCATTGTCTCTGCCTTCGTCACCGATGAGGAGAGCGGAAACCGGTATTGCCTGGATGCAGAAGGAAACATCATTACCAGCCAGTTTGTCCAGGACGGCGATGCCACCATTTACATGGGCGAAGACGGTCTGATGGCTGTCCGCCAGTGGATCTACGATGAATCCGCTCAGGCTTTCCGATATGTTGACGACAAAGGTCATGTAATAAAAAATAAGACCAGAATAACCGGCGGATACTACGGAAGCTTCGATGCAGACGGCTACTGGACCGCCATCGAAAACGTCTTCTTCGAGGCGGAATTAGATGACGGAACCACAGTGCTTAAGTATTCTGCAGCAGAAGGGCGTGTATTCCGTGATGGCGACAACCGGTATTATTGTTTCGTAGAAGACGGGTCCGGAAGACTCCGCTGCTACCTGCAGGATGGCGAGGTTCTGTCTGACCAGCTGGTAACCAACACCTGGATGGGCGGATACCGCATTAATGGAAACGGCATCTTGAATGTAGATACGACAGAGCAGATCGATGGCATTTATTATCGTTTTGACTCTGCCGGCCTGGGCGCAGCCGTAACCTACCCGGTAACCTATCAATTAAATGGCGGAACGAATGCCGCGGCCAACCCTGCCGAATATACGGGAGAAACGGCTTCCATCGATCTGGCCGCGCCTGTCAGAGACGGATATACCTTTACTGGATGGTACACCGACGCCGCCCTTACCGTCCCCGTCACTGCACTGACCAGCAAAGCCGACAGTGCCGGCATTACCCTCTACGCAGGCTGGGAAAAACTTCCGGAAGAAACTCCTGACCGCGATTCCGGAAGCGACCGGGACAAAACGGATCTGACTGCCGCAGAGCCATCCATTACCATCAACGCCGGCTCTTCTCTGGCTTCCCAGACCAATACCGGAAGCAGCCTGAATCCGGCAGCCGGCACTAACACTGCCATAAACGCAGAGTCAGCCGCCAGAGCAGCCGCTGTAGCAGAAGCCCCAGAAGGAACCAGCGTAACCATCTCCACCGGCCAAAGTACCGTAACTTCCGTAGTGGCACAGACTGCCTCCGGAAGCGTAAACGGAAATACCATTGTAACCGCCGCCGCAGATGCCGTCGTTTCTCTGTCAGAAACCCAGACCGCTCAGATAGCTACCATTGCCGTAGGCGGCGACGGCTCCGTCCGCTCCCTGCTGGCATCTGCCGCCCAGGGAATGACTATAGCCCAGACCAGCGTTTCCACCGCCCAGGGCACGACCGTGGCGCAAAATGCGGTTCTCTATGCAGACGGAACGCAGATCATTCAGAAGTCCGGCGCAGCTGAATTAACCGGCTTTTCTGCAGCAGTGACTGCCGCAGAAACTGCCATCCAGAACGGTACATCCACCCTTGCCGCCGCCTACCAGGCAAACACCGCAATCGATCTTAGCCAGTATGTACAGGCGGGTACAGCTGTAACCTACCAGGTGACCGCCGGAACGAACGGACCGGCAGCCCAGACAGTGATGGAGCAGACAGAATTCACTGCCGGTCAGCAGATTCTGGTTCTGATCACCGATGCTGCAGGAAACGTAACCGCCGCACCGGTTATTGTCGGCGCAAACGGCATTATCCAGTATCAGATTCCCGGTGTAAGCTGCATCGTACGGCTGCTGCAGACACTCGGGTAAAGGAGACAAAAACATTTTCCTGTAAGTCACAAAAATCCCCATGGAAATCCGGGCTCAGCCCGAATCCCCATGGGGATTTCTCTGTCCGTTTCTTTGCGGCACTTCTTTAATCTTCGTAAATCGGATACCGGCTGCAGATCTTCTCCACCTCGCCCCGGATATAGTCGGCCTTCGCCTCAAAATCCGTGGCTGCCAGCCAGATGCACTGGGCGATCTTGTCCATATCGCTTTCCACCAGTCCTCTGGTGGTCACTGCCGGGGTGCCGATACGCACGCCGGAGGTAACGAAGGGACTTCTGGGATCATTGGGAACGGTGTTCTTATTCAGGGTAATGAACACTTCGTCGCACCGGTTCTGCAGCTCCTTGCCGGATACGTCCATTCCTCTTAAATCTACCAGCATCAGGTGATTATCCGTACCGCCGGTAAGGATCTTAAATCCCTGCTTCTCCAGAGCAGCCGCCAGCGCCTTGGCATTCTTTACCACCTGCTCCTGATATGTCTTAAATTCCGGCTTTAAGGCCTCGCCGAAGCAGACGGCCTTTCCGGCAATGATATGCTCCAGAGGGCCGCCCTGGGTTCCCGGGAAGATCGCTTTATTGAAGTTAAACTTCTCTGCCGCTTCCTTATTGGCCAGGATCAGTCCGCCTCTTGGACCTCTTAAGGTCTTGTGGGTGGTGGTGGTTACCACATGGGCATAGGGAATGGGGCTGGGATGCACGCCTGCGGCTACCAGACCGGCAATATGGGCCATATCCACCATCAGGTAAGCGCCGCACTTGTCCGCGATCTCCCGGAAGCGCTTAAAATCAATGGTTCTGGCATAGGCACTGGCTCCGGCGATAATCAGCTTTGGATGGTTCTCCATTGCCAGCTTCTCCACCTCATCGTAATCGATGTAGCCCTCGTCATTTACGCCGTAGGGAACGATATGAAAATACCTTCCGGAAAAGTTCACCGGTGAACCGTGGGTCAAATGTCCGCCGCAGTCCAGGCTCATGCCCATAACCGTATCGCCCGGCTCCAGCATGGCAATAAACACCGCCATATTGGCCTGTGCGCCGGAATGGGGCTGTACATTGGCATAATCACAGCCAAAAAGCTTCTTGGCTCTCTCAATGGCGATATCCTCCACCACATCCACGCACTGGCAGCCGCCGTAATAGCGCTTACCGGAGTAGCCTTCTGCATACTTGTTGGTCAGCACTGTGCCCATGGCCATCATAACCGGCTCTGACACGATATTCTCGGAAGCAATCAGTTCCAGATTCCTGCGCTGTCTGGCAGCCTCAGCCTGGATGGCTTCGCCTACTTCCCTGTCATACTGGGTGATAAAGTCCATTACCTGATTTACCATATCTCTCCTACCTCATTTCCTCTGTATTCTCGCCGCGCTTTGAGACCACACGCTCTGCGGTCCCAGAAACATTTATCATCATTTTACCATGTTAAAGTGGAAAGTCAAGGAGATTCCGAAAAACGATACTGGCGGATGATGATCTGAATGCTTCTGCGTCCGTTGTATTCATTGATCTCCGGATAATAAATCACATCCATCAGCCGCCGGCTCCCCATTTCCTCCATAAATCCATCGCCGTCACCGAACCACCTGGCTTCCATCACGCAGCCGGATTCCGAGGCCAGGGAAAGCATTACCACATTCCGGTTCTTCCCTGCCACCCGTGCGCTTCGCACCTTGAGCCTCCTCTGGGCAAACTGGGGTCTCTCATTTCCCTGTCCGAAAGGCTCTAAAAGAGCCAGCTCCCGGATAAAAGGTTCACTGATATATTCGAAAGGCATAGCCACATCAATCCAGATCTTCTCCACAAAATCCTTTTCCGTCATAGTCTGTCTGGCCCGTTCATTGAGCCTTCGGCGGAATGCCTCGATATTCTCCTCCGGAAGGGACAATCCTGCTGCCATAGGATGTCCGCCGTACTTTAAAAGCAGGTCATCGGCCTCTGTAAGGGCCTGGAACATATGATACCCTTCAATGGACCTGCCGGATCCCTTTACCGCTTCCTCTCCCGGCGTCAGCACGATAGACGGCTTATGATACCGCTCCCGCAGCCGCCCGGCCACAATGCCGGCCAAGGACTCATGACAGTCCGGCAGATACACCACTAACACCCAGTCATCTGCAAAACTCGATTCCACCAGAGAAGAAGCTTCTTCCACACCCTTTGCCGTCATATCCTTCCGAACATCGTTTAATTCCTTCAGATGATCCGCCATGGATTCTGCCTCTGCCTCATCTTCAGAAAGCAGCATGGAAAGAGCTAGCTTTGCCGTCTCCAGGCGGCCGCTGGCATTCAGACAGGGGCCGATTACAAAACCGATCTGGTAGGCCGTGATCCGGTCCGGATCCAGATTATTCTTTTCAATTAATTTCCGCAGGCCAAGATTCCTGGTACAGCCAATGCGCCGGAGGCCTTCCTTTACTACAATCCGGTTTTCATCCTGGAGCTTCATCACATCGCCTACTGTGGCAATGGCTGCAAACTCCATCATATCCAGCCATTCTTTCTCCGGTATGCCAAAGATCCGGTAAAGGCCCAGCACCAGCTTATAAGCCACCATAGCCCCGCAGATCTCCGGATAGGGATACCGGCTGTCCTGCCTTTTGGGATTGACCACCGCAGCCGCCTGGGGAAGCAGGTCATTTCCCTCTTCATCCTTTCTGATATCGTGGTGATCGGTAACCAGCATGGTCATGCCTAACTCCCCTGCCAGTCTGGCCTGGTCCAGGGCGGCGATTCCGTTGTCGCAGGTAAGGATGGTGTCAATGCCGTCTGCGGCGGCAGCCCGGATAATGGATTCGTTTATGCCGTAACCGTCCCGGATCCGGTCGGGGATCTCGTAATCCGCCATTGCGCCTGCCCGCGTAAGGGCCCGGTACAGAAGGTAGGTAGAACAGATACCGTCGATATCATAGTCTCCCACGATCCGGATCCGCTTCTTCTCTTCAATCTTTCTCTGGAGCACTTCCAGGCACCGGCCCATATCCGGCAGAAGCATCGGCTCGTAAAGATCCTCCACCGTTCCATTCAGGTACTGATAGACTGCATCCATCCCCACCACATCCCGGTTCCGGATCAGCCTGGCCGTTACCGGACTGATGCCGAATGCCGCTCCGATGGCATTAAAATCTGCCTTTTTGGCCTGTATCAGCCACTGTGTTCTGCTCATTTTCTTTGCTCCTGTTCTGCTGCTTTTTCATTCTTCCAAACCTTATCCCAGGGGGAAATGACAGAACACCTGCCGGTTTCCCACCGTTTTGCAGGGCGGTGCCTGCTGACTGCATATGTCCCTGGCATAAGGACATCTGGTGCGGAACCGGCAGCCGGAAGGCGGATTTACCGGGCTTGGGATCTCTCCGGTAAGGATCTCCTTTTCCTGGCTGCGCAGCCTGGGATCTGCCTGTGGAATGGCGTCCAGCAGAAAGCGCGTATAGGGATGAAGGGGCTTTTCATACAGTTCATCTGTCCCTCCAATCTCGCAGATGGTTCCCAGAAACATGACGCATACGCGGCTGGCAATAAATTTTACCACGCTTAAATCATGGGAAATAAACAAATACGTAAGTTTCCGCTGCTCCTGCAGATCTTTCAGCAGATTCAGCACCTGAGACTGTATGGATACATCCAGGGCCGACACCGGCTCATCGCAGACGATCAGCTTCGGCTGCAGGGCAATGGCCCGTGCTATGCCGATGCGCTGACGCTGTCCGCCGGAAAACTGGTGGGGATAGCGGTTCCGGAATTCTCTGGGAATTCCTACCAGATCCATTAACTCCATCACCTGGTTTTCCAGCTCCTTCTTATTGGCAGCCAGCCCATAGGTGACTAAGGGCTCCGCGATAATATCCAGCACTTTCATCCGCGGATTTAAGGAAGCATATGGATCCTGAAAGATAATCTGCATCTGTCTCCGGTAAGGGGCAAATTCCATTTCCTTCATGGCGGTGATCTTGGCCCCCTGGAAGAACACTTCTCCGGATGTAGCCGGAAGGAGGCGAATCAGCAGCCGTCCCAGGGTACTTTTTCCGCAGCCAGATTCTCCCACCAGCGCCAGTGTCTCTCCCTCATAAATCGTAAGGTTCACATCGGATACTGCATGAACCGTCTGTTTCCCCCTCCCTCTGGAGACAGGAAATTCTTTTACCAGATTTTTCGCCTCAAGAAGCACATTTTGAGTCATCAAGCCATGCCCCCTTCCAGACTTCTCTCATTTTCAGACAGCACGCTGCCTGCAGCCGCAGACTCTGCGCTGTTTCCGCTTTCACCTTCCGCGCTTCTCTCCCGGAAAAGAAAGCACCGCACCTTATGTTCTCTTCCCGCCTCATAAAGTTCCGGCCTTTTCAGGAAACATTCTTCCTTTGCATACGGGCATCGGGTGCAGAAACTGCAGCCCTGGGGCAGATGCAGAAGATTCGGCACCACACCTTTTATGGTATAAAGCCGCTCCTCTCTCTGATCCAGACGAGGGATGGACCGGAGAAGCCCCCTGGTATAAGGATGACTGGTATTCTCAAACAAGGCAAAGGTCTCTGCTTCCTCCATAACCTTTCCCGCGTACATGACATAAACATAATCACAGACTTCCGCAACCACGCCCATATTGTGGGTAATCAGGATGATCGATGTGCCGAAGTCATCCCGCAGCTTCTTCATCAGGCGCAGGATCTGCGCTTCAATGGTCACATCCAGGGCTGTAGTAGGCTCGTCTGCAATCATCACCTTGGGACGGCACACCATGGCCATTCCGATCATCACACGCTGGCGCAGGCCCCCGGAAAGCTGATGCGGATAAGACCGGTAGCGTTTTTCCGGCTCCGGAATTCCCACCTGCCTGAAGATCTCAATTACCTGCTTTTTTGCTTCTTCCTTGCTTACCTTCTGATGAAGGAGGATGGCCTCCTGTACCTGACGCCCTACCGGGTACACCGGATTTAAGGAAGTCATAGGCTCCTGAAAGATCATGGAAATCTCATTTCCCCGCACTTTCGACCGTTCTTTGGCAGACAGATGGGTAATATCCCTGCCATTTAAAAGGATGCTTCCTCCCACCACTTTTCCAGGATGACGCAAAAGTCCCATGACCGACATGGCCGTCATGCTTTTTCCGCAGCCGGATTCTCCTACCAGACCGATGATCTTTCCCGGCGGCACATCAATGGAAACGTCATCCACCGCAGGCACCACGCCTTTGCTTGTAAAAAAACAGGATTTCAGATTCCGGATCTGCAGGGCCAGCTCCTCCTCATTTTTCATCTCTTCTTCCAAACTCGATCTCCTCCTTTCTGCTGACTGCAAACCTACTGTTCCTTCAGATAGGGATCCAGAACATCCCGCAGCCCGTCTCCCAGGAAGTTAAAGGCCAATACCACGATCATAATGGCTGCACAGGGCGCAATGGAAAGCCAGGGCTCCGTAAACAGATATTTCTTTCCCCGCACTACCGCCAGGCCCCAGCTGGCCGACGGCGGCTGCGCTCCCACGCCAAGGAAGCTTAAGGAGGCTTCCGACAGAATCGCAGAAGGGATATTCAAAGTAAACAGCACGATCAGAGAAGGCAGGCAGTTTGGAAGGATGTGACGCAGCAGGATCGTCCTTCCCTTTACGCCGATGGAGCGGGCCGCCTCCACGTACTCCGCTTCTTTTAAAGAAAGGGTCTGGGACCGGACAATACGCGCCGTCCCCGCCCAGTTTACAAGGCTTAAGGCAATAAAAATATTTACCAGTCCCCCGCCCATGGTATACATAATTACCATGGCCAGAAGAAGGGACGGGAAAGCCAGCATCACATCTGCCAGCCGCATGATCACAAAATCCACTTTGCCGCCGTAATAGCCGGCAATCAGGCCCAGGATCGTTCCGATCACCATGGAAATCATGGTAGGCAGAAGACCGATGGCCATGGAAATCCTTGCGCCGTAAATGATCCGGCTTGCCATATCCCGTCCCAGATCATCCGTTCCCAGCCAGTGCTGGGCGCTGGGCGCTGCCAGCCGGTTTACCAGATCCTGGGCATAGGGATCATAAGGAGCCGTGACCGGTGCAAAGACAGCAATCAGAAGGATCACACCAATCAAAACAGCAGAAAAGACTGCCAGCTTATTCTGTCTTGCCAGCTTTTTTAACTGCTCTTTCCAGGTTTCTGCTTCCCCGATGGCCTCCGCCTCCAGCGCATCTGCGTATCCTGCCTGCAGTCCGTCTGCGCCGCCTGCCTGTGCCCCATACACGCGGTCTGCCTGCCTCATCTCTGCTCCGGCGCCGGCATCTGTGCTTTCTCTCAGCCGGTTTTTTCTCTTGTCCATATTAAGCCACCTCCCGGATTCTGGGATCCAGCACCGAATACAGAATATCCGCCACAAGATTGCCGATAATAACCAGAATCGTAGTAAAAATCACAGTTCCCTGAAGAAGGGGCATGTCCCGCGTCTCGATGGCATTTACTGCCAGCCGTCCGATCCCGGGAATGCCAAAAACGCTCTCCGTCAGCACCGCTCCCGAGAGCATGCTGGAAATCTGCAGCGCCATCATGGTCACCACCGGAAGCATGGCATTTTTTAACGCATGTCCGATGATGACACCGCTCTCCCGAAGACCCTTGGCCCTTGCCGTACGGATGTAATCCCCCTGCATGACTTCCACCAGATTCGACCGGGTCATCCGGGCAATGCTTCCTGCCGAGTTCCATCCCAGAGAAATCGCCGGCAGCACCATGCATGCCAGGGAATCATATCCGGAAACCGGAAAAATCTTAAATTGAAAGGCAAACAAATACTGCAGCACCAGCGCGATCATAAACACCGGCATGGATACGCCAGCCAGAGACACTCCCATGAAAAGCCGGTCCAGTATCCGGTTCTGGTTAATGGCTGCCACAAGTCCCGCCGTAATGCCGATGACCCAGGCAATCACCGCCGCACAGATGGAAAGCTTCACGGTATTGGGAAATGCCTCCAGAATGATCCCCGTTACGTTCCGGTTCAGACGGTAGGAGGTACCGAAATCCCCCCGGACAGCATTTGCCAGATATTTAAAAAACTGAATATATAAAGGCTCGTCCAGTCCCATCTCCCGGCTGATCTTATCGATCACCGCCTGACTTACATGTTCTCCTGCCATGGTTTCCGCCGGATTTCCCGGAAGGATGCGGAGCATGACAAAGATCACCAGGATCACGCAGATCAGTACCGGAATAGCGATCAGGATCCGTTTTACGATATGCTTTATCACCGCCAGTCTCCTTTCTCCTGTCAGCCGGCAGAGCCTGACCCTGCCGCTTTTTCATCAAAAGGGAGCTGCACAAATTCCCAGCAGCCCCCTTCCACCGTTTTTTATTTCTGCAGGCAGCCGGCCAGACAGACATGCATGTCCTTTCAGCAGCTGCAGCTTATTTCTTTATTCGCTTAAAGACAGTCCGTAGAAATAGCAGTCGCTTAAGCCGTTCCACGGCACTTCAAAGCCCTGGACCCGTTTGCTTACTGCAAAGGAATGGGTGCGGGAATACATGGGAACCCATGCAGCATCCTCTGTCACAATCTTTTCCTCCAGTGCCTGGTATTCTGCGATCCGCTCATCGGCATCCACAATGGTTCTGGCCTTCTGAACCCGCTCCATCACTTCCGTATCGGAATAGTTCAAGGAGCGAAGCTTCGTGTTTTCCGGCGTGCCGAAAAAGGTGTAGATAAAGTTGTCGGGATCATTGTAGTCTGCCGTCCAGGTAGACATAAAGGAACCCATCTCTCCGGAGTTTCGGGTAGCCAGCCAGGTGGACTCGTCCATATTCTGGATTTCAGCCTGGATGCCGATCTCACCTAACTGGGCCTGAATGATCTCCAGCGCCTGATTGGTGGCATCTGATGCAGAGGAATCCGCTGCGATCTGCATCTCAAAGCCATTGGCATATCCCGCTTCTGCTAAAAGCGCCTTGGCTTCTTCCGGATCGTAGGTAATTTCCGGAAGAGAACTGTTAAATCCATACAGGCCGTGGGGATAGATTCCGTTCTCTACCTGTCCCCGTCCGCCGTAGAGGGCATCCAGAATCGCCTGACGGTCAATAGCCATCTGCACTGCCTTGCGGACCCGCACATCCTGGAAAGGCTCAATATTCTGGTTCATGGTAAAATATGTGGTTCCTACTCTGGGTCCGGATACGATCTGGTCCGGATAACGGGTGGTAAAATCATCCACTGCATCCGGCAGATAATCCAGATCTACCACATCCAGCTCCCCGCTCTCAAACATCATCCGCTGTGTCTCTGTATCGGGAACGATCCGGATAACAACTCCTGGAAGTTCCGAGGGGCCTTTCCAGTAATCCTCATACCGGGTCAGTACCAGCTGGTCATTAATGGTCCAGTCAGTAAGACGGAAGGGACCGGTTCCCACAGTCACAGAGGGATCCAGGCCAAACTGATCGCCGGCGGCTTCTGTGGCTTCCCGGTTATAAATAGAACAGCCCGGCGTAGACAGGCAGGCCAGAAAACCGGCATAAGGCTCAGACAGGGTAATGGTAAAGGTGTAATCATCCACCGTCTCAAATCCTTCCAGCTGGTCTGCCGTCCCCTCCAGAAGCTGAGACGCACCCTTGATCTGGGCCAGGAAGTCCGTATTTACCGCTCCCTCTACGCTTAACTGACGGGTAAAGCTGTACTCCACATCATCTGCTGTCAGTTCTTCCCCGTTGTGAAACTTCACTCCCTGGCGCAGATGGAAAGTATATGTCAGCGCATCCCCGCTGATCTCCCAGGACTCAGCCAGAGAAGGCACGATCTCCGAAGAACCGTCTTCCTTTACCTCGATATCCACCAGCCGGTCATATATATTCAGGGGAATCTCATAATCCTTCGTGGTTTTATGTACATCCGCAGTCTGAATATCTGCCACAAGCGGCACAACCAGGAAACCGGATGTATCCGTTCCTGACGAAGTACTGCCTGCACTCTCTGTACCTTCGGCATTTCCTGCCTGTTCTGTCTGTGCATCACTGCCATCTCCCGATGTGCTGCCGCCGCAGCCTGACAGAAGAAGCGAAGCCGCAGCTGCGGCTGCCAGAATCAGCCTGAACCTTTTTCTCATATTTCATCCTCCTTCTTGACCTATCGAACTGCCCACGGGATAATCCATAGATACCTCGTAAAAAAGGACGCAGTGAGCACTCAACTGCGTCCTTGCGATAAGTCCAATTTCTTCACTTTGAAGGTTATCATACCACAATAACCGGGAAACTGCAATGATTTTCTCCCCGGGACATCCCTGGCAGATCTGCCTTTCCGCTTAAACTGCCGTGCTTTTCACGAAATCCGCCGGCAGCCCTTTCCGCTGGATATTACGCAACAAAAAAACCAGGCCGTAAAGCCTGGTCTTAATAGGAAACGTGCGCGAGAGGATTCGAACCCCCGACACCTTGGTCCGTAGCCAAGTGCTCTATCCAGCTGAGCTACGCACACGTATCACTGCTGTATTCCTCAGCAGCGATAATCAGTATACAGCGAAAAAGAAGAATTGTCAAGAGTTTTTGAAATTTTTTTAATTTTTTCTCTTCTTAATTGGCAACCGTTCAGGACGGCTCCCTTAGTTGTGGCAGATTACCGGCGTACCCTTTTCAATCAGTTCGTACAGGGCCGGCGCCTTATCTACCGGCAGATTAATACAGCCGTGGCTTCCGTTGGTCTTATAGATGGAACCGCCAAAACTTCCTCTCCAGTCCGCATCATGAAGGCCGATTCCTCCGTTAAAAGGCATCCAGTAATCTACATGGCTCTCATATTCATAGGTTCCGTCCGCCTTTTTGGCACCCCGCAGGATCCGGTCGGTCTGCTTATAGGCGATGCTGTAAATGCCCTCCGGCGTTGTATAATTTTTAGAAACATTTCCGGTGACACAGGGCGCATCCCACACCAGTGTGTGGTCCTTTACCATATAAACATGCTGGCCGCCCATATCCACTTCCACATAAGTACCGCCCCAGTCCGCTTCTGTCCGGCTGGATGCTGTCTGCGAATAAACCGGTTCCCGGCTCTGGGACTGTCCGGTCTGGATCGCGCCGATCAGCGCTGCCGTCTCTGCCGCCTGGTCGATCTTCCATCCATAAGGGCCGGTCAGCTGCACATCCGTTCCTGAAGCTGTGCGGAAGGTCCGCGTGGTTCCGGCCGTATCATAGGCAGCTGCCAGGGAAGCCACGTAAGCAGCTGCTTTCTCCTGATCCACAGCAATGGCGCCGTCTGCCTGCATCGTAATCCAGGAACTTATGGTCTCACCATCCAGTACCTGGCTGTCATTTCCAAAAACGTAAGTCACGCTCATCTCACGGCACTGGTTCATCACCGCGCACTGCGCTTTAAGCTGCTCGTTATCCGCCGTAACCGTCACAGCGGCGTAGCATCCGGCTGCATCCAGATCCAGTTCTTCCGTCCCGGCCGACACGGCCTGGCGAATAGCTGCCCGGGTCTTTTCCATATCCAGATTGTTTCCGTAAACTTCTTCTACGATCGTAAAGGGCTGTCCTTCTGCATAAGGCGTAATATACGCATCGGCTGTCATCTGGATCCCGTCTCCGCTTACAAAAGAAAGACCATCGATAACGCTATCCAAAAGTGCCTCATCATATGTATTTTCCATGGTCATGGTATGGCTGTTGTCCACACTGGGACCGTAAACACGCCCGGCGGCATTCTGTTCATCCAGGATGGCCTGAAGCCCTTCCGGAACCGCCACTTTAAAGCCGATCTGGCTGCCTTTTATCTTCTCTGTCTTTCCATCCCGCCCTGTCAGGGTAAGGGTATATCCCGCATTGTAAAAAGATTCAATCTGTGCTGCAGCCTCCTCCACTGTCATGCCGCTGATGCCGATTCCGTTTACCTCTGTTCCCGTAACAAAACGGGTATTATCCTCCGCAAACGCCGTCAAAACAGCCCCTCCGGCCATAACCGCCAGAACTGCCGAAAATGCCAGCGCCTTTACCGAATTCTTCCAACGATTCATTCTCTGTCCTCACTTTTCAGGTACGGCAGATATCGGCCCCGCAGCCGTTTACTGCCCAAAAATAGTTTCGCTAATACATGTACCACAAAGGCCCACCTGCCGCAAGTGGTTTACAGAAAACGTAAGAATTGTTAAGGATTACCCGAATAAAACTTAATACTCCCGCGCCTCCGCCAGGCGCTCCCCCTCATACCGAAGCTTCAGAGAAAAGTATCCTTCATTTTCCATAAGTTTCTTCAAAAAAATCCGGTCCCCTTCCCAGAGGCTTAGATCCATCACCTTCTCTTTCTCCACCCACTGAAGATCTCCCTCATCGCAGACCCTGATCTCTCCGGAAAACTGGTCAGATGTATAAAGGAACATATACTCCCCTTCCCAGCAGTCAGAAAGAAAGGT
>DVKS01000222.1 GCA_018715905.1 Candidatus Caccovicinus merdipullorum | reverse complement strand
GTAAAGATTGTGGAAACCGTCCTTCGTGACGCGCATCAGTCCTTACTTGCAACTCGAATGACCACCGAGCAGATGCTGCCCATCGTAGATAAGATGGACAAGGTAGGTTATCATGCGGTAGAATGCTGGGGCGGTGCTACTTTTGATGCGTGCCTTCGCTTTTTAAAGGAAGATCCGTGGGAGAGATTAAGAAAGCTGCGGGATGGATTTAAGAATACCAAGCTGCAGATGTTGTTCCGCGGACAGAATATCCTGGGTTATAATCATTATGCAGATGATGTAGTGGAATACTTCGTACAGAAGTCCATTGCAAACGGTATTGATATTATTCGTATTTTTGACTGTCTGAATGATATCCGGAATCTGGAGACGGCAGTAAAAGCTACGAAGAAGGAAAAGGGCCATGCCCAGATCGCACTCTGCTATACTCTGGGTGATGCCTATACTCTGGATTACTGGAGAGACATTGCCAGAAGAATCGAAGATATGGGCGCAGATTCCCTGTGTATCAAGGATATGGCGGGTCTTCTGACTCCCTATGCTGCAGATGAACTGGTGCGTGCACTGAAGGAAGGAACCAGTCTTCCCATCGATCTGCACACCCACTATACTTCTGGTGTAGCTTCCATGACTTACTTAAAGGCTGTGGAAGCCGGATGCGATATCATTGACTGTGCCATGTCTCCTCTGGCTCTGGGAACCAGCCAGCCGGCTACGGAGGTTATGGTTGAGACTTTCCGCGGCACGCCTTATGACAGCGGCTATGATCTGGGCCTTCTGGCTGAGATTGCAGAGCATTTCCGTCCCATCCGGGAGGATGCGTTAAAGAGCGGTCTGCTGAACCCGAAGGTACTGGGCGTAAATATCAAGACGCTGCAGTATCAGGTGCCCGGCGGTATGCTGTCCAATCTGGTAAGCCAGTTAAAGGAAGCAGGCCAGGAAGACAAGTACCAGGCTGTACTGGAAGAGATTCCGAGAGTAAGAAAGGATTTCGGCGAACCGCCGTTGGTTACCCCTTCTTCTCAGATCGTAGGTACCCAGGCGGTAATGAACGTGATCTCCGGAGAGCGGTATAAGCTGGTTCCCAAGGAGTCAAAGAAGATCATGATGGGCGAATTCGGTCAGACCGTTAAGCCCTTTAATCCGGAAGTACAGAAGAAGATCATCGGTGATGCAACCCCGATCACCTGCCGCCCGGCAGACTTAATCGAGCCGCAGCTTCCCAAGTTTGAGAAGGAATGTGCACAGTGGAAGCAGCAGGATGAGGATGTGCTGTCTTATGCATTGTTCCCTGCGGTTGCCAAGGAATTCTTCCAGTATCGGGAGGCACAGCAGACCAAGGTAGATCAGTCTGCAGCCGACGGAGCAAGCAAGGCCTATCCGGTATAATAAGCTGCCATGGCAGCAATGGCACGGAGCAGTCCGATGCCATGAGTGACAGCCGGCTGTTTTGCTGCCGGCATCATAAAATATCGACAGAAACGGACCTGTCTGCGGCATATGCCGGGACGGGTCCTTTTTTGTGGAATTTCCCGGCTTTCATGCCGGGATTTACTATTTTCTTACGAATTTTGGTATGAATGTGAACTTTTCCCGATTTGGTTGACGGGGGAGAACTTTGTCATTATAATAAATAAGGTGTATATTGCCAAAAAAGAGCGATTTTTAACATACAGAAAAAGGCATACAGGAGCGTATGATGAAAAAACATTGGAAGAAAGGCCTGGCATTGGGCTTGAGTTTTTTGATGGCGTTTGAGGCTCCCGCAGTCCTTTCCTCTGCACTTTCTGAAAGTTATGGAGCAGAGCGGACAGCTACGGTAACAGCCACTGCGCTGAATGTGCGAAGCGGCCCCGGAACCGGGAATTCCATTGTGGGACAGATTTCCAACGGAACGGCGGTTACCGTTCTGGGGGAGACGGCGGGAAGCGATGGGCAGACCTGGTACCAGATCCGGTTTACCGGCAGCAGCGGAGCTTCGATGACCGGGTATGTATCGGGCACGTATCTGCGGTTTGCTGCTTCTTATTCGGCAGATGCGGATTTTGAGGCATACCTTAACAGCCAGGGATTTCCAGAGTCCTATCGTCCGGCTCTCAGGGAACTTCATGCAAAGTATCCCCAGTGGGTATTTACTGCAATGGATACAGGGCTTGACTGGAATGAGGCTGTTGAGAATGAAAGTCTGGTAGGACGGAACCTGGTGAGCAGCAGCAGTATTTCGTCCTGGAAATCCACAGCGGACGGCGCCTATGACTGGGGGACGTCCACCTGGCCGGGATTTGACGGCAGTTCCTGGGTAGCTGCCAGTGAAGATATTATCCGGTATTACATGGATCCCAGAAACTTTTTAAACGAAACTTATATCTTTCAGTTTCTCCTTCAAAGCTATGACAGTTCCATTCATACCAGAGAAGGACTGGCTTCTCTGGTGTCCGGCACGTTTTTGGAGAATACGGTGTACGTAAGTGATTCCTACGCAGGAGTTCTTTCTGACGGAACTTCTGCAGGAAACAGCGGTTCCTCCCAGGCAGGCAGTTCCGGGGGGAATGCAGATTCTTCCGTAGGTATCGGACCGGGAGGAGATACGGCAACTTCCGGCACCGGCGGCAGCGGGAATACATCTTCGGAAACCACAGGCAGTTCTTCTGCTGAACTGACAGGCCCCGGCAGCAGTCAGACCGGGAACGAAGGTCAGACAGGAAGCAGCGGGAACTCCGATATTTCCATCGGTGAAGCACCCGGTCTGAATGTAAGCAGCCTGGAGGGAAGCGGCAGCCTGAATTCCGGAATTTCCGTAAGCCCCCATCAGGTACAAAGAGTGGCGGCCACCACGATTATCCGGGTGGGCCCGGACGGCAGCACCACTTCCACTACAGGGGGAACATCCTCTTCCGGCAGCACATCGTCTTCCGGCACAGGAAGCCGGACGGCTTCTTATGTAGATATTCTGATGCAGGCGGCCCAGACTTCCGGTGTCAGTCCTTATGTGCTGGCGGCCATGATTTTGCAGGAGCAGGGAACAGACGGAAGCGGCGGAAGCATATCCGGAAACACAGGTTATTACAATTATTATAACTTTGAAGCTTATGCCAGCAACGGAATGACGGCAGTGGAGCGGGGATTATGGTATGCATCCCAGTCCGGAGATTATATGCGGCCATGGAACAGTATTGACAAGGCGATTATCGGAGGCGCTGTTCAATATGGGCAGAATTATGTCCTGGCCGGACAGAATACCTTCTATCTTAAAAAGTTTAATGTTCAGGGCAGCAATCTTTACAAACATCAGTTTATGACCAATGTTCAGGGAGCTGCTTCGGAAGGGGCGAAAATGGCGGAAGCTTATTCGGATTCCATGCGCCAGACGGCTCTGCAGTTTTCTATTCCCGTGTACCAGAACATGCCGGCAGATGCCTGCGCTCTGCCAACAGGAGACGGCAGTCCGAACAATAAACTTTCCTCCATCAGCGTGGAAGGATTTACTCTGACACCTTCTTTTGACCGGGATACATCGACTTATGATGTGACAGTTAACAGCTCGGTAAGCAGCGTGAACCTGCAGGCATCGGCCATTGACAGTACCGCACAGGTTTCCGGAACGGGAACGGTAGCATTAAGCGGAACCCTAACGGAGGCAAAGATCCTTGTTACGGCTGCAAATGGTTCTGTAAGAGAATATACAATCCGCATTACCAGAAGCGACAGCGGTCCTGCATACGGAGGCACATCCGGCGGAGGTTCTGATGGTCAGACTGTGGGGCCTGGTTCGAGCGGAAGCACCGGTACGGGTTCCAGTTCCGGCCCGGGTCAGTCCTCCGGGTCCACCGGATCTTCGGGAAGTGTATCTGGTCCAGGCGGAAGCAATGTGACCATTGTGGAATAACTGCCCTCCATGCAGACGGGTAATAATAAGACTGGAGATAAGGAAAAATGAACAAAAGATTGAAAAAGATGCTGGCAGGCATTCTGCTGGTATGCGCCCTGGCATTTATCCTGCCGGCACAGCTGCTGGTATCTATGGCAGCCAGCGGAAATATCACATTTTCAGACCCAACCGGTACGGTAGGCCAGGAAGTCACGGTGAACATGAAGGTCAGTACGGCAGACGGGTCCTTAAGCAGCGCAGATATTATGCTTTCCTATGATTCCACCGCCCTGGAGTTTATCAGCGGAAACAGTGTGGACGGAGGAGCCGGTTCCCTGCGGGCCAGAGGAGGTCCGGATGCCGGAGATCTGACATCCATCGTCTTTTCCATGCAGTTTCGGGCGCTGAAGGCGGGAAGCAGCCAGATTACCATTGCCTCCCAGGAAGTATACGATATCAATGCCCAGACGGTAACCATCAACCATCTGGGAAATTCCACCATCACAGTGACTGGTGCAGAGGGAGAGGGAACTTCGGATGGTCTGCTGACCGGGCTTTCTATCTCACCGGGAACCTTAAGCCCGGCATTCTCACCGTCAGTAGACAGTTATTCGGCTTCTGTCGGTCTGGACGTAGACAGTATTCAGGTGGACGCTGTGCCGGTGGATGGGGCAGCTGTGACCGTAGAGGGCAGTGAAGGACTGCAGATGGGTGAAAATACCATAACGATCCGAGTGACGGCGGCTGACGGCGTAACGGTTAAGAATTATACCATTTCCGTTACCAAGAGCGAAGGCGGCGAGACTGCGGCGGCAGAGACGGGGACTGAGGCAGTCCAGGGCGTAAGCCTGGAGGCAGCAGCCAAGGCCATCACCATTCTGGAGCCGGAAGAAGGGGTTACCCTTCCTGAGGGATTTGTGGAGACCACCATTGACATTGACGGACATAAGGTCACTGGATGGATCTGGGCAGATGAGGAAGAGCATCAGTACTGCATCTTCTATGCCATGAATGCGGCAGGAGAGAAGAACTTCTACCGGTATGACCTGACAGAAAAGACCATCCAGCGTTATTTCGAGAACGGGGAGGCTGCTTCTGTAACCCAGGAGGAATATGTAACTTTAGCAGAAAACTATAATAATCTTCTTCAGGATTATCAGATCCGGCTTTACATCATTATCGCGCTGATTGCCGTTTCTGTGGTTCTCCTGATTCTGGTAATTGTACTGCTGACATCCAGAAAGTCCCAGAAAGGATCCGGCGGCCAGAACAGCGACAGCGGAATGCCGGCAGGAGAGAACCGGAGAGCGGAACGGACCGTAAGCCGCGAAGAACGGTATATGCTGGGCGAGGAAGCGGAAGAAGAGACGGAAGATTCCCGCCGGGAGTCTGTTTCCCGGACGGCCGTGCAGACGGCCCGGAATTCCCCACAGGATATGCCGGCTTCTGCAGTTTCCGCACAGGGGGAAATGGCTTCCGTACAGACGGTTTCTCAGGAGACAGATGACTTTGCTGAGATGGATGATTTTGAGGCATTCTCTGCTGAAGATTTCGGTGAGGCCCAGGCAGAAGCAGCTGCAGCCGTACAGCCATCAAAAGAGAAGCCGCAGCAGGATGATGAGGATGAAGATTTTGAATTCATCGATATTGATTTATCCTGAATACACAGATAAATACAGACTTCCGCGTCAGCGGCCGGGTATGCATGATGTCATGCTTTATCGGATCAGCTGGCTGGAAAAAAATCAGCTCCGGGGCGATGCGTAAAGCAGAGCCTTCGGGGCTGATTTTGTTGTATGACTATAGATGGTATTCCTTCATCCAGAAATTGACCTGCAGCATATAAGCCATAAGCTGGGGGCCGGCCATGAGCTGCCCATACCAGGGACGGCCGTAGTCAGAAGGGGATTCCAGAAAAGTGCGGATCTTGTTTTTATCCAGATAGCGCATAACGGGAGCTGAGGAATCTTCCATCATATTTTTCATCATACCGGCGAGAATTTTTTCGTAAACCCGATCGTGGGTTTTCGGATAAGGGGACTTTTTTCGGTTCAGGACTTTTTCCGGCAAAAGCCCGTCTGCAGCATGGCGCAGCAGCCCTTTCGGCGTATTGCCGTAGTTTTTCATTTCCCAGGGTACATTCCACAGATATTCGATGATCCTGTGGTCAGCAAAAGGAACTCGGGCTTCCAGCCCGGAGTACATGCTGGCCCGGTCCATACGGTTAAGAAGTGTCTGCATGAACCAGTTTAGGTTCAGCCAGAAGATCTCTCTGCGGCGCCGCTCCAAAGGCGCTTCGCCTTCCAGGCGCGGGGTGCGGGCCACAGAGTCCAGGCAGGCCTGGCGGGAAAAATTTTCCATGTCAAGGCTCCGGATCACTTCATCTTTTAAAAGCATCTGACGCGGCTTTATGTCCTTAGACCAGGGGAAATCCGGACTCCGGAATGCATCGGAGCTGTGGAACCAGGGATATCCTCCGAAAATTTCATCGGCACATTCACCGGTAAGAGCCACTTTACAGGATTCCTTTACAATGGAACAGAAGTGGAGCATGGATGCGTCCACATCAGCCATGGCCGGGAGATCATGGGCACGCACCGAATCAAAGAGCCGGTCAGAAAGAACCTGGCTGCTGCATTCCAGAAAGTGATGGCAGGTTCCAAGATGCTCTGCCATGATTTTGGCGTAAGGACGGTCCTGTGACGGCTGAAAGGCGTTTGCCTGAAAGTTTTTGTCATTTCCCGTAAAATCAAAAGAGAAGGTATGGAGGATCTGTCCCTGCTTTTTCAGTTCTTCTGCGCAGACGGCAGATACCAGGCTGCTGTCGATGCCGCCGGATAAGAAGGTACAGATGGGAACATCGGAAACCATCTGGCGGCAGATGGAATCTCTGACCAGAAAGCGGGTTTTTTCCAGCGTTTTTTCCAGACTGTCTTCATGGGGACGGCTTTCCAGCTTCCAGTAGCACAAATCCCGGATCTGCCCTCCTTCACATAGGAGCATGTGGCCGGGAAGAACTTCAGAAATTCCTTTAAAGACGCCGGAGCCGGGAATCCGGGCAGGGCCTATGGAAAAAAGTTCCTGAAGCCCGGAATGGTCCAGGGCAGGAGTGATGTCCGGATGGGCGAAAAGGCCTTTGATCTCGGAAGCAAAAACGAAGAGCGTTTCCCTTCTGGCAAAAAACAGCGGCTTTACCCCGGCCCGGTCCCGTGCCAGAAGCAGACGTTTCCTGGCGCAGTCGGCAATGGCCAGAGCAAAGATGCCGTTCATCCTTTTTACAAAATCCGGACCCCACTCCAGATATCCGGAAAGGATCACTTCGGTATCGCTGGCAGTAGCAAACTGCCAGCCTTTCTCTTTCAGTTCTTTTTTCAGCTGGGCAGTATTATAAAGTTCCCCGTTGTAGGCGATAACGGCGGGGCCATGGCTGGTTTCTTTTATCATAGGCTGCCGGCCGCCGGCCGGGTCAATAATGGACAGACGGGCGTGGGACAGACCGGCATGGGGAGAGAGCCAGACGCCGGAATCATCCGGTCCGCGACGCCAGAGTGCTCTGCGCATCTGATTCAGGATTCCAAACACTTCTTCTTTGTTTTCTTCAAAATTCCGGTCCGGCTGGCAAAAGCCTGCAAATCCGCACATACCGATCCTCCTTGTTATAAATGCCTGCTATCAGTATATGCAGCAGAAGGTTCAATGTCTTGTGTTTTTTGGAAAGATAAAATATACTGGAAGAATAAGGGGATGATTGCATGAGGATCACACGGCTTTGCATAAAGAATTTTAAGTCCATTCGGGATATGGAGATCAACGGAATTGAAAATGCACTGATTCTGGTGGGGCGGAATAATACAGGAAAGACTTCTGTGGCAGATGCAGTCCGGGCGGCTTTCGGCGTGTATCAGGTGACGCAGGCAGATTTTAACGAAAAAAAGCAGAACATTGAAATATCCGTTGTCCTATCTCTTTCCAAGGAGGATCTGCGTCAGCTTCATGAAAGAGGAAGGGTCAGCGTGTATAAGCGATATGCGGTCTGGGAACGGGACTTTAAAGAAAAGCTTCCCTCTTACCGGGATGGTGAAATTTCTTTTACCTGCATCATTAACTGGAAGGGAATCGTCCGCTACAGTGATGGATTTAAGAAGGACAACCGGAAGATTGCAGAAATATTTCCGCAGATTTATTATATTGATACGAACCGGAGCCTGGATGCTTTTCAGGAGGATCTTCTTATGTTCCGGGAGAATGAGCGGTTAGAGCAGCTTCGGGCCGGCAGCTGCATGTTTAATCCGGCCAAGGCCTGCAGCCGCTGTTTTCAGTGCATCGGGCTGATCAATCAGAAAAAACCGGAGGAACTGGATGTTTATGAGGCGGCCAGACTTCTGGAATACAAGATGTACCAGCTGAATATTAAGGATTTTGAGGAGAAACTGAACCGGAATTATCGGAAAAACGGCGGTTTCGAGAAAATCAGCTTATCCATCACCTGCAGCAGGCAGCTGTTTCAGGTGAAGGCGGAGACCTGTCTGGAGGAGCAGGGGCGGGTCTGCCCCATCCAGTATCTGAGCAATGGCATGAAAAGCCTTTACATGCTGTCTCTTCTGGAGACGTACACTGACGATGAGGCCAGGATTCCCAGCATTATTATCGTGGAGGATCCGGAACTGTTCCTTCATCCGCAGCTGCAGAAAACGGCCGGCCAGATCCTTTATCAGCTGTCTAAAAAGAATCAGGTGATTTTTACAACCCACTCTGCCAATATTCTGGCGAATTTTACCACCAGACAGATCCGTCAGGTGGTGCCGGATGAGGCGTATTACTCGGTGATCCGGGAGCATGCGGATATTGATGAGATCCTGGACAGCCTGGGATACGGGGCAAACGATTTCCTGAATGTGGGATTTGTGTTTATCGTGGAGGGAAAGCAGGATAAGAGCCGTCTTCCGCTCCTTCTGGAGAATTATTATTCCGAGATTTATGACAGGGAAGGAAAACTGCAGCGGATCGCCATTATCACCACAAACAGCTGTACGAATATCAAAACCTATGCCAACTTAAAATATATGAACCAGGTATTTTTGCGGGACCAGTTTCTGATGATCCGTGACGGAGACGGCCAGGATCCGGAGGAACTGGCAGGCCGTCTGTGCCGGTATTATGAAGAACGGAATCTGGAGGATGCAGACCGCCTCCCAAGAGTTACCCGCAGGAATGTGCTGATTCTGAAGTATTATTCCTTTGAAAATTATTTCCTGAATCCTGCGGTGATGACGAAGCTGGGGATCGTGGAAAGTGAGGAGACTTTTTACCGGACCTTGTATGAGAAGTGGAGGGAGTATCTGTGCCGGTTAAGAAGCGGCAGGATGCTTATCCAGGTTCTTGGCCGGGACCTGCAGTCGCCGGAGGATGTAAGGGACCATATGGAGGAGATACGGATCCATCTGCGGGGGCATAATCTGTATGATATCTTTTACGGTCCCTTCCGGAAAGAGGAAACGGAGCTTCTGCGGAGTTATATCCGGCTTGCCCCCAGGGAGGACTTTAAGGACATTCTGGATGCAGCAGAGAGCTTTCCGTTTTTTGACAGCCGCAGGGCAACTTGACATTTGTGGCTATTTGTTATACAATGCGTATAACAGACGAGCAAATGAAAGATGGTGAACATATGATATTAAAAATTGATTTTAACAGCGACGAAGCATTTTACCTGCAGCTCTGCAATCAGATCATTCTGGGAATTGCCACCGAGGCGTTCTGCGAGGGGGACCCGCTGCCGTCTGTGAGAACGCTGGCAGATCAGATCGGGATCAATATGCATACGGTAAATAAAGCCTATTCCCTTTTAAGGCAGGAAGGATTCGTAAAGCTGGACCGGAGAAAAGGCGCGGTTATTTCGCTGGATGTGGATAAGATGCGTGCGGTGGAGGAGATGCGCCGGGATTTAAGTGTAGTCCTGGCCAGAGGCATCTGCCGGAACATTTCCCGGGACGAGGTGCATCAGCTGGTAGACCAGCTTTACGATCTGTTTTTAAATGGCTCTTCGGACCAGGGAGAGTGAGGAGGATTTCAATGTTATGTGAGAAATGCAAGATAAGAGAAGCCAACATTAAATATACAGAAGTGATTAATGGAGTCAAGACGGAGCATAATCTGTGTTCCCAGTGCGCCAGAGAGATGGATTTCGGCCATTATTCCATTTTTGATGGAGATTTCCCTTTGGGAAAGCTTTTATCCAGCCTTCTGGGCGTGGAGGAGAGCAGTCAGAAAGAAGATAAGCTGCAGCAGATCGTCTGCCCTACCTGTGGTACCAGTTATCAGGAATTTGCAGACAGCAGCCGATTCGGCTGCCAGGACTGCTACAGCGTATTTGATCTTCTGATCCGGGATAAGATTAAGAAGCTCCAGGGAAGCGACAGCCATACCGGCAAGAAGCCGAAGTTCCAGAAGATCCAGGCGGCAGGACAGGTGGTGAGCCAGCCTGCCGGAGAAGAGGAAACAGCGGAGCCGAAGCTTTCCCCAGGGGAACAGATAGAGGTATTAAAGGCCAGGCTTCAAGAGGCTTTGCGGAGAGAAGAGTATGAGGAGGCGGCCCGTTATCGTGATCAGATCCGGCAGCTGTCCAGGGAGGAGGAGGCCAATGCTTAAGTGGTTTGAACAGACACAGGATAAAGAACCCAATGTGGTAAGCAGCCGGATCCGCCTGGTGCGCAATTGGGATCAGTATCGTTTCCCAAAGTCCCTTTCTCCCGGGGAGAGCGAGGAGTTAGTAAAACGGCTGGAGTACGGGCTGAAGGATTTAAATGAACTGGACGGTACCGATTATGAATACGCCTATCTGGAGGAACTGGATGAGTTAAGCCGCCGGGCTCTTAAAGAACGGCGGATCCTAAATTCCAGCATTCTGGAGAAGAAGGAGACGGTGGGGCTGATCGTTTCGCGGGATGAAAGCGTCAGCCTGGTATTGAACGGAGATGACCACATCCGCATACAGCTTCTTTCTTCCGGGCTTCACTTAGACCAGCTGTGGAAGAAGGCTGACCAGCTGGATGATTATGTGAATACCCGGTTTTCCTATGCCTTTGACGAGAAATACGGCTATCTGACTTCCTTCCCAACTAACGTGGGAACCGGTATGCGTGCATCGGTGACGCTTCATCTGCCCACGCTGTCTACAGGAAAGAAATTTCAGAATCTGATCGGTGACATGAGCCGTTTTGGCGTGACTCTCCGGGGGGTATACGGTGAGGGAAGCGAAAATTACGGAAGTCTTTACGAGGTAGCCAATCAGAAGACGCTGGGACTTTCCGAGCAGGAGATCATCGATCTGGTGAAGCGGATCGCCAATCAGTTAAACCGGCAGGAGAAGCAGGTGCGCCAGCTGTCCTTAAAAAATCATTCCCTGGAGCGGGAGGACGAAGCGTACAAATCCTACGGCGTGTTAAAGTATGCCAGAAGGCTGTCAGCAAAGGATGCCATGGTCTTTCTTTCCCAGCTTATGGCGGCATCGGATGATGGGATTCTTACGTTTGAAGAACCCTGTTCCATTTATCGGATGATGCTGGGAATCCAGACAGCGAATCTTCAGAAGCTTTCTCATAAGCCGTTAAGCAGAGAGGAGCTTGATGTGGCCCGGGCTGCGTATTTAAGAAAGGAACTGCCGGAACTGAGATAGCAGGCAGGGAACTGCAGAAAATAGGATCATTTTGGAGGAATTTTATGATAGACAGATTTACAGCTAAGGCCAGGGAGGCTATTACCCTTGCGGTAAATGTGGCAGAGTCCCTGGGGCATAACTATGTAGGCACAGAGCATCTGCTGATCGGCCTTCTTCATGAAGGGACCGGGGCGGCTGCCAAGGTTCTTACAGAAAACGGGGTCCGGGAGGAGAAGGTACTGGAACTGGTGAGCCAGCTGATCTCCCCGAACCATTCTGTGGGTATGGCAGAGCAGAACGGCTATACCCCCAGTGCCAGAAGGGTGCTGGAAAACAGCTATAAAGAAGCCGTTCGCTTCCATGCGCCGCTGATCGGCACGGAGCATCTGTTGATTGCCATGATCAAGGAAGGAGACTGTGTGGCCTCCCGCCTTTTAAATACTCTGGGCGTCAGCATCCAGAAGCTTTATATTGATCTGCTTTCTGCCATGGGCGAGGATGCGCCGGCAGGAGCCAGGGAGGAACTGCAGAATTCCAGAACACCTCAGGGAAAGGCCAATACCCCCACTCTGGACAGCTACAGCCGCGATCTGACCGCTCTTGCCAGAGAGGGAAAACTGGATCCGGTTATCGGCCGGGAGAAAGAGATCCAGCGTGTGATCCAGATCCTGAGCAGAAGAACCAAGAACAATCCCTGTCTCATCGGCGAGCCCGGTGTGGGAAAGACTGCCGTGGTGGAAGGTCTGGCGCAGATGATCGCTTCCGGTGATGTACCTGAGACCATTGCGGAAAAGCGCGTAGTGACCCTTGACCTTTCCGGCATGGTGGCCGGTTCCAAGTACCGGGGCGAGTTTGAGGAGCGGATCAAGAAGGTGATCAGCGAGGTAATGGAAGACGGGCAGGTGCTTCTGTTCATCGATGAGATCCACACCATTATCGGCGCAGGCGGAGCAGAAGGAGCCATTGATGCCTCCAATATCCTGAAGCCTTCCCTGGCCAGAGGAGAACTGCAGCTGATCGGCGCCACCACCATCGAGGAATACCGGAAGTATATCGAAAAGGATGCGGCTCTGGAACGCCGTTTCCAGCCGGTGACAGTGGAGGAGCCTACTCAGGAGGAGACAGTGGCCATTTTAAAGGGACTGCGGGGACGGTATGAGGATCACCATAAGGTAACCATCACCGATGATGCCCTGGAGGCTGCTGTGAAGCTTTCCGCCCGGTATATTAATGACCGCTTCCTTCCGGATAAGGCCATTGACTTAATTGATGAGGCTTCCTCCAAGGTACGGCTGACGAATTTCGTGGAGCCGGAGGAGATTAAGACCCTGGAACAGGAGGTACAGGCTCTGGAGACGGAGAAGGAAGAGGCGGTGAAGGCTGAGGCCTATGAGCAGGCCGGCGAGATTAAGCGCAGACAGCAGAAGATGCGGGAAGAGATCCAGGCCATCCGCACCAAGTGGGAGCAGGAAAAGACCACCAGAAAACTGGTTGTAGACGAGAATCAGATCGCAGATGTGGTGGCCGGATGGACGAAGATCCCTGTGCGGAAGCTGGAAGAAGAGGAGTCGGAGCGGCTTTTGAAGCTGGAGAACATTCTCCATGAGCGGGTAGTGGGCCAGGAGGAGGCTGTCGCAGCCATTGCAAAGGCCATCCGCCGGGGCAGAGTGGGATTAAAGGATCCCAAGCGTCCCATCGGCTCATTCCTGTTCTTAGGCCCTACCGGTGTGGGAAAGACGGAGCTTTCCAAGGCCCTGGCCGAGGCCATGTTCGGCACAGAGTCGGCTCTGATCCGGGTAGACATGTCGGAATATATGGAAAAGCACAGCGTTTCCAAGATGATCGGCTCCCCGCCAGGCTATGTAGGCTACGAGGAGGGCGGCCAGCTCAGCGAAAAGGTGCGCCGGAATCCCTACTCGGTGATCCTTTTTGATGAGATTGAGAAGGCTCATCCGGATGTATTCAATATTCTTCTGCAGGTGCTGGATGATGGACACATTACCGATGCCCAGGGGCGGAAGATTGATTTTAAGAATACGATCCTGATCATGACCAGCAATGCCGGCGCAGAGAATATCATCGCGCCGAAGCGTCTGGGATTTGCCTCGGAGAATGATGAGAAGGCCAGCTATGGCTTTATGAAGGATAAGGTGATGGAGGAGGTGCGCCGTCTCTTTAAGCCGGAATTTTTAAACCGGATCGATGAGATCATCGTATTCCATCAGCTGAATAAAGACCATATGAAGCAGATTGCAGATATTATGCTTCAGTCCATTTTAAAGCGGACCCGAGAACAGATGGATCTGACTCTTCAGGTAGAAGATCCGGCCAAAGAACTCTTGATTGAAAAAGGTTACGATCAGAAGTACGGGGCCAGACCCCTGCGCCGCACCATTCAGAATATGGTGGAAGACCAGCTGGCAGAGGAGATCCTGGATGGACGCATTAAAAAGGGAGACCATGTGCTGGTTTCTTCCGACGGGAAAGTGCTGACGTTCCAGGTGGCAGAACCGAAGGAAGGCGAAGCTGAAACAGCAGCAGAGAAAAACGCCGGCGATCCCGCCGCCGTCTCTTAAAGCGGACGGAAAAATGCCGGTCTGCTAAGACTTTTCAAAATTGTAAAGAAATCATAAGGATTTGCCGAAAGGTTTCACTGGCAAAGGACAGTGAATTCGTGTATAATCAAAATATGGGAATCACTCCCAGAGAGGATAAGATAGGGACCGGGTCCCAAGTAAAATACTAGGAGGGCAAGCAGATGCCAGGAATTGGAGCTTTAATCCAGGCCGAACAGGATGGAACCATTAGTTTTGGAGATTATACCTTAAATGAAAAGTCCAAGCTTCAGGATTTTGAACATCAGGGAGATACGTATAAGGTAAAGACGTTTTATGAGATTACAAAGCTGGAGCGCAACGGCATGTTTGTATATGAGTCGGTGCCCGGCACGGCAGTAAGGAATTTCCTGGAGACGGACGAAGGGGTTTCCTGCCAGATCGAGGGATACAAGGATTCGCAGGTGACCGTTCAGCTGGAAGAGGATACGCTGTATAAGGTATACGAGGACGGACTCTTGACGGCGGAGATCCAGACGAATTTAAGCGGTAAGCTGGCGGTGAATCTGGAACTGGAGGATGGAAAGCCTCTGGAGCTTAAGCTGGTGAAGGCATAAAGGCACATCAGGCAGAGCGGCGGATGGCGTAAGGCTGCGCCGCAGAAAGGATAATTTATGGCGAAGGCAAAGGCGACTGCATTCTTCTGCAAGGAATGCGGCTATGAATCCAGCAAGTGGATGGGCCAGTGCCCCGCCTGCAGACAATGGAATACCATGGTGGAGGAACCTGTGGCGCCGAAGATAAATCCGGCATCCCAGTCCTCTGTGCGGATAAAAGGGCAGGCCAGACCTGCCCTTTTGTCTGAAATTTCCATCGAAGAGCAGGATCGTATGGGGACCGGCTTTGATGAACTTGACCGGGTGCTGGGCAGCGGCATTGTGTCCGGTTCTCTGATGCTGGTGGGAGGCGATCCGGGAATCGGAAAGTCCACCCTCCTTCTTCAGGTGTGCCGGAATCTGGCAGCTGCCGGGAAGCAGGTACTTTATATATCGGGAGAGGAGTCTTTAAAGCAGATCAAACTGCGGGCAAACCGTATCGGTCCGGTGACGGGGGATCTGCGGTTTCTGTGTGAAACCAGTCTGGATACCATACGGGAAGTGATCACAGAGCGGAAGCCGGATGTGGTGGTGATTGATTCCATTCAGACCATGTTTATGGAAACTGTCAGCTCCGCGCCGGGAAGCGTCAGTCAGGTGCGGGAGTGTACCAATGTGCTGATGCAGATTGCCAAGGGCATGGGCATTGCTGTTTTTATCGTGGGCCATGTGACTAAGGAAGGCGTGGTGGCCGGACCCCGGGTGCTGGAGCATATGGTGGATACGGTGCTTTATTTTGAAGGGGAGCGATCCGCCTCCTACCGGATCCTGCGGGGGGTGAAGAACCGCTTTGGCTCCACCAATGAGATCGGCGTTTTTGAGATGCTGGAAGAGGGATTAAGCGAAGTAAAGAACCCGTCGGAATTTCTCTTAAGCGGACGGCCGGAGGATGCTTCCGGCGGCGTGGTGGCCTGCCTGATGGAGGGTACCAGGCCCATCCTTCTGGAGGTGCAGGCTCTGGTCACAGAGTCGAATTTCGGAATGGCCAGAAGGACGGCGGCGGGAGCGGATTATAACCGGGTAAACCTTCTGATGGCGGTGCTGGAGAAACGGTGCCATTATGATCTGGGGCGGTACGATGCCTATGTAAATATCGCCGGCGGCATGAAGATGAGTGAGCCGGCTATGGATCTGGCTATTGTCATGGCTCTGGTTTCCAGCTATAAAGATAAGGCGGTAGATCCCGGCACGGTGATTTTCGGAGAGGTGGGTCTGGCCGGCGAAGTGCGGGCCGTATCTATGGCGGACCAGAGGATTTATGAGGCGAAAAAGCTGGGCTTCACCACCTGCATCCTGCCCAGGCTGTGTCTGGAGAAGATCAAGCCTGTGGAGGGGATCCGCCTGATCGGGGTATCTAATGTGCGGGAGGCTATTGGGGCGGTGCTGTAGGTCTGCAATTTCCCTGCCGGATTTTCAGACGGGGAATTACAGAGAAATGTTAGAAAAAAACGAATTGTTAGAAAAAGTCAGAAAAATATTTTGGAAAAGTAGTTGACAGGCGGCGCGTTCTGTGATATTATAATCAACGTTGTGAGGAACACATCACAGCGTACAGGGGAATAGTTCAATGGTAGAGCAGCGGTCTCCAAAACCGTAGATGGGGGTTCGAGCCCCTCTTCCCCTGCTTCTTTTTTTCTAAAAAGATAATGGTTTATGTGTGTTGATGAAAGGCTGAAGATTCTGTAAGGGCAGAGTTTTCAGCCTTTTTTCTGTTTGAAAATGTAAAAGTTCGAATTGAACAAAATACATAAAAATTAGACAAAATTTTAAAATATTTATGCAATATGCATCAAAAACTTGAAAGCCCTTCCTTCTTTTGCTATAATGAAAAGAAATGGCGTCCGTGAATACGCGGCAAGGAGGATTTTTATGGCAAAAAAAGGAAATATTATCGTTGGACAGTCGGGAGGACCTACGTCTGTGATTAATTCCAGTCTGGCTGGTGTGTATAAGACGGCGAAAGAGAGAGGGTTCCACAAGGTTTACGGCATGCTTCATGGAATTCAGGGATTTCTGGATGAGCAGTATGTGGACCTTTCCACCCAGATCCATTCCGATATGGATATCGAGCTTTTAAAGCGGACCCCTTCGGCATTTTTAGGTTCCTGCCGCTATAAGCTGCCGGAGATCCATGAGAATCCGGAGATTTACGAGAAGATCTTTCAGATCCTGGATAAGTTAAACATTGAAGTGTTTATCTATATCGGCGGAAATGACTCCATGGACACCATCAAGAAGCTTTCGGATTTTGCCATTGTAAAGGGACACCGCCAGAAATTCCTGGGCGTTCCAAAGACCATTGACAATGATCTGGCTCTTACGGACCACACCCCCGGCTTCGGAAGTGCGGCAAAGTATATCGGTGCTTCCACTAAAGAGATCATCCGGGATGCGCTGGGGCTTACTTATAAGAAGGCCATGATCACGGTAATCGAGGTGATGGGACGGAATGCCGGCTGGCTTACCGGTGCCACTGCACTGGCAAAGACGGAAGACTGTGAGGGCCCGGATCTGATCTATCTTCCGGAGATTCCCTTTGATATCGATAAGTTTTTAAAGAAGGTAAAAGATCTTTTAAAGAAGAAGAGTTCCGTGGTGATTGCTGTGTCGGAGGGCATTAAGCTGGAAGACGGACGGTATGTGTGTGAACTGTCCGGCGGCGCGGATTATGTGGATGCATTCGGCCATAAGCAGCTGCAGGGGACGGCTGCTTATCTGGCAGGATTCTTAAAGAATGAGATCGGCTGCAAGACCAGAAGCGTGGAGTTTTCCACGCTGCAGAGAAGCGCTTCCCACATGGCATCCAGGGTGGATATTAATGAAGCCTTTATGGTAGGCGGTGCTGCGGTGAAAGCGGCAGATGAGGGAGATACGGGAAAGATGGTAGTAATCGACCGGGTATCCGATGATCCTTACATGAGTGCGGCCGGCATCTACGATGTACATAAGATTGCCAACAACGAAAAGCTGGTTCCCAGGAACTGGGTGAACAAGGAAGGAAATTATGTGACTGCAGATTTCCTGAATTACATCGAGCCGCTGATCCAGGGAGATTATCAGCCCTTTATGGTAAATGGTCTGCCTCAGCATCTGGTGCTGAAACGGTAAAAGCAGCTTTTTGACAGAAGTCATTCGGCCGGCGCATCCGGCAAGGAGAGCATCAAAAGAAAACCTCTGTATGGTATGCTGATTAACAGGCGTGAACAGAAGTTTCGTGGAAAATGGCGAAAAAAGATTGCCGAAAAAGGTAAAACAGCGCGAAGAATACATGCTGTTTTACCTTTTTTTGTCATTTGTGGAAAAATATGCATAAATTCATGAAAAAATGGCAAATATTTCATAGAGGAAAGTACAAGAAAAATTGAAATCGATTACAAAAGAAAAAATTTGACTTTTTCTCAGGGAAGTGCTATAAATACTTCAACGCACAGAAACCATTCATTTTTTGAAAAGGAGTTTGATCGTTATGTTAAAACAAAAAAAAATCATGCTGCCGACTGTTGCAGACGCAAAAGAATTCGTACAGATGGCATCCAGATGTGATTTTGATATTGATATATTTTACAACCGCATTGTAATCGATGCCAAGTCCATTCTGGGTGTACTCAGCCTGGATCTGACCCGGGAACTGACTGTTTCCATGAACGGCGAGGATGCAGAGTTTGAGGCTTATCTGGATAAGCTGGCGGATAAGGCAATTACCGCTGCGTAGTGCTGCCTGGAAACAGATGAACGGCTGGATAAGCGGAATTTGAGATTTACCGAGAAAGGGGAAACCAAAGTGCTGCGGTGCTTGGTTTCCTCTTTTTTTTGTGCTGTAAGCCCGGCAGGCGGCGGAACCGATCTGCTCTGTACGGATGGATATTTAAATGGGTTTGTGATATACTGTGGAGCATGAAAGCTTTTTGGAAGGATTTGATTTCACCATGAAAGATGGGGTCAATGGAGCGTACCAGATCCGGATTTCCGTGCGGGAACTGGTGGAGTTTGTCTTAAATTCCGGAGATATTGACAACCGGCGGACAGCGGGGGCAAAAAAAGAGGCCATGCAGGAGGGAAGCCGTCTGCACCGGAAAATACAAAAGCAAATGGGCGCGGGTTACCAGGCGGAAGTTACCATGCGCCATGTGGTGCAGGAGGAGTGCTTCTGCATTTTGGTGGAAGGAAGGGCAGACGGAGTCCTTTCAGAGCCTGGAGGCTTTGTTATTGACGAGATTAAATGTGTCTATATGGACATTTCCCGTCTGGAGGAACCGGTAAAGGTCCACATGGCCCAGGCTATGTGCTACGGCTATTTCTGGTGTACAGAAAAAGATCTGGAGGGCATCGGCGTCCAGATCACCTATTGCAGTATGGAAACCGAGGAGATCCGGCGTTTCCGAAAAGAGTATTCCTTTGAGGAACTGAAGGAGTGGTTCCAGGGACTGATTCACGAGTACCTGAAATGGGCAGAATATCGGTACCGTCATGACCTGCGCAGAGCGGCTTCTCTGAAAGAACTTGCCTTTCCCTTCCCTTACCGGAAAGGACAGAAGGAACTGGCTGTCAATGTATACCGGGCCATTGCAAGAGGAAGGAATCTTTATATCCAGGCGCCTACGGGAATCGGGAAAACCTTATCGGTCATCTTCCCGTCGCTGAAGGCCATGGGAGAGGGGATGGGAGATAAGCTTTTTTATCTTACGGCAAAGACTGTTACGAGAAGAGTGGCGGAAGAGGCCTTTTCCATCCTGCGGACCAGGGGCCTTTTCTTTTCCGCGGTGACGATTACAGCCAAGGAGAAGCTGTGCTTTCTGGGACAGCCTTCCTGCAATCCCGAGGACTGTCCCTACGCAAAAGGCCATTATGACCGGGTCAATGACGCTGTGTTTGATATTATCCATCAGGAGAGCGCCATTACCCGGGAAAGGATCCTTACATATGCCGAAAAACACAGGATCTGTCCTTTTGAATTCTGTCTGGACATCAGCAGCTGGGTGGACGGGATTATCTGCGATTACAATTACGTCTTTGACCCGAATGTGCGGCTGAAACGGTACTTTGCCGAAGGGGGGAAGGGAGAATATCTTTTTCTGGTGGATGAGGCTCACAATCTGGTTTCGCGGGGGCGGGAGATGTACAGTGCCGCTCTGGTGAAGGAGGATGTGCTTCTGGCTGCCCGTCTGGTGAAAAGCCGGTCGCCCCGGCTGGCGCGTCTTTTAAATGCCTGCAACAAGACTCTTCTGGAAATGAAGCGCCAGTGCGAGAACTATGCCGTCCTGGAAAATGTGGATTTTCTGATCTATCAGGTTCGGGAGACGTACGGTGTGATGGAAGAGTTTATGGAAGAGAATCCGGAGTTTGAGGACCGGGAGCTGGTACTGGATTTTTATTTTCAGGTTCGGGACTTTTTAAATACTGCAGACTATATGGATGAAGGCTATGAGATTTACAGCCAGCTTAAGGAGGACGGCACCTTCGCTGTTAATCTGTTCTGCATCGACCCGTCGGGCCGTCTCCGTGCCTGTATGGACCAGGGGATCAGTACCATCTTATTTTCTGCCACCCTTCTTCCGATGCCCTACTATAAGGAACTTTTGAGCGGCGAGCCGGATGGGTATGCCATCTATGCACAGTCTCCGTTTCCCCGGGAGAACCGGCTTCTTTTGGTGGGGCGGGATGTAAGCAGCCGCTACAGCAGGAGAAACAGCCGGGAATACCGGAAGGCAGCTTCCTATATTCAGAAAGTTGTGGGGGCGCGGGCCGGCAATTACATGATATTTTGTCCTTCTTATCAATATATGGACCAGATCGCACAGATTCTCCTTGCGGAGACGGATCCGGAACAGACTCATATTCTGGTGCAGGAGAGCCATATGGATGAGGCTGCCAGAGAGGCGTTTCTGGAGGAGTTTTACCAGACGCAGCCGGAAGGACAGAAAAAAAGGAGCCTGGCGGCTCTCTGTGTAATGGGCGGGATTTTCGGGGAAGGCATTGATCTGAAGGAAGAAAGCCTCATCGGCGTGGTGATTATCGGAACCGGGATCCCTCAGGTGTGTCCAAGACAGGACATTCTGCGCCGGTATTTTGATGAAAGAGGGAAGCCGGGATTTTCCTATGCTTATCAATACCCTGGAATGAACAAGGTGATGCAGGCGGCCGGGCGGGTGATCCGGACGGTAAAGGATGAAGGCGTGATTGTACTTTTGGATGACCGTTTCCTTTGGCCGGATTATCTGGCGCTTTTTCCGAGAGAGTGGAGCGATTACTGCCCGGTAACTCTCTCGGATGTGGAAAAAAAGCTTTGCGATTTCTGGGGGAAAAGAGGACGGCCTACAGCATGTCCATAAACTGACGGGCAGCCTGGGAAATGGGAAGATTTTCATTGTAGGCCACTACCATCTGTCTGGCAGGAAGGCTCTCTTCCAGATCCAGTACATAGAGCTGCTTTTCATCCTTCGGGATGCAGAAATCCGGCACGAAGGCAATTCCCAGCCCGATGCGGGCCAGATCAATGAGAAGGTCATTGCTGCTGAGTTCGATCTCCGGAACCAGATCCAGCTGGCTTCTCTGGAACATCCGGTGAAGGAATTCGCTGGTTGTGCTTTTCCGGTCCAGCATCAGGATTGGGTATTTCTGCAGTTCCTGAAGGGAAAGCTTTTTTCCTTCAAGGGGGAACCGATCGCGGTCAGCCACGAAAACATCGTGAAATTCATTGATCATCCGGATATTCTGGGTGTTGGACAAGCCGGAATTGGGATAGTTTGTAATAATGAAATCAACCTGACCGTTTTCCAGAAGATGCGCGCATTCGATGGAGGTCTGATTGGTGACCTTGATGTGTACATTTGGGTAGCGGAGATGAAACTCCTTTAAGTGATCTACCAGATAATAGCGGCAGATGGTGTCGCTGGCGCCGATGCGCAGCTGCCCGCCGTTCAGGGTATTCGCTTCCAAAAGCTGATTTTCCCCTTTGCGGATCAGGTTCATGGCGGGCTCCACATGCTTTAAAAGGATCTCGCCTTCCGGTGTCAGCTGAACCCGCTTGGTACTGCGGATAAACAGGGTCTGGTTCAGTTTTTTTTCCAGAACTTTAATGGACTGGCTGACGGCGGACTGAGAGATAAACAGCTGCTTGGATGCCTCGGAAAAGCTCAAGGTCACGGCAACGTGGTAAAAGACTTTGTAAAGTTCATAATTAATATCCATGTTTTCTCCTCCTGAGAGATTATTTTACCACCGGTTTGCAGTGGTTGTAAAGATAAAGAGACTCGAGGTTTATAAAGCAGCGGATTTTGGAGAGCAAACCCTCATGGGCCGGCAGGCGTTGACAAGGCGGAAGGGGGCGTTGTATGATAGCCGTTATAAGATTAAGAAAATAAATGCGTATCCGCAGCAGTTCTGCGGAAAATGGAGGATGCAGATGAACGAAGAATATTACCAGATGTATCTGGATGAATTAAAAGAGATCCGCCCCTGTACGGATCAGGAACGGGAGGAACTTCTGCGGAAGGCGGTGAAAGGAGACGGGGCTGCCAGAAAGCGGCTGATCGAGGGACATCTGATCTTTGCCCTTGCGTCTGCCAAGGACTTTCGGGATAAAGGGCTTCCTATGAGCGATCTGGTGCAGGAGGCGAATCTGGGTCTGACTCTGGCTGTGGAGGAGTACCGGGAGGGAGACTTTCTGGCTCAGGCCAGGGAGCGGATTATGGCGCTTCTTAAGGCAGCTCTGGATGACCAGAGTATGGAAAAGAAGGTAGAAGAAACCATGCTTGAACGGGTGAACCGTCTTCAGGAGATTTCGGGAAAGATGGCAGAGGAACTGGGGCGGGAGGCTACGGTAGAAGAGCTGGCCCAGAGGATGCAGATGCCCACCGGGGAAATTAAGGATATTATGAAGATGGCGGTAGATGCGCTGAGTGTTACCGGCGAGTTTGGCCAGACGCCGGTGGAAAGCCTTGGGAAGGAAGGATTTGATGAGTAAAATTTATCTGATCCGCCACGGGCAGACGGACTGGAACCTGGAAGGAAGGATCCAGGGCTGCCGAGACATTCCGCTGAATGATACCGGAAGACGGCAGGCCGCATCCTTGGCAGAGGGCATGAAGGACCGCAGAGTGGAACTGGTTCTCTCCAGTCCCTTATGCCGGGCCAGGGAGACTGCCCGCGTTCTGGCAGAAAGCCAGGGCGTGCCGCTTTTGTGCTGGAGAGAGCTGGAGGAGGTCCGTTACGGCAGCTGGGAAGGGATGACCGTGGCAGAAATCCAGGAGCAGTTTCCAGAAGAGTACCGCCGCTGGTGGGGGGAAGCCGGAGAGGGAAGACCGCCGGGGGGAGAAAGCCGCATGGAGGCTTTTCAGAGAGGCGTTTTTCTGGCAGAGAAGATACGGCGCCAGGTGCGCAGCCATAAGCTGAAAGGTGTGGCGGTGGTCAGCCACGGCGCTATGCTCTGCTGTATGCTTCCGGCTCTGCTGAAGGGGCAGGCTCCTTTTGAAGAAGGATTTTCCGTACAGAACGGCGGAATTACCACTCTTTATATGGATCCCGAGAGCGGAATGTGCAGCCTGGAAGCAGTCAATGACTGCAGTCATTTTTCGGGGGAAAATTTATAAAAAAAATATAACAAAACAAAAAGGGAATCTATTGCAGAACGGTGCAAAGTGTTTCATATGAAAGGAAAAATGAAATACTTTGCACTGTTTTGTTTTCATTATATGGCGGAAAGTGAAGTTGCTGAAAAACAGGGGCCCGATTTGTCGAAAAAGGAAATTGTCCTGGCAGGAGAAATCCGCTATACTAAAGCCACAACGCAAGGAGCGAAGAAAAAAACTCCCCGAAAGGGAGGAGAGGGGGATTTTATGTTTTCGTTTGATTTCGAGGATAAAATTCGTTTTACAAAGGCTGTTTACTACAGCTTCAGGCCGATCCCGCTTCCGAAGCCATTTAAAGACGGAACGGGTGGAATGGGAAAATACGCACCGGAACAGGGCTGCCTGGAACTGTATGATCAAACCGGAGCCTGTGCCCATTATTCCGTAGGAAGAAGCTTCGTCAAGGATATGCTTCCAAGGCTTCTGACCGGCGAGGAGATGAGCTATAACGAATGGAGACATTCTCTGTACTGGAAGATCAGAAACAGCGGATTCCAGAGCGGTCAGGCTGTGGATGTGGGATCTGTGGATCTGATGATGCTGGATATTCTGGCACAGCGGGCAGGAAAACCGATTCATCGTTTCCTGGGCGCAGAAAAGGACTGGGCAGCAGCCTACAAAGGCGGCGGTTCCCTCCTTCTTTCTGACGAAGAACTGGTAGAGGATATGACCCGCTACGTGGAGGAAGGCTTCCGCACCGTTAAGTTTAAAGTAGGAAGCGGCGAAGGAAAGGACATGGAGCGGGATATCCGCAGACTGGAAAAGGTCCGCAAGGCAGTGGGCGAGGATATCGGCATTGCAGTGGATGCAAACCAGAGATGGGATGTGGAAGATGCCTGGAAATTCGCAAAGCTGGCATCACCGTATCATCTGGAGTGGCTGGAAGAACCCATTCATTCCCATGACATGAACGGCATCAAGCGCTTAAAGGAAATGGGAGTGGACATGCCCATCGCCTTCGGTGAATCCATGAGAATTTCCTACGCATATGAGACTTACATTGAAAAAGGCGTGGATCATCTGCAGCCTTCTCTGGGCAGGATGTCAAGGATCGATGATCTGATCCGGATCCGCGATATGGCCAGAGAAAAAGGCGTGACCTTCTCTTCCGGAGGAAGAGCGGCAGTAAATGCATACTTCGGCTGTCTCTACAATGAAAATGAAAGAATCGAATATCATGAGCCTATCAGCCGCCCGGTAGCCGAGTACATGCTGAATGTTCCGGAGACAAAAGACGGAAAGTTTATCTGTCCTGCAGATATTCCGGGACTGCCGGCCAGAATGAACATCGAAAAGCTGGAAAAGGACGGATACCTGGAAAGCCGGGTTATCTATTATCCATCGAAATAAAATATCCGATTGGGGAGAAAGAAAAGTAAAACAAATGCAAAGGCATTATAATGAAGGAGGAGTTTTTCATGAGAAAAAGAGGACGTAAATTACTGGCAACAGGGCTTGCGGGAGCGATGACCGCATCCATGCTGCTGACCGGATGCGGAAGCGGATCCGCTTCCAGCACTACAGCAGCTGACACCGCCGCATCCGGGGATACGGCAGCGGATAGCGCCGGAGAGACCAGCGAGGCTGAGACAACACAGGCTTCTGCAGAGGATGATATCGAGAAGCCGGAGCAGATCAATATTTTTGTAAACGGAAACGTATTTACTCAGGCCAACGCGCGTGATGAGTTTGAAAAGCGCTGGGAAGAGCTTACCGGAATCGATCTGGTGATTACCCAGCCTGACCATGATGCTTACAACGATGTATTAGGACAGACCTTTGCATCTGGTCCGGAGAACTGGCCGGATGTGGTGATCCTTTCTTCCGCTTACTATACCGGTTATGCTGAGGAAGGCGCTCTGTGGGATATGACCGATGCATGGGAGAATTCCGAACTGAAAGCTTCCGGACGCTATAAGGGCGAGGAAATTCTGGAGAAGTTAAAGATTGATGGCCGTCTGTACGGTTTTGCTCATGAAAACAGCAAAGGCTGTATTACATATGTAAAGCAGTCCTGGCTGGATAACTGCGGGCTGGATGTTCCTACCAATTACGAGGAGTATCTGGCTATGCTGGAAGCTTTTACCACCGGTGATCCTGATGGAAACGGTGTGAATGGTGATACCTGCGGCGTATCGGCAGCCGGATATATTGCACCGGAAGCACCCTGGACCATGTACCTGCCGGAATTTTACCAGGGAGCTACCGTTGACTTTACCAAGGACGAAAACGGTCAGTGGGTAGACGGCTTTACTCAGGATAATATGAAGGCTACTCTGGAGAGAATGCAGGATGCCTACGCAAAAGGCTATATTGATAAGGAAACTCTGACCAATGGTACCAGCGACTGCCGGAACAAATTCTATGAGGATACCTTCGGCGTGTTCACCTACTGGTCCGGAACCTGGGGAACCCAGCTTTCCGATAACCTGGTTGCCAATGGCCATTCCGGAGATCTGGTAGCTCTTCCGCCTATTGAAGAACTTGGAAACTATGTAGCAAAGCTGCCGAACGTAATGGCAATTACTTCTGCATGCGAGAATCCGGAAGGCGTATTCAAATACTTCATCGAGTCTATGCTGGACGGCGGCGACATGCAGACCCTGTGGACCTACGGCGTAGAGGATGTACACTGGTCCACCAAGGCCGAGACCGTATGCGGCAACACCTATGAAGAAGGCGAATTCCATGGCAAAGAAAGCCTTGAGAAGCCCGGAACCCAGTATCAGAAGGGCTATATCGATCCGCTTCTGTCCTTAGGCGAGTGGGTTGACGAAGATCCCGGCGCAGCATTCCTTCCGGAATTTACCAAGGAATCCCAGGAAGTCTTTGATGCAAATGCAGTTACTCTGGAGCTGATTCCTTCTACGGAAGCTATGAACCAGTATAATGGTGACCTGATGACTCTGAAGCGTTCCATCGTAGCAGATATCGTTACGCAGGGTACTTCCATTGAAGATGGCTATGCAAGATTTGAGGCAGAAGGCGGACTGGAATGGTCCAATTCCATCGTAGATTCCTTAAATAACCAGTAATTAACGCAAAGAGAAACAGCCGGCGATGCGGCCGGTTTCCGGAAATTGTCCGGCCCTCAAAGGGCCGGTATCTGGAAACCGGCTGCTTTTTTGATTTTACGGGAAACTTTTGTGTGCATTTATCTGGATTAAGGTCAGAAGAAATCGGAAAGATGTCTTCTGATCTGTAAAAATCCCCCTTTTTCATTGCGCAATATAGTTAAAAAATTAACGTTAATTATTAAATTATTGGGCAAAATGTTAACTTATGCTTGCAAAATACATTTTTCGGTAGTATGATTAAAAAAGATGAATCTGCACACGTTTGCAAGAAATGGGAGGTATTATTATGACACCAGTAACAGGAAATGTAATCGTAGGCCAGTCCGGCGGCCCTACAGCAGTTATCAATGCCAGCCTGGTAGGCGTTTTTAAGACAGCAAAGGATCGGGGAGCAAAAAAGGTTTATGGTATGGTTCACGGTATTCAGGGCCTTCTGGAAGGAAGATATGTGGATCTGGAAAAGCATATCCGCAATGATCTGGACATTGAACTGTTAAAGCGTACTCCGTCTGCGTATCTGGGATCCTGCCGGTATAAGCTGCCTGACATCAGCCAGGACCGGGAAATTTACGATAAGATTTTTTCCATTCTGGATGAACTTGAGATCGAGTATTTCTTTTATATCGGCGGAAATGACTCCATGGACACCATCAAGAAGCTTTCTGACTACGCGCTGTTAAATGGAAGCAGGATCCGCTTCATGGGTGTTCCCAAGACCATTGACAATGATCTGGCTGTTACGGATCATACGCCGGGATATGGAAGCGCAGCCAAGTATATCGGCTCCATTACCAAGGAAGTAATCCGCGATGGACTGGTATATGATCAGCAGAATGTGACGATTCTGGAGATCATGGGACGGAATGCAGGGTGGCTTACCGGAGCTGCTGCTCTTGCAAAGTGCGAGGATTGTCCCGGACCGGATATGATTTTCCTGCCGGAGATTCCCTTTGATGTAGATGAGTTTATGAAGAAAGTGGCAGACCTTCACAGCCGCCAGAAATCGGTAGTTGTTGCCGTTTCGGAAGGAGTTAAGACGGCTGATGGAAAATACGTGTGCGAACTGACGGATGGAATTGATTTTGTGGATGCATTTGGACATAAGCAGCTGACCGGTACGGCCCGTTTCCTGGCAGAGAAGATCAACCGCGAAGTAGGCTGCAAGACCAGAGCCATTGAGTTTAACTCTCTGCAGCGCTGTGCATCTCATATTGTGTCCCGGGTGGATATTACTGAGGCCTTCCAGGTAGGCGGTGCAGCAGTAAAGGCAGCCCATGAAGGCGAGACCGGAAAGATGATCATCTTAAAGCGCGTTTCCGATGATCCCTATATCTGCGTAACCGACATCTATGATGTACATAAGATCGCTAACGTAGAAAAGAAGGTTCCCAGAGAATGGATTAATGAGACCGGCGATTTTGTAACTGCAGATTTTGTAAATTACATCCGTCCGCTGATCCAGGCTGAACTTACACCGGTTATGGTAGACGGCCTTCCCAGACATCTGTATTACACGGACGTAGAACGAGTTTAATAAGATCTGATAATAAAAGATATAAATGCTATTAATTTTACTTATTTATAATAGCTATGATATGATAAGGACAGGTGGGCATACATCTGTCCTTTTCTGATGCAGGGCATTTGGAGAAAGGATATCAGGAGAATGTGCCCGATTCAATAAGGAGGAAATGCATATGAGCGTTCAGCGGATTTTCGTGGAGAAGAAGCCGGATTTTGCCGTGAAGGCAAAGGAACTGCGGGAAGAGATCCGAAATTATCTTGGGATCAATACTGTCACCGGCGTGCGGGTTCTGATCCGGTATGATGTAGAGAACATTTCAGAAGAAACCTTCCGCCGGTCTCTGGTTACGGTTTTTTCTGAGCCGCCGGTGGATTTTGTTTATGTAGAAGAATTTCCTGTGCAGGAGGGCGATCAGGTCTTCTCGGTGGAGTATCTGCCGGGACAGTTTGACCAGAGAGCCGACTCTGCCGAGCAGTGCGTAAAGCTGTTAAATGAAGAGGAGGAGCCGGTGATCCGCTCAGCCACCACCTATGTGATCTCCGGTCAGGTAAGCCCGGAGGAGTTGGAAGCCATCAAGTCCTTCTGTATTAATCCGGTGGACTCCAGAGAGGCGGCCCAGGAGAAGCCGAAAACTCTCGTAACCGAATTCCAGCAGCCGGATGATGTGGCTCTCTTTGACGGTTTCTGCGAGATGGCGGAAGAGGACTTTAAGGCTTTATACCAGTCGCTGAATCTGGCCATGACTTACAAGGATTTTCTTCATATCCGGAAATATTTTGCAGAAGAGGAGAAGCGGGATCCCTCCGTTACGGAGATCCGGGTTCTGGATACTTACTGGTCCGATCACTGCCGTCATACCACGTTTTCTACCGAGCTGAAAAACGTGACCTTTGAAGACGGAGATTACCGTGTTCCGGTGGAAGAGACTTACCGGCAGTATCTGGCAGACCGGGAAGTGATTTATAAAGGAAGAGATGACAAATTCGTCTGCCTGATGGATCTGGCTCTTATGGCCATGAAGAAGCTGCGGGCAGAAGGAAAACTGGAAGATATGGAGGTTTCCGAGGAGATCAACGCCTGCTCCATCGTGGTGCCGGTGACCATAGACGGAAAGACCGAGGAGTGGCTGGTGAATTTTAAGAATGAGACCCATAACCATCCCACGGAGATCGAGCCCTTCGGCGGCGCGGCTACCTGTCTGGGCGGAGCCATCCGCGATCCCCTTTCCGGCCGGACCTATGTATATCAGGCCATGCGTGTTACCGGTGCGGCTGATCCCACCCGTCCTTTAAGCGAGACGCTTCACGGAAAGCTGCCGCAGAAGAAGATCGTGACGGAGGCGGCCCACGGCTACAGCTCCTACGGAAATCAGATCGGTCTGGCTACCGGCTATGTAAAGGAGATTTATCATCCCGGCTATGCGGCCAAGCGCATGGAGATCGGCGCGGTTATGGGTGCGGCTCCCAGGAAAAATGTGATCCGTGAAACCTCAGATCCGGGAGATGTGATCATTCTTCTGGGCGGACGCACCGGCCGGGACGGCATCGGCGGCGCTACCGGTTCCTCCAAGGTGCATACGGAAGCTTCCATCGAGGTGTGCGGTGCTGAGGTACAGAAAGGAAATGCGCCTACCGAGCGGAAGATCCAGAGAATGTTCCGCCGTCCTGAGGTATCCTGCATCATCAAAAAGTGCAACGATTTCGGCGCCGGCGGTGTGTCCGTAGCCATCGGCGAGCTGGCTGCCGGTCTGGATATTGATCTGGACAAGGTGCCGAAGAAGTATGCCGGTCTGGACGGAACGGAGATTGCAATTTCGGAATCCCAGGAGCGCATGGCTGTGGTGGTGGATCCCAAAGATGTGGATCCGTCCCTGGCCTATGCGGCAGAAGAGAACCTGGAGGCAGTCTGCGTGGCTGTGGTTACAGAGAGCCCCCGTCTTGTGATGCACTGGAGAGGAA
>DVKS01000221.1 GCA_018715905.1 Candidatus Caccovicinus merdipullorum | reverse complement strand
GACTGGGGCTTGTGGAGATCATGCGGGATTTCCTGGTTGCGATAGCTATTTTGAGCCTGTTTTTGATCATTGCGGCGCTATCTTTTTATCAGAAGCGGAAAATTGCCAGCTCCGGACTGGTAAAGACCCTGGGAATCAGAAAGAGAGCCTTTTTCTGGTCTTCGCTGGGAGAGCTGCTGGGATGCTTTGCTGCAGCGTATCTTTGCGTGGCGATGGTGGGAACGGTTCTTTTGTTTTTCTTGAGAAATGGGTTTGCTGCCTGGATGCCGGAGTATGAAAATGCCGGATTTGTCAGCTTTTTTGTGGCCGGATGGTCCCTGGTGGTGCTGGCGCTGGTCTGCTTTGTGGCATATCTGACCTGTATGGAGCTGGGAAAGGGGTATGGCTCGACAGATACCCGGGGTGCGGCGGTCCGCTGGGAAAAACCAGTGGGAAGATCTGCCTGGGTAACGGTGCTAATCTCTGTGGCTGCAGGGGCAGCTTGTTTTGCTTTTTATGGACAGAGGAGGATGGGAGAGAAACTCCTTCTGGTCTGCGGGATTCTTTTGTGTGTAATGTTGATGATAAGGAGCCTGTGGGGAATCTGGCTTAGGATGAGGCAGAAGCGCCAGGAGGCATTTCTGCCAAAGCTTACGAAGGAATTTAGGATACGCTGCCGGTTCCGTACCATGATCCGGTACGTGTCCATGCTGATGTTTTTGAATGTATTTGTGATGATGGTATTTTCGGTGAAATTTATATCCAGCCAGATTGCGGATGAGCCGGAAGCCTTATATCCGTATGACTATGTTTTTCTGGCCAACAGCCAGGATGAGGCTTATTTTGAGGCGCTGCAGCAGGAATGTGAAGCAGAGGTCCTTAGCTTCCCCATGGTGCGTGCGACTACTCTGGATGCGACGGAACAGCCGGAGGAGGATTATCGGGTGATTGTAGTACAGCAGGGACAGAATATCGGTATCTCCGAGAGTACTTACCGGGAACTGAAAAAACTGGCAGGAGAGAAGCCGCGGGATCTTATTCTGGATGAAGCGGGAGAAAAGATCCACGTGGTATACCAGCAGGATCAGGCTTCTAAGGCAAGACCCCTGGACTGGTATCTTTGCAGCAGCAGGCCGTATGTACATATCGGGCAGGCATTGATGGGACATAATTATATCACCAGAGAACAGACATATCCCCCAAGGGAGATTGTAAGCGAAGAGCGGGAAGCACTGACCGGTGCTTACCGGCAGGGGCGGTATGAGAATCTGATCGTGTTCTCGGACACCTATTTTGAATCCGTAAAGGATTGCTGGAAGACCACGGATCTTCTGACCGGAGAAATGGTGTCAGAGGAAGAGGCGGTGCCGGATGTGACCATCCATGAGTGGCCTACCCGGTTAAAGCTGGTCAATGTTCCAGAGAAATATCAGGAACGGGCGGATGAAATCCTGGGTGAGTTCCGAAAAAGCCATGCCTTCGACGAGGCGTTTGATCCGCTGGTTAAGAGTGCCTATATCAGTGCAGACGCCCGGCACCAAAGAGAGACGGAACGGCAGATGGAAACCATTGTAAACGGTATCGTGCTGCTGATGCTGCTGGCGGTGGAAATTTTCCTGCTTCGGATGAAAATGAAGATGGATCTCCCGGAGCTTCGGAGGGATTACCGGTTCTTTGAGGTATTTGGGATGAGCAGCGCCGAGAGGATCAGGCTTATGAAGCGTGAGGTTTCCCGGTATGTATGGGTGCCGCTGATCCTGGCAGGCGTGATTTCTCTTGTATTGACAGGGATTGTATTTGGTCTTAGGATGTATGAAATAAAGGATGTTCAAAATTATCTGAAATATGGTATCCTGTTGTGGGGAGGATATATTCTGGCACAGGCGGTGAATCTGAAGCTGATGCAGAGAAGCCTGGTCAGAGATCTGGAAGGAACAAAAACTGGAAGGAATAAAAAATAGAAATGAATATAGATGAAAAGTCAGGGAGGGGCAAAAAGAAGATGAATGAAAAATATGATGAAAAACAGGGAGAGCCGGTACTGGCGGCGGAAGGTCTGATCCGCAACTATACCAAGACCGGGGAGCAGAAGGGAAAAGATGAGATCAAGGTGTTAAAGGGCCTGAATTTCCAGGTGGACAGGCAGGAGTTTGTGGGAATCATGGGGCGTTCCGGCTGCGGAAAGACGACGCTCCTTAAGATATTGGGGATGATCGACAGGCAGACGGACGGAAAGCTGTATTTTAAAGGCGGCGACACGGAAGAGCTGTGGAAGGACGAGCTGGCGGACATCCGGCGCCGGGACATTGGTTTTGTGTTCCAGGACTTTTATCTGATGGACAGCCTGACGGTCCAGGAAAATATCATGCTGCCGAAGATCCTGGACAAGGGAACGGCAAAGGACTGCATCCAGAAGGCGGAAGAGAGCGCAGAGCAGTTCGGCATCCGGCACCTGCTGGATAAAAAGCCCTATGAGCTGTCCGGCGGTGAGAAGCAAAGAGTGGCGATCTGCCGGGCACTGATCAATGACCCGGAGCTGATCCTGGCCGACGAACCGACCGGAAACCTGGATTCTAAGTCCGGTGACGTAGTGATCTCTACCATGACCGAGATCAACAAGGAACTCGGTAAGACCATCGTCATGGTTACCCATGATCCGAAGATGGCCAGCTATTGCAGCCGTCTGATTCTCCTGAAGGATGGTGTGATCCTGGAGGATTTGAAAAAGGAAGGGGATCAGGAGGAGTTTTACCAGAAGATCCTGGTGAAGATGAAAGAATTGTAGAAAAGAGTGGCGGATGCAGGCAGACGGTTGTTAATGGTCTGCCTATTTTTTTGAATTGCTCTTGCATTTCTTTTGGTTGTTCTCTAAAATGGGCTTTGATATGCAATATTTCTGGTGTGTTATCTAAGTAGAACCAGGCAAAGTCAGACTGGAGGATGGATGTGGAAATGAATTACGAACGGATTTTGGAAGGGATTCTTGACATCGGTGAAGCTATGCTGTGCAGCGGAGCGGAGAATTTCCGCCTGGATGATACGCTGTACCGTATGTGTAAAAGCTACGGATTCGAGAGATATGATGTGTTTGCGATTCCCAGTAATATTCAGATTACAGTGAAGACGCCGGATGGAGAGTTCCTGACCCAGATCCGGCATATTGAATCGACGGGGATCAATTACGACCGCCTGGATTATCTGAATAATCTGGCCCGGTATGTCTGTCAGAATACACCGGACGCAGATGAGCTTCATGAGAAGTTTCTGGAGGTCATGAACCGGGAGGAGCAGCCGCTTATTCTGACTTATGCGGCCGGGATCATGGGCGGGACCGGGTTTGCGGTGTTCTTTGGCTGCGGGTTTATGGACGCTCTGGTAGCGGCGCTGGTGTCCTTAATGATCGTGTTTGTGGGAAACTGGCTGGGAAAACGGGAGAGCAATCTTCTGATCTATAACCTGATCCTGGCGTTTCTGGCAGAAGTAGTGATCATCGGGATGGATTTTCTGGGAATCGGCACGCATCAGGACCGGATCATGATCGGAATCGTCATGCTGCTGATCAGTGCGCTTAGCACGACCAACGGGATCCGTGAAATGCTGCAGAGAGATTTTATTTCCGGGCTGATCAATATTATGAACTCGATTCTGGGAGCGGCCGGCATCGCGTTTGGTATCGCGATCGCCATGCGGCTTCTGGGCGGAGGAGATTCTGACGGTTATGTTTTGAACCATAATGTGGGGATCCAGCTGATCTCCTGTACGGTGGCCTGTGTGGGATTTGCGCTGTGGTTTAAGATCAAGGGAAAACAGGTGATCTACTCCGGGATCGGGGCGTTTTTTACCTGGGCGATCTATCTGGTGGTCTATGAGGTGTGGCCCAGCAACTTTGGAGCTACCATGGCAGGGGCGATCTTCGTGGCCGCTTACGCGTTTATCATGTCCAGGGTCAATAAGGCACCGGCAACCATTTTCCTGACCGCATCCGCCTTCCCACTGATCCCCGGACCAAACCTTTACTATATGATGTACGGCTGGGTGAGCGCGGATTCTGCTATGGCCGGCCGGGAGATGGATCTGCTGCTGGAGACCTGCCTGGCTATCGCACTTGGATTCCTGATCGTAGATGTGGTGTCCAGGATCGTCCTGTACGCTAAAAAGATGGAGTACCGTGTGGGGAAAAAGATAGTATAGCAAAAGAATATAGCAGAAGATTTGCAAAGAATATGAAAAGAATATGATATGAAACGAAAGCCAGGGGCTGCGGGAAGTTAAAACCCGCAGTCCCTGGCGTCTTTCAGTTCAAAAGTCATCGGCTTGCCGGTTGTGGGGTGCCGGAAGGTCAGCTTGTAGGCACAAAGATAAATTTGCTGCCAGCCATTTTTCCCCACATTCCACATAGAGTGTGGATTATATTTGGTGTCGCCGAGGATCGGACAGCCCATATTCGCCAGCTGTACCCGGATCTGGTGGTGGCGGCCGGTGAAAATGTGGATAAGTAGCTCGGTCGGCTCCATTGGGGACGGGGGATTTTCAGAAATCCCCCGTCCCCAATGGAAGAAG
>DVKS01000220.1 GCA_018715905.1 Candidatus Caccovicinus merdipullorum | reverse complement strand
ATTGCCATCGTGCAGGCCACACTGGCTTCGCGGGCCAGAAAATCTGCGCCCCAGGCCCAGCTGATTACCATTGGAAACTTCCTGGCAGATCCGGCTCTGGATGCATTGTATGTGCAGCTTACCACCGGCGATGCCCCGGCTGCCCCCGCCGGTGAAAATACGGATGTGGTTATTCCGGATACGCCCATTAAGAAACAGGTGATTATCGCTGACGGCATCAAGCTGGGACAGAAGCCTGTCACAAAGGAAGAAGCCATCCAGGCGGCAGGGGAGCTCCTGGAGAAGCTTGGCTATGTGGACAGTACGTATGTGGAGGCCATGGAGGAGAGGGAGCGGCTGGTATCTACTTACATCGGCATGGGGGTAGCGATTCCTCACGGCACCACCCAGGCCAAAGATACGGTAAAGAAGACGGGAATCGTATTCCTGCAGTATCCGGATGGAGTTGACTTTGGCGCTGAGAAGGCGCAGCTGGTATTCGGCATTGCCGGAATCGGCGATGAACATCTTGATCTTTTAAGCAAGCTCTGCACCCTTTTGGAGGATCCGGCCAGACTGGAGACTTTAAAGACCACAAACGATGTGGAATGGGTTCTGGAGCAGCTGTCATAGAGGGAAAAGCAGCGGTCAGAAAGAGGGAGTATTTGCAATATAACCCTGCCTCCGGACAGGAGGCAGGGATCTGAGGGGAAATAATTTTAACGTAAAAGAAGGATCTGTGACTTTTTGCGTCACGGTCCTTCTTTGTGTTTTTGGGCTGCGCTTTTTCAAGAAGGAGTATACCAAGTACTTTGGATGGCTGGTGCTTCTGGTTTATCTGGCTGTCTACAGAATCGCCGGGGCCATTCCTTATTAGCAAGCTGACAAAGCTTAAATCTCACTGGAAGAAAAAACATGTGCCCCGTTCTTAAGAAACAGAGGGATCTCTTCAAGCGGAGCGGAAACTTCCAATCTCTGCCCTCCGGAATAAATTTTTCCCGTGGCCATTTCCGTCCACTGGGCGCCGACTGGAAGGTAGACTTCGCGCCGGCGGATGCCGGCATCCAGAACGGGAGCGACTAAAAGATCATGGCCAAACAGATATACATCTTCAGCCTCCCAGGCCAGGGGATCCTCAGGGAAGTCGTAAAACAGGGGTTTCATTACCGGCGTACCCTTTTCGTGGGCTTCCCTCATGGCCTGGCTTAAGTAATCTTTCATGGCCTGGCGAAGGTGAATGAAGCGGATCATCATTTCCTGAACATGGGGCGGATAGCTCCATACTTCGTTCCCTGCTCCTGATGCCGGAGTTCCGGGGATTGCGGGCTTATGGGGATCACGGTCTCCGTGAAGCCGCATCACCGGGCAAAAGGTTCCGAACTGGAACCAGCGCATGAGAAGCTCGTGAAAGGCGGGGTCGTGGATATTTCCACCGTGAAAGCCGCCGATATCTGCTGTCCACCAGGGAATCCCCGCCATTCCCATGTTCAAGCCGGCGGCAAACTGATTCCGCAGATAGGTGAAGGTAGAGGGAACATCTCCCGACCACACCAGAGCGCCGAAACGCTGGGAGCCGGCCCAGGCGCAGCGAATCAGGTTAATGGGATTCTCGATCCCTGCCTCCTTCATGCCTTCGTAAAAGGCTCTGGCGTAACAGGCCGGATACTCATTGGCGCATTCCAGGGCCTGGCCGTCATAGTAGCGGTAATTGTCGAAATCAGGAACCGTGTATTCCGGTTCAGCCTCATCCAGCCAGAACAAAGCAACTCCCTTATCCAGATAATTTTTCCTGGCGGCCTGCCAGATAAAGTCTCTGGCTTCCGGGTTGGTGACATCGGTAAAGCTTTCCATGCCGTAGAACTCCATGGCTGCATCGATTCCCCGGTTGGTGCGGATCAGCAGATCCCGCTCTTTCATCTCCTGATAATGGACAGAATGCCGGTCTACCGTTGGCCAGATAGATACCATTAGTTTAATGCCCATGGAATCCAGCTCTTTGATCATGGCTTCAGGGTCCGGGAAGTACTTGGGATCGAAGGTCCAGTCTCCCTGATTAGGCCAGTGGAAAAAGTCAATGACAATCACGCTTAAGGGAATCTGACGGAGGAAGTACTCCCTGGCTATCTGAAGAACTTCTTCCTGAGTCTCATAGCGAAGCTTGCACTGCCAGAAGCCAAGAGCAAATTCCGGTATCATGGGAACTTTGCCGGTTACATCGCTGTATCGCTCCACGATCTCTGTCGGTGTGTCTCCGGCGGTGATCCAGTAATCGATTTCTTTGGCGGACTGGGAGGAAAATTCCGTAAGGTTCATGCCGAACACTGCCTGACCTACTGCCGGGTTGTTCCACAGCAGACCATAGCCTTTGCTGGATACCATAAAGGGAACGCTGGCCTGCGTGTTTTTCTGGGCAAGCTCGAGGCAGCAGCCTTTCAGATTCAGGTAAGGCTGCTGGTACTGGCCCATGCCGTAGATTTTTTCGTTATCATCTGATTCAAAACACAGGCTCAGGGAATAATTGTCTCCGCCGGCGCTTTTGTAGGTTCTTGCCGCCATGCGGCACATGGTAATCTGATCCAGATCTTTCCAGTTTTTAGTACCATAGTTCCAGGAGCGATAGTATTCCTTCAGCAAAAGCCTTCCCTGACGGTCAAAGAAGGATACTTTTCCGTAAGGAGTAATTTTTATGGTAAGGCTGCTGTCGGCGCTGGTAATGGATGCGCCTTCCGGGGTAATTTGAATGGATGCATTTGGAGTAGGGATTTGAAGAAGGGCCCAGTCCCTTTGGGTAAACCATTTGTTTTCTGTGGATCTTATCCGAAATCCGCTGCCCCAGGGGCGGATTTCCATGAACTCTCTGCGGCGTCTGAAAATCAGGGCACCATCTTTTTCTTTAAAAAATTCCATCTCTTTCTCCTCTCTTCAATTTTTTCGCCGGCAGGGAAGCGGTCTCCGTCTGAAACGCTGCATCACGATACGGCTTCTGCTGTTATTATACGGCTTGGTCTGTTGTCATTTCCAGCCATCCCATTTATAATAGTAGACAAAAATTAACCTTTACTGCACTATCTGCAGCAGAAAGGAAGGGGTGCATGATCGTTTATGAAGATTGCCATTTTGGGGAAAAAGGCCACCGGGCCTGTTATGAATTTCAGGACTTTTCTGTAGTCCCTCATTTTCACCGGAGCAATGAGCTTTTGTATGTGGAAGAAGGAAAAATAAAAGCGGAAACAGATGGCAGGACTTTCTGGCTGGAGGCTGGAGACCTGCTTTTGGTGCTTCCTTATGAGATTCATGCTTATGAGACCCAAGGTCCCTCTAAATGCCGGGTGGCAGTATTTTCTCCGGACTATTTGAACGAATTTTCTGACATAGGAGCAAAGTATGTTCTGGAAAAGCCGGTGATTTCTCTGGGGAAAGAGGCTGCAGAGTTTATGCAGACCTTTTTGTTCGGCGAGCAGGAGAATGTATGGATGAGCAAGGCATTTCTTTATTATGCTGCAGGACGGCTGGAGAAGGAAACCCGTCTGGTGCCCAGAAAAAGGGGAAGAAGTGATCTTTTGCATAACATTCTTCTTTATGTTCAGGAAAATTTTCAGCAGGAAATCAGTCTTTCTTCCCTGGCTCTTTATCTGGGCTACAGTCCTGTGTACTGTTCAAGATATCTGAATCATTCCCTGAATCAGTCTTTTACAGACCTGGTAAACCGGCACCGGATCAGCTATGGAGTTTATCTTCTTGAACATACAGAGGACAGCGTCAGCGACATTGCTTTTGCCTGCGGCTATTCCGCTATCCGCTCCTTTAACCGGAACTTTAAGGCTTTGGAAGGGGTGACGCCCCGGGAATACCGGAAAGGGATCCGATCCGCACGTTAAGGGTCTTTTTGACTCTTTTTGCATGACTGCATGGAGCTACCGGTCCTACCGGACCGACTGGTCCCGAGGCGGAATCAGCTGCGGCAAATCTGCTCTCTGCTTATTCTGTGCCTGCGGCTGCGGGAAATAACTGCGAGGCTCTCGTTTTTGACCGGCATTCCCTGTCATACGGCACGGCAATTGACCATACGCCGGGAACAGGAGAATTTACGATTAAAGAGCCGGGGGTATATGTGATGTCTTTCCAGGGGAATTTTGCACCTGTAACAGGGGCATCTTTCCCGTTTACGCTGACACTGTATCTGGATGTGGACGGAACCATGATCCAGAGCGGCGCGGCACCGCATGTTTTCAACACATCCGTGGAGAATCAGAATATGGCGTTCTCTTCACCTTTTGAGGTTTCTTCGGCTCCGGTCACTGTCAGTGTCCGAAGCCAGGGCGGAACCTATCTTTACAATACCGTTGGAATTACCATTTACAAGCTGGGAGAAATTCCGGTGTAAGGGCCGCATCTTGTCTGGCTCCAGATTATCTGTCTTAAGGGGAATGGGCGCATGAAAGTAGTCGTATACGCGATCAGTAAGAATGAAGAAAAATTTGTGGACCGATGGATGGATTCCATGAGTGAGGCGGATCAGGTTGTGGTGCTGGATACCGGGTCGGAGGACGGCACGGCAGAGCATTTAAGAAAAAGAGGGGCCAGGGTCACAGAAGAGAAGATTTTGCCCTGGCGCTTTGATACGGCTAGGAATCGATCTTTGGAATTGGTGGATGCAGATGCGGATATCTGTGTATGCACGGATCTGGATGAAGTGTTCCGACCGGGCTGGAGAAAGATTCTGGAATCGGTGTGGACCCCGGCGGTAAGCCGGGTCCGCTACCGGTATACCTGGAGCTTTCAGACGGATGGAAGTGAAGGAGTCGTTTTCTGGATTGATAAGATCCACAGCCGCCGGGGATATCGATGGGCGCATCCCGTTCATGAAGTGCTGGAATGGACGGGAGAAGGGGTACCTGGACTTTCTGTTTTTGCAGAAGGAATCCAGCTGGACCATCATCCGGATCCGTCAAAATCCAGGGGACAGTATCTTGGACTTCTGGAACTTTCTGTGAAGGAAGCGCCGGAAGATGACCGGAACATGCATTATCTGGGGAGAGAGTATCTGTTCCGGGGCCGTCTGGATGACTGCATCCGTACGCTGAAGGGGCATCTTTCCATGCCGTCAGCCTTATGGAAAGACGAGCGGGCAGCTTCCATGCGCTATATTGCCAGAGCGTTTGCTGCCAAGGGGGAACGGCAGGAAGCAAGAGACTGGTATCTGCGGGCCGCGGCAGAAGCTCCTTATCTCAGAGAGCCTTATCTGGACCTGGCAATGCTTCTTTATGAGGATAGGGAATGGGAGGGAGTTCTTTATTTTACCGGCTGTGCATTGAAAATCACGGAACGGCCCAGGACTTATATCAGTGAGGCAGAGGCCTGGGGAAGCCTGTCTTACGATCTGCGCGCAGTGG
>DVKS01000219.1 GCA_018715905.1 Candidatus Caccovicinus merdipullorum | reverse complement strand
GAAAGGGTTCCTGTCATTGAAAACGCCAGAATAAGCAGTGAAGCCAGTGCAGCGATACTGTCTGCAGCAAGCATAACCGTTTTTTTACGGTGACTGTCAACAAACGCACCGACAAATATACTGATCAAAATATATGGCACATAGTTGCAAAATGACATGATCGAAACCGAAAGGGCCGAACCTGTCTGCTCATATGTCCATAAAATGAGAGCAAATGCAGTCATGGAACTTCCCAGCTGCGAAATACTTTGACTTACCCATAAAACGATGTATCTTTTTAAACTTTCCATTGAATTTTCTCCAATCTGATTCTTAATTTTTCAGAATAAAATTGTACAAAATCCAATGTCCGGCGAAAATTAACTCTGCACAAATGTCGCCTTATCATCGGATCTTGTACAGAGTTGATTGCTTAAATCAATTATTCTATGACATAAACACAGCATTTTAACACCTCCTTTATGCTGCGTTTTCTATTATGCAACTATTTTCCTGACTGCGTAATTTTCAGCAAGAAGAATATCCTCCAGCAGCAAATAGCAAAGTATAGGGATGACCGCCTGTCAGCAAATTTTACGCAGATTTGACTTTCTTAAGATAGATACAGGCATGCCCAAAGAGTATGCTGTAGTTAGGTCGATTTACACGTTTGTAAGCACTGCGACCCATTCTGCGTGCTTTTCCGGCGGCACACCGCTATTGAAGGGAAAAGCGCTGTATCTCAAGAACACGAAAGGAGGTCATCTGTGATGCAGGAAGCTTTACTGCTGATGACGGCCGCAGCAGGCGTCATGATCTTGATGCTTGCCATCATCCTGCTGGTGCATAAACGGATGCGGCGGGGTGAGATCGTTCAAGCCACGGTGCATCGTGTGGATCTGGAGGATTCCGACGCCAGCGATACGATTGCTGTTACACTAACTTACACCTTTCCCTGGCAGGGTCAGACCCTGGAGATCCGTCAGCGCCCCCGACGGGGGATCCTTCCGCCTATGGAAGGAGAGAGACAGGAGCTGCGCTGGGATCCCATCAGCCGCCGTCTGCGGGAATTGCCCTCCGGCCGTTCTCTGGTGATGCCCATTTTGATTTATGCTTTTGTGCTCTCCGCACTGACATTAGCCGCAGGCTTTGCCGTAGTCTTCATCCGATCAATGGAAGTGACCCGGATATTTCCTGTCTTTGTCCTGGAGGTGATCGGCTTTTTTGCCTTTATTCTCTGGATGGCCAGGCGGCAAAACCGGATCTTTCAGGAACAAATGGAATCCGGTATCCTCCAGCCGGTACGGGCAGAATTTCAGGGGTACACCCGCCAGCCCGGCGATGATGATCCCATAGATGTGCCCGTTTACCGCTGCATCTGGAACGGCCGGGCCTATCGCCTGGAAACCGGAAGCGGGCGGCGGCCATACCGGCCCGGCGACGTGGTCATCCTCTACCGGGATCGGCGGGACGGCAGTGTGACGGAAGCACCTAAAAAGTACCACCCGGCACACCGGGCCTTCTGAGCAGGTAGGATATCTGAGGCGATTCCATTATTATTTTACTTCTACCAGCTCAATCCGGAAATTCAGTTCTTTTCCTGCCATTTCGTGATTTGCGTCAAAGGTAATCGTCTTCTCTTCTTTCGTCACTACCTTAACCGGGAATGGCTGCCCGAACTGATTGTAAAGATAGACCTGCTGGCCAGCTTCCAGCTCTTCAGAACCAGGAAGCTGGGCGATCTCAACCGTAAAGACAGCATTGGGATCCGGCATACCGTAAGCTTCTTCCGGCATCAGGTGAATGTCCACCACCTGGCCTACTTCCATGTCTGCCACAGCAGCATCAAAGCCGCGGATCATCTGTCCTGCTCCGCAGATAAATTCCAGGGGCTCTCCCCTGTCATAAGAAGAATCAAACTGGGTTCCGTCATTAAATGTGCCCCGGTAATGGGTGCGGCAGGTCTTTCCTACGTTGCGTCCGGTCAGAGCAGGGCGGGCACCGCAGCCGCCGCAGCCGCTTCCGCAGGAATGGCCTCCTTCATGGTCGCCGCAGCCGTGACCTTCCTCATGATGACCGCAGCTGTGGCCCTCCTCATGGTGACCGCAGGAATGGCCGTCTTCATGGTGACCGCAGGAATGGCCGTCTTCATGGCTGCCGCAGCTGTGGCCTTCTCCATGATGATGGTCACAATTGGCTCCGACAGATACCAGTTCTCCCTTCAGATATGCTTCTACCGCCTGGTCAGCATCACCCTGGGCTCCGGAACACAGCTGGATCCCTGCTTCTGTCAAAGCAGCCTGGGCGCCTCCTCCGATTCCGCCGCAGATCAGTACGTCTACATTCTGCTCCGCTAAAAGTCCGGCCAGAGCGCCGTGTCCGGTGCCGTTGGAGCCGATCACTTCGCTGGAAATCACCTTGCTGTCTTCCACTTCATATACCTTAAAAAACTCCGTTTTTCCAAAATGCTGAAATATATTTCCGTTATCATAAGTCACTGCGATTTTCATTTTCTAATTCCTCATCTTTCCTTGCTTATTTCTGTGGGCAGTAAGCCTAATTCTACCATATTTCTGCAGCAAAGTCCACGCCCTGAAACCAAAACATGCCGTCATCTGCCATTTTATTTTAAGTATTGAAAATGCCGGAAATTGTGCTAACATAAAAACAAAAGGGCAGCCTATCCGGATGTGACGGCCGTTTTCGTCACAGACGACCAGGCACTTTTAAATCATTATCTGAATTTTGGAATGGCTGAGGGAAGACTCCCTGCAGCAGATGCCCAGCCGGGCGAAATGGTGGATGGCATGCAGACCTTCCCATTGAAGAACAGCTTTACGGAATCACCGTCTCCATTCGTCAGCGATTTGAGGACGGAATGAGTTATTCCATGTCGGCAGATCATTATAACGATCCTTACGGTTACTTTATTCTGGGCAGCGCTTCCTGTGCCGGATGTACCAGAGCGACCGGACTCTGCCTGAATATCCTGGGCATTCCCTATGAACACGTAAATGAGAACCAGTATTCCCATCAGTGGTGCCGGGTCAATGTAAACGGCACTTACTGGATCACTGACGCATACGGACTTTACTGCGGCCCGGAACCCGCCCCGTATACGCATCCATGGTTTTAAATAACGAAAACAAAAGCCCTCAGGCCCGGTGCTTTCCGGAAACTGGGGGCTTTCTTCTCCGCCGCCCCGGAAATCATAACAGTAAACGGCATATCCTTCCCGCGCCATGGTCTCTGCTTTCTTGAATACCCACAATATACTTATTTCCTTCGTGTTGCTTTTTACTCATATCTGCATTATAATAAACAGGTCAGACAGAATCAATGGTCAAGAAAAATGAATTCGGTGCATATGCCGCACTGTCCCTGCATCTGCGGCAAAAAGGAGGAATTTCTGCATGGAAGAGAAAAAGAAAGAAGATCTGCGGGTAAAAAAAACCAGAGAGGCCATCCGTAGTACATTTAAAGAAATGATCTGTGAAATGGATTATGACCAGATCACCATAAAAGAACTGACCCAAAGAGCGCAGATCAACCGAAAAACTTTTTATCTCCATTACGCCTCTCTGGAGGATCTGCTGAACGAACTTCAGGAAGAGGTTGCCGGAAATTTCATCCAGCGAAAGATATCTTACCGCAGTATGAAAGATCTCCGTGATCTGATCCGCCTGTTTTTTGAATATGCCGTAAATATGCCGTATCTTAATGAGCGGCTGATGTGCAGCGGCAGTTACCGCCCGGTATGGGAAAAGATCAACCAACAGATCATGACCCAACGACGAAAAGAAAACCGCGGCGCTTTCGGCCTGGATGAATATGCAGAAAACCTGGTTTTTGCCTATTACGGTGCCAACTCCACGCTGCTGTACCAGCAGTGGGTGGCAGACGGAAAGAAGCTTCCTGTAGAGGAATTGATTGATCTGGCCACAAAACTGATCTGCCAGGGAATGTCCAGTGTGGTAAAAGAAGAACCGACAGAATACAAGAAACATTGACAAAAGGAGAGACAGCTATGGATTTTCATAAATTTTTCCAGACTCAGCGCCGGATTACCGATGGCGCCATGGGCACTTACTACAGTACGCTATACGGTGTAAATGCAGGCGCGCCGGAACTGGCAAATGAAACAGACCCCTTCCGCATCCAGCGGATTCATCAGGAATACATTCGCGCCGGCGCGGATATTATCCGGACAAACACCTTTGCCTCAAATAAAGAAACGCTGTGCAGCCACCTGGCCGACACGCCGGAGAGAAGCCGGATCCTGGATCGCATTTACCGCAATGTCTCGGCTGCCTGCCGGATCGCAAAGGCTGCAGCGGAAGCCGAATACTCCAAAAATCAGGCAGATCTGCCCTTAAACGGCAGTAAAGAAATCTATATCGCCGGTGACATCGGCCCCATTCCGGAATCCGGAAGGGCAGACGAAAACGAAGACGATATTCTGGAGGAGTACCGGACCATGGCAAAAGCTTTCCTGGATTCCGGCATCCGGGTCATCTGGTTTGAAACCTTCTCCGATTTCCAGCGCATCCTTCCTGTTGCCAGGTGGATCCGTTCAGTCAGCGATGCCTTTGTGATGGCCAGCTTTTCCGTCAATCCCTTTGGGTTCACCAAATCCGGCGTCAGTATGAAGAATCTGATTAAAACCGCAGAAGAATCTTCCGTTATCGACGGCATCGGTTTTAACTGCGGCGTGGGTCCAACCCATTTAAGAAAACTTTTGCAGCAGCAGAACTTCGGAAACCTGATCGTCAGCGCCGCACCAAACTCCGGCTACGCAGACAAGTTCCAAAACCGCAGCATATATCAGGAAAACACCGACTATTTTAATCTGGCAATGAAGGAAATTTCCGCCCTGGGCGTAAATATCCTGGGAGGCTGCTGCGGCACAACACCTGCCCATATCCGGAAGCTGGCCGGCTCCTTAGGCGGCGCCCCCGTTGCCATGCGCCCGGTCTTTTCCAGCACTTCTGCTGCCGAAAACGCAGTGAATTATCAGAATAACCTGTTTTGGCGGCAGCTTTCCTCCGGTCAAAAGGTCATCATCGCTGAGATCGATCCGCCCCATAACGGCGATTCTGCCAAGATGGAAGAAAGTGCAGCCATCCTGAAGGAAGCAGGCGTTCACATGATCACCTTCTCCGACTCTCCCATGGGAAAAATGCGGGCGGACTCCATCTCCTCCGCCATAAAGATCGGCAGCCGCCTCCAGGTAGATACCATGCCCCATCTATCCTGCAGGGACCGCAATGTCATCGGCCTGGGAGCCTCCATTCTTGGGGCATATATGAACGGTCTCCGGCATTTTCTCATTGTGACAGGAGATCCGGTGCCATCCGACAGCCGGGATATTATTACCTCGGTGTATGATTTTAACTCCATTAAATTCATGCAGTACATAAAACAGATGAATGAAGAGCATTTTTCAGAAGATCCCATCGTCTATGGCGGAGCGTTAAATTACGGAAGGAAAAATATCGATGTGGAGATCCGGAGAGTAAAGCAAAAATGCGAAGCCGGTGCGGCATTTTTCCTGACCCAGCCGGTTTATTCCGATGAAGATATCGAAAGAATCCGCCGGATAAAAGAAGAAACCGGCGCAAAAATCATCTGCGGCATCCTGCCTTTAGTCAGCTACCGAAACGCCGTATTCATGCAGAATGAGGTGGCCGGGATCCGGGTTCCCGATGAAATTGTCCGCCAGTATGATCCGGACATGGACCGCAGCCAGGCCCAGCAGGTAGGCGTGGACATCGCTGTCCAGATCGCCCGGAAGCTGTCATCGGTTTCTGATGGATTGTACTTTATGATTCCCTTTAACCGGGCTGCAATGCTGGCACAGATCCTTCGCAAGCTTCGCGGTGAAGATTCATAAAACAGAGCATGTTTGATCGGAAAATCCCAGGCGAAAGTCTCATTTCTTTCGCCTGGGATTTTTGGGGAACCATCCCTTTTTCACCCGCTTCTCCTGCTCTTTTAACTCCAGGATGCTCCAGAGGCAGCTGCACCCGGTGACACCCATAGCCGCTGAAAGATACAGATTTCCGATCATCAGGGAAGCAGCCAGAAAGACGATCCCCGCCAGAAGAAACAGCGGCCAGCACCGGGCTGACAGATAATATTCCGCCTTTATCACAATCGGGTGAAAAATCCCGATACAGACAAAGCAGATGACAGCAGTGACAATTCCGTATCCATTCATATCATTTTACCTTTCGTCAAACAGTTCACTGGCTTTTTTCATCCGTTCGATCACATGCACGCCAAAAGGACATCGCTCTTCGCAGCCGCCGCAGGCAATGCAGTCTTTTCCATTGGCAGAAAGTCCTTCATAATGGGCACGGACTGCTGCGGGAACCTCCTTCTGCATCATGGCCAGATCGTAAAGCTTATTGACCATGGCAATATCGATTCCTGACGGACATGGAGCACAGTGCCCGCAGTATGTACACTGACCGGTGTAGGCATGATGCGGAGCATTGGCAAGAACGCTGGCGTAATCTTTCTCTTCTTCCGAAGCCGTCTCATAGGCCACAGCCTGTTTTACCTGTTCCGGCGTGTCATAGCCGGCCATGATACTTGCCACTCCAGGTCTGGTCAGAACATAGTGAATGCACTGCACCGGCGTAAGCGCCACGCCGAAGGGAGAGGTCTGGGCAGAAAAGAGCCGTCCTCCTGCATACCCTTTCATCACCGTGATCCCGACCCCTTCCCGTTCACAGATCTGATAAAGTTCCGCCCGCTCCGGGTCGATTCCCTTTAACGCTTCATTATAGGAATCTGCAAAATATGTATTCAGGTCTTCACTGGCCGGAAGCAGGTCAAAAGCCGGATTCACGCTGAAAAGAAGCATCTCGATCTCCCCGCTTAAGGCCGCCAGTTTCGCAACTCTGGGATTGTGGGTGCTCATTCCAATGTGATGAATAATCCCCTTAGCCTTCTTTTCTTTTACATAGGCCAGGAATTCGCCTTCCATGATCCGGTAAAACTCTGCTTCCTCATCTACAAAATGGATCATTCCCAGATCGATATAATCCGTCTGAAGCCGGAAAAGAAGATCCTGAAAGGCCTCTTCCACTTTATCAAGTTCCCTGGTCCGCACATACTGGCCATTCTGCCAGGTAGAACCAAAATGCCCCTGGATGATCCAGTTTTCCCGCCTTCCTGCCAACGCCTTTCCAATATTTGAGCGCACATTGGGCTCAGACATCCAGCAGTCTAAAATATTGATCCCATAGCTTTCGCAGCATTCGATCACTTCACGGACCTCCTCTTCATTGTGCCGCTCCAGCCATTCTGCTCCCAGTCCGATCTCACTTACCTTCAGACCGGTCTTTCCCAAATTTCTGTACCGCATGGCAATCCCTCCGTATTTTATTTCCCCGGGCAAAGGGCCGAATGGACATGTCTGCATGGCCATCCGACGGCTGCCGCAGGGTGATTTTATATTCTCATTATACCTTCTTATGTATGTGCTGTGGGATAAATTTTTGTCCGGATGAAAAGAATGCAGCGGCTGCCGCACCCGGGATCTGTCCTAAAAGTCGCTCTGTCTGCTTAACGCTTCCCACTCTTTAAGTTCCTCCAGCCGGTTCTCATACTCTTTTCGGATCTCTCTCAGAGAATCGCTTCCCAAAACAAAGCGCTCCGGCATCTTTTCACAGTTTACCAGGCGGGTGATCACCTCGCCTGCCTTATCCGGATCTCCGGCTGGCTGTGGTGATTCTCCATATTTTCAAGGCGCATGGGACCTGCTGTTTCGTTGTAATCGGTGATAATGCACTTCGTTCCTTTCAGTGCGTCATAGAAAGAGGGGACTCTCTTCTGAAAAAGGATTTCCTTTCTCCAACGGTCGTTCTCTTGACACTTTAAATCGGCTAAAATATAATGTAACTGTTTATTTTATGATGCCAGAGGCCAAGCTTTTGCCCGGCATCCTATTGAAGCAGTGAAAGAAGAAACCTGCGTCAGGGAGGAAATTAAAATGAATATTATACTGCAGAATCTTACAAAAGAATTTCCCGCCCGCGGAA
>DVKS01000024.1 GCA_018715905.1 Candidatus Caccovicinus merdipullorum | reverse complement strand
GTGGAATATCTGAATATTTACAGCGGGGAACAGCCTTTGATGGACTCTTCCGGAAATCCGGTGGGAATGCTGTCGGCCTCGGATTTTATGGACAATATCAGTGATGTCAACGCTTACGAAAAATCGGAGCTGACTCTTTATTTTGCAGATGAAACCGGGCAGTACCTTCAGGCGGAGACCAGGGAGGTTATGCACAGCATCAACACTTCCATGGAGAGATTAATTGTGGAGCAGATCCTGGCAGGGCCGGAGACGGAAGGGTTAAAAAGCACTGTTCCGCCGGAAACCAGGCTTTTGAATATCTCTGTAACGGACAGTGTGTGCTATCTGAATTTTGATGCAGCTTTCTTAAATAATACGCTGGATGTGGCAGATGAGATTCCCATTTATTCCATTGTGGACTCTCTTACCCAGCTGACTACGGTAAACCGGGTCCAGTTTTCCGTGAACGGATCGCCTTCGGTGATGTTCCGGGACCGGATTTCTCTGGATGCATTGTTTGAGCAGAATATGGATTATGTGAAAGGAGGAGAAGGTTATTAAGCGACCGCTTTTTGCGGCAGCGGCGGGCTTTGTACTTGGAGAGGTATGCGCCTGGTGCGCAGAGAGTGGCGAAATAACAGGATATGGAATTTTAGCAGTTCTTCTGGCTGCAATCTTATGGGGCTGGGCGGCATTATCCGGGATCTGCCTGCAGGCAGCGAAAGGAAACAGCCACGGGACGGCTGCCGGAAAAAAAGAAAGCAGAGGTATGCGCAGCGTTATTTTGCGGATGCTTCTGCTTTTGTGCATTTTTGGGGCCGGGTGGGGGCGGATGGCGGCGGCCTTTCAAAAGGATCGGCGCCTTCAAACGCAGCTTCCGGAGGATGGGAAGCAGATTCTGGCAGAAGGGTACGCTGTGGGGCTGGAAGAAAAGGAAACATGGCATGTGATTACCCTGAAGACAGAGAATTTGGGAAAGATCCTGGTTTATGCAGAAAAAGAAGAGGAAACAAAAGAGATGCCTTTTTCTATCGGAGAGAGGCTGCAGGCAGCAGGCCAGGTCAGCCGTTTTGAAGCGGCGGGGAATCCGGGACAGTTTGATCTTGGCAGGTATTACCGCTCAAAGGGGATCTCCCTGTCGCTTTTCGCTGACCGTGTCCGGAAAACGGGAGAGGGAAACTGGCCTTATCTGGATGGACTCTTTTGGATCCGGCGCCGTCTCAGCAGCGTGCTGGAAGAAATCTGTGACCCGGAGGATCTGGGAATCTTTCAGGCGGCAATTCTGGGAGAAAAGGGCGGGATGGACGAGAAGATACAGGACCTGTATCAGAAAAGCGGAATTGCCCATCTTCTTGCCATCAGCGGCCTGCATCTTTCTCTGATGGGTGCGGGTTTTTACCGGATTCTGCGCCGGGCCGGACTGGGATTCGGAGCAGCCGGGGCGGCGGGCTGTGCAGCTGTGATCAGCTACGGAATCATGACCGGAGCTTCCGGTTCGGCAGTGCGGGCGGTGATCATGCTTTCCGTGTCCTTTCTTGCGTCCTATCTGGGAAGGACTTATGATTTGCTGTCTGCTCTTTCTCTGGCGGCAGTGCTTCTTTCCGGATCCAATCCCTTTGTGATCGGGGAAAGCGGGTTTCAGCTTTCTTTTGGTGCGGTTCTGGGAATCGGATTTGTGGGAGAGATTCTGAAAAAAGGACTGGAACCCAAAGGGGGATTTCAGGAGAGTCTTCTTACCAGCGTGGGGATCCAGCTGGTTACAGGTCCCATTGTACTGTGGCATTATTACCAGTATCCCCTTTACGGGATCGTCCTGAACCTTCTGGTGGTTCCGCTGATGGGATATGTGATTATTTCCGGGCTGCTGGGGATGGGAGCCGGGCTTTTTTCCGTGTCACTTGGGAGAGCGGCTTTAGGGAGCGGCCATTACATCCTGCTTTTGTATCAGTGTCTGTGTATTTTCTTTCTTGATCTGCCGGGAAGCCAGCTGATCATGGGAAGACCGCAGCCGGTCCGGCTTCTTTGGTATGGGGCGGCAGTGGCCGGATTCCTGTGCTGGATCCGATATGGTGGGAAAAGAACGCATAATTCTGCTGAAAAACACAAAGAAAGTGGGAAAAATAATGAGGGAATTAAGGGGGAATTCCTGACCAGGTGGGTGATCTTTCTTTTCGGAAGCGCAGCGTGCTTTTTCCTTCTTATGCCGGAGCGCCAGGAGGGAATGGTTTTGTGTTTTATGGATGTAGGACAGGGGGATGGGGCGGTAATACGCACAGAAAAAGGGGCGATCTGTTTTTCCGGGCTTTCGGGTCTGAACCCCCAAGAGAACTCTTCTGGAAGAAACGAAGAGTTCTGCCGGCCTCTTGACCGCAGGGGAATTACGGTGCTGGCAGACAGCGGAAGCACAAGTGATAAAAATGCAGGGGAAAACCGGCTGGCGCCTTATTTGAAATACCATGGGATCGGGGCTGTGGACATTATTATGGTGAGCCATGGAGATGCCGATCATATAAGCGGCCTGTTGTATCTGCTGGAGGAATGTAAGGAGATTGCAGCCGGATGCCTGGTGCTTCCGGAAGCCGGGAGAGGAGATGCGGCTTATGAAGAACTGATCCGGGCTGCCGGGGAGCGAAAGATGGCAGTCCGGTATATGGATGCAGGAGACCAGATACAGGCCGGAGATCTTTTCCTTACCTGCCTGTATCCGGGAAAAGGAGAGGAACTTCAAAATCCGGACCGAAACCGGCAGTCTCTGGTGGTAAAGGGGGATTATCAGGGTTTTCATTTTCTGCTGACCGGAGATACCAGCCAGGAGTGTGAATTGCGGATTCTGGAGCGGATCGATGAAAAACTTCTGGATGAGGTGCAGGTATTGAAAGCGGCCCATCACGGATCCCGGTATTCCAACAGTCAGGAATTTCTGGATGCCGTTTCTCCGGCTGTGACGGTGATTTCCTACGGGGAAGGAAACCGCTACGGTCATCCGCACGGGGAGACCGAGGAACGCATCCGGCAGTCAGGAAGCCGGATCCTTAAGACAGGAGAACTGGGAGCAGTCACCTTTTACGTGGGGAAAGGAAAGGCCGGATACCAGGTTTACAGAAAAAATCCCCCATGATAAAATGAAAGTAACCGTTCGGGACGGCGGGAAAGAAGGTTAAAATCATGCCGGAGGAGGGCAGCAGCTTTATGCAGACATTAAATCAGGATATCAGGGACAGAAATTTTAAGCGGGTGTATCTGCTGTTCGGAGAGGAAGGCTTCCTGAAAAAAAGCTACAAAAACAGGCTGAAGGAGGCAATTCTGGGGGAAGATACCATGAATTACCATTATTTTGAAGGCAAGGGCCTGAATGTTTCCGAGATTATCGGCCTGGCGGAAACGATGCCTTTCTTCGCGGAACACCGGCTGATCCTTATCGAAGACAGCGGCCTGTTTAAAAGCGGCGGAGAAGAACTGGCAGAATACCTTCCCCAGATGCCGGATACTTCCTGCCTGGTGTTTTCAGAATCGGAGGTGGATAAACGAAGCCGGCTTTTTAAGACGGTAAAAAAGATCGGATATGCTGCCGAGCTGGGGCGTCAGGAGAGCGGGCAGCTGGCCAGATGGGCCGGAGGGATCCTTGCCAAAGAGGGTAAGAAGATTTCCGGACCCACTATGGAGCTTTTCTTAAGCAAAACCGGGGATGATATGGAGAATATCCGTTCGGAACTGGATAAGCTGATCAGCTATACCCTGGGCCGGGATGTGATTACGGATCAGGATGTGGAGGATATCTGCACCACACAGGTAACAAACAAGATTTTTGACATGATTACAGCTATCGCAGCCGGAAACACGAAAAAGGCCATGGATCTTTATGAAGATCTTCTGATCCTGCGGGAACCTTCCATGCGGATCCTTTTTCTTATTGCCCGGCAGTTTAACCAGCTTTTGATGGTGCGGGATATGATGGGAAAAAATACATCCAGGGCGGAGATTGCGTCACGGCTTAAGGTGCCGCCTTTTGTGGCAGGAAAGATGACTGGGCAGGCCAGGGCATTCAGCCGGAAGCAGATACTGGAATATGTCAAACTCTGTGTGGATGCAGAGGAAGCGGTAAAACAGGGAAGACTTTCAGACCGGCTGGCGGTGGAACTTCTGATCTGCAGACGGTACGGAGGAAAAGAATGACAGGAGGCGCGATTTAAATGGAAGAAAACGATTTAAAAGCAGGAAAAAATCCCGTTCCGGAAAGGATCCGGCTCTTTCCCGGAACTGCGCCGGGTTCTGAGGGCGTGGAGCTGGAGATGAAGGAGGAATTTGAAAAGCAGGCGGACGGCACATGGAAGCATATTGTGCGTGATGTGCTGGAGCCGGAGATGACGGCGTTTATTCCGTCTGACCGCAAAGATCCCTGCCCGGCAGTGGTGATCATTCCGGGAGGGGCATTCCGCAGACTGGTCTATAACCGGGAGGGAGAGGATATCGCCAGATGGCTGAATTCTCTTGGCATTGCCGCTTTTGTCCTGAAGCTGCGGCTTCCGGTAAATGACCACAGACGGCCGGAAGACGTCTCGCTTATCGATGTCCAGAGGGCGGTTCGGCTGCTCCGGCACTACGGAAAACAGTGGGGGATTCTTCCGGATCAGATCGGCGTTATGGGATTTTCCGCCGGCGGCTTTATGGCGGCTCTTCTGGCTGCGGCCTTTGACCGGCAGGTTTATCCTTCTCAGGATGAGGCAGACGGAGAATCTGCAAGACCGGATTTCTGCGTGTGCGGTTACCCGGCTATCAGCATAGCGGCCCAGCTTGAGGCGGAAAAAAGAAAGAGCGGAGATACCCGGCTTTCGGAGAAGCAGATCCGTCTTATGGCTAAATATAATATAGAAGAAATGGTGAATCCGCAGACGCCGCCTCTGTTTATTATGGAGACGGATGATGACAGGACCACACTGGCAGAAAACAGCATTTCTCTTTATATGGCGGCCAGAAAAGCCGGCGTTCCTGCGGAACTGCATATTTTCCGGACCGGCGGCCACGGATACGGCCTGGGAAACGATAAGGGCCAGACGGGACAGTGGAGAAGTCTGTTTGCAGAATGGATGAGAAGTCTGGGGATTTTGAAGTAAAAAGAAAAATCCGACAAGACGCGTCACTGGCGCGTCTTGCTGGATACTTCGTAATAAAAACGCTCTGTGCCGACACACCTGCGGCACAGAGCGTTTTTAAGGTCAAAGTTGTCTATAAATTAAGCAATGGTATTAACAGCTTTGGAAAGACGTGCAACCTTGCGGGAAGCATTGTTCTTGTGATATACTCCCTTGCTGGCAGCCTTGTCAATCTCGGAGGTAGCAGCTAATAATGCAGCCTGTGCAGCAGCCTTGTCACCAGCAGCAACAGCAGCGTCTACCTTCTTCATTGCGGTCTTAACCTTAGAGCGGATGGACTTGTTTCTAGCAGCCTTAGTCTCGTTTACTAAGATTCTCTTCTTTGCAGATTTAATGTTTGCCATTTCGTACACCTCCATTCATGTGGGTATTTCTTTGTGTTCTCCATCAAAGCCTGGACACGGACAGTTCAATGTTAAACATACCATATAATAATACTCAAAAACCGGGGGGATGTCAATACATAATTCAAGATTTTTCCGGAGAAAATAGGAGATAAATGTAACAGTTCAGAACGGCTCATCTTTTTGTCCGGCCAAGGCCGGAGCAGAAAATCAAAGAGACAGGAGGCATTTATGATGAAAGCAGCAGAAGGGTTCAAAACGGTGCGCACAGACCTTGCCCTGGAGGAGCGGGAGCGGTTCCCGGGCCAGGATAAAGAGGTCAGCGGCGTATCCCTGCGGGAATGGAAGCCAGAGGAGGAAGGTGTCCGGATTACGGAGGTAAAGATCTTAAATGACCGGGGAGCGAAGGCTATGGGGAAGGAAAAGGGAACGTATCTGACCATCGAGGCACGGGATTTTGAGAAAGGATGGAAGGAGAGCTGGCGCCGTCTTTCACAGGTGCTGGCCCGGGAGATCCGGGCTCTTTCCGGAGCCGGAGAGATGAGAGAAAAAGAGCGCGGGATGGCGGGAGCGGGGCCGGAAGATGCGGGGCCGGAACGGATTCTGGTGGCCGGACTGGGAAATCTTTATGTAACTCCCGACTCTCTGGGGCCCCGGGTACTTCAGCACCTTCCCATGACAAGACATTATGACAGCCAGTACGGAGACGGGTACCGGAAGGAGCATGGAATTGCATCTGTCAGCGGAATTGCCCCCGGTGTTATGGCACAGACCGGCATGGAGACGGCGGAAATCTTAAAGGGGATTGTGGCAGAAACGAAGCCGGAGCTGGTGATTGCCATTGACGCTCTGGCGGCCAGAAGTGTCCGCCGTCTGGGCTGCACTATCCAGCTGACGGATACCGGGATCTGTCCCGGATCCGGTGTGGGCAATCACAGGAGCGGTCTTACCAAAAAAAGCCTGGGCGTGCCGGTTCTGGCTGTGGGTGTGCCTACGGTGGTAGGGGCTGCCGCCATTGTCCAGGATACCATAGGAGCCATGACCAGGGCGCTGGAAATGGGGAGTAAGACGAAGGGAACCGGGCGGTATCTGGAAGAACTGGGGCCGGATCAGCAGTATGCGCTGATACGGGAACTGCTGGAGCCGGAATTTGGGGCCATGTTTGTGACGCCGCCGGATATCGAAGAGCGGGTGGAGATTTTGGGAAAAGTCATTGCCCGGGGTATCCGTCAGGCTTTCTGCCGCCGGGAAAACGGAAAAGCGTAAAACGTACTTTCTCTGCATATGATGGTGGTAATGGGGCTCTGCAGGTGATGGGGTGAAGACAGGCAGAATGAGACAAAGGAAAACAGCGGCGAAATTCGCATTGGGAACGGCTCTGATCCTGATCCTTGTCAGGGCCGTATGGGGAATCCAGGCAGGAACTGAAAAGGAGACCGGGGCAGAGATCGTCAAGGCTGCCTTTTTTCAGGCGGCTGCAGAACTGTTTGAGTCAGCCTGGAATCCCTTTTATCCTTCTTTTAGCGGGGAGCAGAAAGGATGGGAAGCGGTTTTCGGGCGGGAGAAGGAGCCGGATCCGGCCTATCGTTCAGCAAAAGCGCTGGATGATTTTTACGAGGAGCATCAGTATCTGGCTCTTTATGGGGATGAGGAGACGGGCATGGGAGAAAACGGGACGGAACCGGGCGCAACAGGCGGCAGCGGAGACGGGACAGAAGACTATGGAGCGGAAGCTTCCGTTTCAGCAAATTTCCCGGGGCAGGTGTATCAGCTGGCTCAGCTGGAGGATTATGATTTTTTAATGAGCCATTTTTACAGTGTTCACACATCAACTACGGCAGAACGTGGCCTTATGGATGCGCGAAAGCTTTTGAGCCGGGATTTCTGCATTGCAGACGGGGCCAAAGAGGGGCCGCAGATCCTTATCTACCATACCCATTCCCAGGAAGCCTTTGCAGATTCCGGGGAGGGGGAGAATATTGTGGAAGTGGGAGCCTATCTGGCGGAGCTTCTGGAAGAAAAAGGATTTTCCGTGTATCACGACCGGTCTGTCTATGATGTGCGGGACGGGGAACTGGACCGGAATAAGGCCTATACCTATGCTCTGGAAGGAATCACCAGGATTTTGGAGGAAAATCCAAGCATTCAGGTGGTCATTGACCTCCATCGGGACGGGGTGGATGAAGGGACCCGTCTGGTGACGGAGATCAATGGAAAGGAGACGGCGCGGATCATGTTTTTTAACGGTTTAAGCCAGACGCCGGACGGGCCGATTCCCTATCTGGAAAATCCATACCGGGAAGAAAATCTGGCTTTCAGCCTGCAGCTTCAGCTGAAGGCCGAGGCATATTATCCCGGGTTCATGCGGAAAATTTATCTGAAAGGGCTGCGCTACAACATGCACCTGCGTCCGGCCTCCTGTCTGGTGGAAGCGGGGGCACAGACCAATACATATCAGGAGGTCAGAAACGCCATGGAACCTCTGGCAGAAATTTTAACTATGGTGTTGCAGGGAAAATGAAAAAATGATATGATTTCTTAAGATATTTGGATATCTGAAATCAGGAAGAGAGGTAATATATGGCCCATATTGAACAAAAGAATATCCGGAATTTCTGCATTATTGCCCACATCGATCACGGCAAATCCACTCTTGCGGACCGGATTATCGAGATGACCGGTCTTCTGACGAAACGGGAGATGCAGGATCAGGTTCTGGATAATATGGATATTGAGCGGGAGCGGGGCATCACCATCAAGGCCCAGACCGTCCGCACAGTATATACAGCCCGGGACGGACAGGAGTATATCTTTAACCTGATCGACACGCCCGGACATGTGGATTTTAACTATGAAGTGTCCCGTGCCCTGGCCGCCTGTGACGGAGCCATTCTGGTAGTGGATGCTGCCCAGGGCATCGAGGCCCAGACCCTGGCTAATGTTTATATGGCTCTGGATCATGATCTGGATGTATTTCCGGTAATTAATAAGATTGATCTTCCCAGTGCCGATCCGGACCGGGTAGAGGAAGAGATTGAAGATGTGATCGGCATTGAGGCACATGATGCTCCGCGGATTTCCGCCAAGACCGGTCAGAATGTGGAGGAAGTGCTGGAGGCCATCGTTAACAAGATTCCGGCCCCGGAAGGAGATCCGGAAGCGCCTCTTCAGGCGCTGATTTTTGACTCCCTTTATGACCAGTATAAGGGTGTGATCATATTCTGCCGGGTCAAGGAGGGAACGGTAAAGAAGGGAACGCCCATCCGCATGATGGCCACTGGTGCTGAGGCAGATGTGGTAGAGGTGGGATATTTCGGCGCAGGCCAGTTTATGCCCTGCGAGGAACTTTCTGCAGGCATGGTCGGCTACATTACCGCCAGCATTAAGAATGTAAGAGATACGGAGGTAGGCGATACCGTCACCAGCCGTGACAATCCCTGCAGCGAGCCGCTGCCTGGCTATAAGAAGGTAACGCCCATGGTTTACTGCGGCCTTTATCCTGCTGACAGCACCAAGTACCCGGATCTGCGGGATGCCCTCGAGAAGCTGCAGTTAAATGACGCATCCCTTTTCTATGAGCCGGAGACTTCCATTGCTTTGGGTTTCGGCTTCCGCTGCGGTTTCCTGGGACTGCTCCATCTGGAGATCATCCAGGAGCGTCTGGAGAGGGAATATAATCTGGATCTGGTAACCACGGCTCCCGGTGTAATCTACCGGGTACACAAAAAGAACGGAGAGATGATCGAGCTTACGAATCCCTCCAATCTTCCGGATCCCACGGAGATTGATTATATGGAGGAGCCCATAGTCAGCGCGGAGATCATGGTAACAACAGAGTTTGTAGGCGCCATCATGAAGCTGTGTCAGGAGCGCCGCGGCGTATACCTTGGCATGGAATATATGGAAGAAACCAGAGCGCTGTTAAAATACGAGCTTCCGCTGAATGAGATCATCTATGACTTCTTTGACGCCTTAAAGTCCCGGTCCAGAGGGTACGCATCCTTTGACTATGACTTAAAGGGATACGAGCGGTCGGAGCTGGTGAAGTTGGACATTTTGGTAAACAGGGAAGAAGTGGATGCCCTTTCCTTTATCGTTCATGCCGGATCTGCCTACGAGCGGGGACGGAAGATGTGCGAGAAATTAAAGGAAGAGATTCCCAGACATCTTTTCGAGATTCCCATCCAGGCTGCTGTGGGAGGAAAGATCATTGCCAGAGAGACGGTAAAGGCGGTCCGAAAGGATGTGCTGGCAAAGTGCTACGGCGGCGATATCAGCCGGAAGCGGAAGCTTCTGGAGAAACAGAAGGAAGGCAAGAAGCGGATGCGCCAGATCGGAAATGTGGAGATCCCCCAGAAGGCCTTTATGAGCGTACTGAAATTAGACGAAGAATAAAAATGAATGAGAAAAAGCCATTAGAATTATATATTCATATCCCTTTCTGCGCCAGGAAATGCCTGTACTGTGACTTTCTGTCCTTTCCGGCAGCGGCGGCGGCCCAGGCGGAATACATGGATCAGCTTCGGTGCGAGATTCTTTTTTCCGGCCCCTGGTACCAGGACTATGAGGTGAAGACGATCTTCATCGGCGGCGGAACGCCGTCAGTCCTGGAACCAGAGCAGATCACCATGCTGATGCAGACGCTGGGCCGCGTCTTTTCCATTGCAGAGGATGCGGAGATTACCATTGAGGCCAACCCGGGAACCCGGCTGGCCTCAAAGCTTGCCGTCTACCGCCAGGCAGGGATCAACCGTTTGAGCCTGGGGCTTCAGTCCACTTCCAATGAGGAACTGAAGCTCCTTGGAAGGATCCATACTTTTGAGGATTTCCTGATGAGTTTTCAGGCTGCCAGAATGGCCGGATTTTCCAATATTAATGTAGACCTGATGAGCGCCATACCGGGCCAGAGCGCCGAGTCCTGGCGGAATACCATCCGGCGGATCATCATGCTTAAGCCGGAGCATATTTCCGCCTACAGTCTGATCCTGGAGGAAGGGACGCCTTTTGGAGATCACTACCTTCCCGGGGAAGGGGAACACAAGATGCGCTGGAAAGAAGACGAAAAAAAACAGGGGATCCGAATTACTGATCTTTCGGATCCCCTGGCTGCCTGGCCGCCTCTGGCCGGTGAGGATGAGGAGCGCTGGATGTACCATCTGACAAAGACCTTCCTGGAGGAGGCCGGCTATCACCGGTACGAAATTTCCAATTACGCCAGGCCGGGAAGGGAATGCCGCCACAATATCGGCTACTGGACCGGCGTGGAATACCTGGGTCTGGGGCTGGGCGCTTCTTCTTATGTAGATGGCTGCCGCTTCTGCAATGAATCGGACTTTCAGACCTACCAGAGCCTGGATTTTTCCATGGACGGTCTTGAGCGCCTTCATGGGCAGGTTCATGTTCAGAGCCGGCGGGAGCAGATGGAAGAATTTATGTTTCTGGGGCTTCGCATGACAGAAGGCATCTCATGCGGCCGGTTTGCGGACTGTTTCGGCCTGACGCTCGATGAAGTCTACGGACCGGTGGTGGAAAAAATGATCCGGGATGGACTGCTGAACCGCCGGGACGGGAGACTGGCCCTGACGGACTGGGGCCTGGATGTACGCAACTACGTAATGAGCGAGTTCCTTCTGGATCCTCAGACAGAGCCTTCTTCCGGAGGCATATAATCTGTTTTATGCTTCCACTACGAATACTTCAGCGTACTGTGTGCCCTGTGCCTGGGTCTCACCGTGGGTATTATAAAAGATATCGATGTGATTGCCTTTTACACCGCCGCCTTTGTCTTCAGCGGTGTAGACAACGCCGTTGATCATCACTTTTGTACCGTACGGGATGACATTGGGATCCACCGCAATGGTGTGGTTGGCAGTGGCAATGGCGCCGGTGCTGGTGCTGCGGCCCCAGCCTTCAGAACAGCGCTGGCAGGGACAGTATCCGGTGGTTTTGAATATCCCCAGAGAACGAAGGCTGGCCTGCCCTTTGTAATACTGCTGGGTTCCGCCGATTACCTGATCTGCCGTTGTAACGAGAACGGTGTAGGAACCGTCCGGCAGTCCGGTCCAGTCTACCGGAACCAGAAAACCGCAGGCGCCGCTTCCGTAGCCGCTGGCAGATACATCATCCCGCTGGATGCTGGCTTCGGCGGTCTGCTGGAACACCAGATTTCCGGAGCGGTCCGTAACAGAGACCTGTACCGTCAGCGGAACGTCCGGGTTTGAAGCATCCCAGGCCCAGCCTGAAATAGAATCCTCATGGATCTCATCTACATTGCCGTGGATCTGAGCTGCCATGGCAGTAAAACGGAAGCCGAGAGTCAGCGCCGCGGTCAGGATGATCTGGAACAGATACTTTTTCATAAACTTCATAATAAAAATCCTTTCTTTTTCAGATTGCATCTTTCCCCGAGATAATACTTCGGAGAGACACAGAATAGAAATTGAAAATTAATACAAAAAACACAAGTGTGTAATACTTTTGTAACAATCACTGGCAATTGCCTATTTTACACGTTTTTTTTCGTTTGTCAATTCGGTACGCTGATGTGGTGAAGCGAACGGGCGGGGGAAATCGGAAAAGAAAAACAAAAAACGGCAAAATCACAGAAAGAATTCCTGTTTTGCCGTTAAAAATCATCAGAATTTGTAAATCAAAATTTTATCGCCGTCGGCAGAGATTAAGAACTCCCTGCCGGCGGCGGCCTTTTTATAAAAACTTTGTATAATTGTTAAGAAAATATAGAAGTTACTGCACCAGGAAAACTTCCTGCTGCTGCAGTCCGTGAGCCTGGGCTGCGTTATGGTCGGAATAGAAAATATCGATTTCGTTTCCATTTACACTGGACCCTTTATCCTCCACTGTGTAGACCACGCCTCCGATCTGGACACGGGTTCCGATGGGAAGAAGGGACAAATCTGCGGAGATCGTGTGATTTGCCTGGGGAACGGTACCGGAATAGGTGAGCCCGTAACCCTTTGAACACTGTTCACAGCCGCAGTATCCGCTGGTGGTAAAAATACCAAGGGATTTCAGGGAGCCGGAAGCGGCGGCTGTGCTTTCTGCCGGAGCAGAAGAGGCGCCGGAACCCTTGCTGTAGCTTATCGTGTCTCCCAGCGTATAATATTTGTCATCTTTTACCGCGTAAGCACGGACTTTAAAGTCATTTCCCTCCAGCTGGGACCAGTCGATCTTTACGGAAAACATATGCCAGCCGTCCTGGATCTCATCTTCCAGTTCCTGGCTGAAGTCATCTGCCGTGGCCTTTAAATACTTAACCGGATCCGGATTTCCGGCCTGGAGGATATGTACTTCCACAGTCTGTACATCATTGGTATCTTCCTCATTCCATGCCCATCCGGTGATTTTCTGGGAATTGACATCTGTGATCTCGCCGTGAATACTGGCGGCGCTGGCTGGAAAGGATAAGACTGCAGATGCAGCCAGAGAAAGAATCAGGCTTTTCCAGCCGGAAAGTAATAATTTCTTCATAACCGAAGAGTCCTCCTTTGCGGTTACAAAATTAGGGAAAGATTACAATTATTATAACACGATTACTATTATATTACAGAAGTGTTAAATGTCAAGACGAAATACCGACGGCAAAAAAATCAAATTTGCTATTGACAAATAATATAGAATGTAATATATTAACTTATGTAGAAATTAGCACTCGTTATTGTTGAGTGCTAACAAAGAAAAACATAAGAACCTGGATTTACGAAAAAGGAGTGAGCTGGATGGAGTTAGACGGAAGGAAGGTTACCATATTAAAGGCGATCATCAAGACCTATCTGGAAACCGGAGAGCCGGTTGGTTCCAGAACCATTTCCAAGTACTCCGACTTAAAGCTCAGTTCTGCTACCATTCGGAATGAGATGTCAGATCTGGAAGAGATGGGGTATATTATTCAGCCCCACACCTCAGCCGGAAGGATTCCATCAGATAAGGGGTACCGGTTTTACGTGGACCAGCTGATGGAAGAGAAAGATCAGGAGATGAATCAGGTACAGGAACTGATGATTCAGCGGGTAGACCGTCTGGAGCTGGTTCTGAAGCGTCTGGTTCAGGTGCTGGCATCCAATACGAATTACGCTGCTCTGATCAGCGCCCCCCAGTATCATCAGAACAAACTGAAATTTATCCAGCTTTCAAGAGTGGATGAAGATAAGCTTCTCCTGGTGCTGGTACTGGAAGGCAATATCATTAAAAACAGCATGCTGCCGGTCAGAAGCGGACTGAGCGAGCAGGATATTCTGAATTTAAATATCCTTCTCAACAGTACACTGAATGGTCTGGCCATTGACGAGATCAACTTAAGCGCCATTTCCCGGATGAAGGAACAGGCCGGAAGAAATGAAGATATTGTGGAGGCGGTATTAAACCGGATCGCCGAGGCGGTAAGAGCTGACGCGGAGAACTTTCCTATTTATACAAGCGGCGCCACAAATATTTTCAAGTATCCGGAGTTAAGTGACGGGGATAAGGCCAGCAAGCTGCTGAGTGCTTTCGAGGAGAAGGATTTGCTTCAGGAGCTGATTACCGATGTGAACTCCCAGGAGGAGCGCGCGGGAACGGGGATTCAGGTATACATCGGCGATGAGATGCCGGTGCAGACCATGAAGGACTGCAGCGTAGTCACAGCCAATTACATGCTGGGCGACGGACTGCGGGGAACCATTGGAATTATCGGACCGAAGCGGATGGACTACGATAAAGTGGTCAGCACGCTGCGGAACGTGATGAATCAGCTTGATGCCGCTTTTAACAAGCCACCGGATGGCGAGGGATAGTGTCCGGCACTGGAACTCCTCATCTGGATGCACCGTAAAATGAAGAATGAAAGGTGATTGACAGTGGAAGAGATAAAGAACAGACAGATGCCGGAAGAAGATGCTGCAGAGCAGGAAATGAACGCATCTGCCGGCACAGAGAATGTGGGAGAAGAGTCCGGGGAGGCGAAAGCCGCCGGTGAGACTGCAGAAAACGCAGCCGGCCAGGATTCTTCAAAGGAATCCGGACCTGCCGGTCAGGAAGGACCGGGAGGAAAGGAAGAGCCCTCCGAAGGAGCCTCTGAAGGAAAGAAAGGATTTTTCTGGAAGAAGGATAAGAAGGATCCCAGGGATGAAAAAATCGAGGAGCTGACGGATCGTCTGAAACGCTCCATGGCGGAGTTTGACAATTTCCGCAAGCGCACAGAGAAGGAAAAGGCTTCCATGTATGAGATCGGAGCCAGGGATGTGATCGAAAAGATCCTTCCCATTGTAGATAACTTTGAGCGCGGTCTTGCAGCGATTCCCGAGGATTCGAAGGAGACGCCTTTTGCAGAAGGCATGGAGAAGATCTACCGGCAGTTTATGAAGACCCTGGAAGAGATGGGCGTGACGCCCATCGAAGCCGTGGGCAAGGAATTCGATCCGAATTTCCACAATGCCGTTATGCATATTGAAGATGAGAACCTGGGAGAGAATATTGTCGCTCAGGAACTTCAGAAAGGCTATATGTACCGGGACAGCGTGGTGCGCCACAGCATGGTACAGGTAGCAAATTAAGACCCATCCGGACCGCACGGCCGGTTTTGGCCTGAACAAAGAAACCATTTACATTTTGTTTGAAATAATCAGGAGGAAAAACTATGAGCAAGATTATAGGTATTGACTTAGGTACCACAAACAGCTGCGTAGCCGTTATGGAAGGCGGTAATCCCACCGTTATCGCAAACGCAGAGGGTGTAAGAACCACCCCTTCGATTGTAGCATTTACGAAAAATGGAGAGCGTCTGGTAGGTGAGCCGGCAAAGCGTCAGGCCGTAACCAACGCAGAGAGAACCATCTCTTCTATTAAGAGACATATGGGAACTGACTACAAGGTAAATATCGATGGCAAGGGATATACCCCTCAGGAAATTTCCGCCATGATCCTGCAGAAGCTGAAAGCAGATGCAGAAAGCTATCTGGGCGAGAAAGTTACGGAAGCCGTTATCACCGTTCCCGCATACTTCAATGACGCACAGCGTCAGGCAACCAAGGACGCAGGAAAGATCGCCGGTCTGGATGTAAAGCGTATTATCAACGAGCCTACCGCTGCAGCCCTGGCCTACGGACTGGACAATGAGAGCGAGCAGAAGATCATGGTATACGACTTAGGCGGCGGTACCTTCGATGTTTCCATCATCGAGATCGGTGACGGCGTAATCGAGGTTCTTTCCACCAACGGCGATACCCACTTAGGCGGCGATGACTTTGATAATGCCATCACCAACTGGATGATCGATGAATTCCGCAAGGCTGAGGGCGTGGATCTGTCCAAGGATAAGATGGCCCTTCAGAGATTAAAGGAAGCAGCTGAGAAGGCAAAGAAAGAGCTGTCCACTGCTACCACCACCAACATTAACCTGCCCTTCATCACTGCAACTGCAGAGGGCCCGAAGCATCTGGACATGAACCTGACCAGAGCAAAATTTGATGAGCTGACCCATGACCTGATCGAGCGTACTGCCATCCCGGTACAGAACGCATTAAGAGATGCCGGCATTACCGCTTCCGAGTTAGGAAAGGTTCTGCTGGTAGGCGGCTCTACCCGTATGATCTCCGCACAGGAAAAGGTAAAGCAGCTGACCGGCAAGGAGCCCAGCAAGACCCTGAATCCGGATGAGTGCGTAGCCATCGGTGCTGCAATCCAGGGCGGCAAGCTGGCAGGCGACGCCGGCGCAGGCGATATCCTGCTGCTGGATGTAACTCCGCTGTCTCTGTCCATCGAGACCATGGGCGGCATTGCCACCAAGTTAATCGAGCGCAACACCACCATCCCCACCAAGAAGAGCCAGATCTTCTCTACCGCTGCTGACAACCAGACTGCAGTAGATATCCATGTGGTACAGGGTGAGCGTCAGTTTGCAAGGGACAATAAGACTCTGGGACAGTTCCGTCTGGATGGAATCCCGCCGGCAAGAAGAGGCGTTCCGCAGATCGAGGTAACCTTCGATATCGATGCCAACGGTATCGTAAATGTATCCGCAAAGGATCTGGGAACCGGCAAGGAACAGCACATCACCATTACCTCCGGCTCCAATATGTCCAATGATGATATTCAGAAGGCAGTAAAGGAAGCTGCAGAGTACGAGGCTCAGGATAAGAAGCGCAAGGAAGCCATTGACGCACGCAACGATGCAGACGCTCTGGTATTCCAGACAGAGAAATCCTTAGAGGAGATCGGCGATAAGCTTGATGCAGCCGATAAGTCCGCAGTAGAAGCAGACCTGAATGCCTTAAAGGAAGCCATCAACAAGGCTCCCATCGATCAGATGACCGATGCTCAGGTTGAGGAAATCAAGGCCGGACGGGAGAAGTTAATGAACAGTGCGCAGAAGCTGTTTGCCAAGGTTTATGAGCAGGCACAGGCAGCCGGCCAGGCAGGTCCCAACCCGGGAGCAGGTGCTTCTGGTAACGGCGGAGCAAACTACAATAATGATGATGTAGTTGACGGCGACTTCAAAGAAGTGTAAAATATATCAGGGAATTCGGGAGGGTGTATGAAATATCACCCTGCCGGATCACCTGGCAGAGATCGAATTGCCCGGCTGAAAGGCAGAAAATGCAAAAGAGCCGCTGTTCGAAAATAAAGGGCTGCTGCCATTTTCAGCAGCCCTTATTGGTATCATGGGGCGGAGCCTGTCTGCTCCGGTATTATAAAGATCGAAAATCCTCCTGCAAGCAGGCTTACATGGGATTTTCGACCTTTGACCCTGGTACCATATTATAGGATAATGGATACAGCAGGGCATTTCCGGCCCTGAAAGGATGAGAGGACTATTATTATGGCAGAAAAGAGAGATTATTACGAGGTTTTGGGCGTTCCCAAGAACGCTGACGAGGCCGCCATAAAAAAAGCATACCGCGTACTGGCAAAGAAATACCATCCGGACGCAAATCCCGGAGATGCCGCTGCTGCGGAGAAATTTAAGGAAGCATCCGAGGCCTACAGTGTCTTGAGCGATCCCCAGAAGCGTCAGCAGTATGACCAGTTCGGCCATGCCGCATTTGACGGCGGCGCCGGAGGCGGAGCTGGAGGATTCGGCGGCTTTGATTTTAGCGGCGCAGATATGGGAGATATCTTCGGCGACATTTTCGGCGATATTTTCGGCGGCGGCCGTTCGAGAAGCCGGGGCGGAAACGGCCCCATGCAGGGCGCCAATGTCAGAACTGCAGTCCGCATCACCTTTGAGGAGGCTGTGTTCGGCTGTGAGAAGGAAATCGAGATTAACTACAAAGAAGAGTGCAAGAGCTGCCACGGCACCGGCGCCAAGGCCGGCACCTCTCCGGTAACCTGTGCCAAGTGTAACGGAAGAGGAAAGATCACTTACGTGCAGCAGTCCTTCTTCGGTCAGGTCCAGAACGTACAGACCTGTCCCGACTGCGGCGGCGCCGGCACCGTCATCAAGGATAAGTGTCCCGACTGCTACGGCACCGGATATAAGACCATCCGAAAGAAATTCAAGGTATCCATCCCCGCAGGCATCGACAACGGACAGTCCGTCCGTCTGGCCGGAGCCGGAGAACCGGGCCGCAACGGCGGCAGCCGGGGCGATCTGTTAGTGGAGGCGGTCGTATCCCAGCACCCAATCTTCAAGCGCCAGGATACCAGCATCTTCTCCACGGTGCCCATCTCCTTTGCCAAAGCTGCACTGGGCGGCGCCATCCGCATCAAGACGGTAGACGGCGAGGTAGAGTATGAAGTAAAACCCGGCACCCAGACCGACACCAAGGTCCGCTTAAAAGGCAAAGGCGTTCCCTCCCTGCGCAACCGGAACGTAAGAGGCGACCACTATGTGACCCTGGTAGTGCAGGTCCCGGAGCGGATGAACGAGGCCCAGAAAGAAGCTCTGCGCCGCTTCGACGAGGCCATGACCGGCGTATATCCGGAGCATGAGAAGCCGAAGAAGAAAGGGTTTTTTAATAAAGATAAGTAGTAGTAAAGAAAAAAATATGTTATACTGAAAGAAATACGGATCGATCCATCGTCCAGGTGTCAACCAAAGTATACTTTTGTTGACACCTGGATAACGGGGCGATCCGTTTTTTTATTTCCCACTTTATCCGTTTTTTTAAGGAATTTTTGTTTCTGTTATTCATTTTTCTACTTAAAATATACACTTTGCCCCCACCGGTTATTTGAGAATTATTATGCAGGGGATGCAGATGAGAAAATAAAAAGGATTAAAATCGAAATTTCGTCATTTTGTATATTTTATTAACCTATGTTAATAAAAAAAGAGACAGAGCAAAGAAAAGCGATAAAAATATCATTTCATAATTGAATTATTCGCGTGAATTAAAATGATTCCAAATTAAAGCCGGAAAAAATGAACAAAATCAGCAGACGGCGGAGGGGAATAACCGGCGGATGAACAAATTGACAAAGCATGAAAAATATGTTAAAAAATGAAAAGTGACAATATTCCGTCATATATTTTATTTTTGATAAAATGTAACGAATTGGGAGCTGAATTGCAGTGATTGATCTTCACGCACATATTCTTCCGCAGGTAGATGACGGGGCCGACAGCATGGAGGAGACCATGAGAATGATAGCCATGGCTTATGAGCAGGGCTTTCGCAGGATCATAGCAACCCCTCACTATCGGGCGGATGGAACAAATAAAAGTATAGAGGAACTGACAGAAATTCTGGATCAGGTCAGAGCAGCTGCAGGGAATCGGTTTCCGGGACTGTCTCTGGGGCTGGGACAAGAAGTTCAGTATTTTGAAGGGATTGTTGAGGCACTGTCCAGACAGGAGATTCTGACCATCGCCGGAAGCAGATATATCCTGGTGGAGTTTTCTTACGGTGCATCCTGGAATACTGTGTACAGAGGCGTAAGGAAACTGCTGGCCGCTGGCTGCTGCCCGGTGATTGCCCATGTAGAACGCTATGCAGAACTGAGAAAAGAGGGCCGTCTGGAGCAGCTGGCCGGTGCAGGAGGGATTCTGCAGATGAACTTCAGCAGTCTGACCGGGAAAATCTGGAACAGCTCAGTGCGTTGGTGCCGTAAGCAGGTTTTAGGCGGACGGATCCATGTTTTAAGTACAGATTGTCATAATTCAGTCAGCCGGAAACCCGATGTGAGAGAGGCGATGACCTGGCTGCAGAAGTCGTGTTCCGCCGGACAGATTCAGGAGATGACCAGCCGGAACGCAGAGAATATGCTAAAAGAAAAAATGTAAAGGGATTAAGGTTATGGGAAAATACGATAACGATGAAGTAGAAATTGATTTAATGGAACTGTTTTTTGAACTGAAAAAAAGAATATGGATCATCGCAGCTGCAGTACTTGTGGCAGCGGCGGCTTTTGGAGCTTACAGTAAGTTCGTGATGGTTCCTCAATATACATCTACGTCCATGTTATACATATTATCGAAAGAAACGACACTGACCTCGCTGGCTGATCTGCAGATCGGAAGCCAGCTGACGAATGACTATAAAGTACTGGTGACAAGCCGGCCGGTGTTAAATCAGGTGCTGGAGAATCTGAATGTTGACCCCAATTATCTGAATTACAGGCAGCTTCGGGATAAGATCACCATCGATAATCCTACGGATACCCGTATCATGAACATTACCGTTCAGGATAAGAATCCCATTGATGCGAAAGCTTATGCGGATGAGATTGCTTCTACCGCATCGACCTACATTGCTGAAATCATGGAGATGACTCCGCCTAAAATCGTGGAGGAAGGTGAGGTGCCTACGGTTCCCATCAGCCCCAGCATCAAGAAAAATACCTTGCTGGGAGGCGTTGCGGGAGGCATTCTTGCCTGCGGAATTATTGTGCTTATGACCATCATGAATGACACCATAAAGGATGAAGAGGATGTGGAGCGGTATCTGGAGCTGACGGTTCTGGCAGCAATCCCGGTTCACTCTTCGGAATCCAGAGGAGCAAAAGGCGCAAAAGAACAGCCTGTTAATGACAATGGAAAGAGAAAGTCCAGAAAAAAGAATCAGTAAGAGGAAACGATCATGGAGAAAAAAAAAGCAGTATTACATATAAAAAAGGAAGCTGATTTCCATTATGATGAGGCAATAAAGGCTCTCCGGACGAATATACAGTTCTGCGGATTAAATGTCAGAATGATCATGATTACAAGTACCGTGCCGGAGGAGGGAAAAAGCAATATTTCCCTGGAAATAGCAGCTTCTCTGGCGCAGATCGGGAAAAAGGTACTGCTCATTGATGGAGATATTCGCAGATCCACATTTGCGTCGAAATATCATGTGGATCAGATGGTGCCGGGACTGTCACAGTATCTCAGCGGGCAGTGCCAGCTGGAAGAGATGATCTGTCAGACGGAAACAGACGGAATGGATATTATCTTTTCGGGGCCTTATGCACCGAATCCGGCGGAACTGCTGGAAGAGCCGGCTCTGGATAAACTTTTATTATGGTGCCGTGAAAATTATGATTATGTCATTGTGGATACACCGCCTATCAACAGTGTTATCGATGGAGCTGTGATCGCGCCGAAATGTGACGGCGTAATTTTGGTAACTGCAAGCGGCGCAGTAAGCTATAAGCTGGTACAGAAGGCCAAAAGTCAGCTGGATAAGACCGGATGCCGGATTTTAGGCGTGGTTTTAAATAAAGTGGATACGGGAAAAGGAGGGTATTATTACAACAAGTACGGCGGATATTATAAGCGCTACGGGGGTTATTACGGAAAAGACCAAGAGGGAAAGTAGAGAAGGGGAGGATACCGAAAATGAAGAAAAAGCGTGAGAAAGCAAGAAAGAGAAAAGCGAGAGTGATCATGGCTGCTGCACTGACAGTCCTGATCTGGGCTGTAATACAGCTGATTCGTTATGCGCTTGGAGGCGTACATTACGGAGTGTGGATTGGTGATCTGTGCCTGAATGTGCTGATTTACGAAGTTCTGCTTCTGGTCAGCGGCTACATACTTTTGCTTTCCATGCTTTCTTTTTATCGGCAGAAAAAGAAGTCGGATTTACTGTATGGAGAAAAGTAACATATGTGGAAGAATCGATCATTTTACGCATTGGTAGATGTGGCGGCCATTGCCGTATCGTACATGCTGGCTCTGCTGGTCCGTTTCGGTTCTCTGCAGGATCCGAACTGGCCTGCCGCATCCTGGGTGTTTTTGATTGTAATAGTGCTGATTTATTTCCTGGTGGCCTTTTTTTACCAGCCTTCTGTGGAATTTATCAAGAGAAAGGGAAGGGATGAATTAAAAGTTGTACTGATCCGCAACTTTTATATGGTCATGCTGCTGTCTGTTTTGATTTATGGAGCAAAATTCAGCGGCATGATCTCAAGGCTGCTTTTCGGCATTTTTATTTTATATGATTGTCTGCTGATGTATTTGTTCCGCATGATACTAAAGAGTGTCCTGCTGATCTATTATCAGAAACCGGAAAATAAGAAAAAACTTCTGGTATGTGCCAATGAATCCAATGTTTTAAAGGTACTGCACAAACTGCAGAATTCAAACCTCTATAATTATGAGATATCTGCGGTCACTGTACTGGGGCCGGGACTCATAAACGGAGAAAATCCCAAAACCAATGCGGTAAAGCACGGGGAATTCGGCACTTATATGGAGTCTGTGGATGACCTTCTGGAATATCTGAGAAGCCAGGTGGTAGATGAGGCCCTGATCAGTATTCCGGAGTACGATAAGAAGCAGCTGAGCGGGTTCATTCAAAAGCTGGAGCGAATGGGCATTGCCGTCCATGTGACGGTAAATACCTTCGGTCTGCAGGAAAAAGAGAAGACCATCAGCCGGTTCGGCGTGTATCATGTGCTTACTTATGCGCCACGCATCTTTAACGAGACAGACCTGTTCCTGAAGCGGTGCATGGATATCTGCGGCGGCCTGGTGGGAGTGGTCCTTACCCTGATACTGGGGGCTTTTGTAGGACCTGCCATTTACCTGGAGTCCCCCGGCCCCATCATCTTTAAGCAGACCCGTATCGGAACCAACGGCAGACGCTTTCATATCTACAAATTCCGTTCCATGTATGCAGATGCCGAGGAGCGGCTGAAAGACCTGGAAGCGAAGAATGAGATGCAGGGCGGCCTGATGTTTAAGATGAAAGATGACCCCAGAATTACCAGGGTGGGAAAGTTTATCCGGAAGACCAGTATCGACGAGTTCCCCCAGTTTTTTAACGTACTGAAAGGGGACATGAGCCTGGTAGGCACCAGACCGCCTACAGAAAAGGAATTCCTGAAATATGAGGAATGGCACAAGCGCCGCCTGAGCCTGAAGCCTGGCATCACCGGGTTATGGCAGGTCAGCGGAAGGAGCAGCATTACCGAATTTGAAGATGTGGTAAAGCTGGACCTGGAATACATTGATAACTGGTCCATCTGGGAAGATATCCGCATCCTCTTTAAGACGGTGCTGGTAGTGCTCTTCCAGCGGGGGGCCGAGTAGGAACGAGAGCGGCAAAAGGCGGAATCAGAAAGGATGGCGCCAGATTAAAGCCGGCGGCAGATAAACCGGGCCGGCGGCGGATAACCGGGCAGGAAAAGCGGAGGCGGGGAAAATGGATCAAAGACATGGAAAACAGAATAAAAGCAGAAGATCCCGCAGGATCCCTGCTGCAGCCGTAACTCTGGTCTTGGCAGCAGGGGCGCTGCTCTTTGTAAAAAGGAGCGTGGACCTGTACCGGGAGCGCCAGGTGATCGAAGCCCAGATCGCGGCCAATGAAGGAAACGCGATACAGAGCATCATTACCGGGACAGTTCCGGAAAGCCAGCCGGTGTCCACCCCCTTCAGCGGAAGCGTGGACTGGATCGAGGAAGACTGGAGGCCGGAGGTCCGGGAGGATGTGGAGAAAGACGGCCAAAACTACGAGCTGAATCCAAACATCCGCACGGTTCTTATCCTGGGAATCGATAAAAAGGGACCCTTTGAATCTCAGTACATCGCCAGCAACGGCGGTCAGTCCGACGCGATCTTCCTTCTGGTGCAGGATGTGACCACCGAAGAGATCCGGATCCTGATGATCCCGCGGGATACCATGACCCAGATCCGCCTTTATGACCTGGCCGGCAATTACGTGGGCCAGGGCGTGCGGCACCTGACCCTTGCCTTTGCCTACGGCACCAGCCCGGCAAAAAGCTGTGAAAACAGCGCCAACGCCGTAAGCCAGCTGCTGGGCGGCATCATCATCGATGATTACCTGGCAGTAACCTCCAGTGCCCTGTCCACGCTGAATGACATGGCAGGCGGCGTCACCGTCACCATCAATGAGCCGGGACTGGAAGAACGGGATCCGGCACTGCAGGAAGGGGCCACAGTAACGCTGGAAGGCGATCAGGCCGAGATCTACCTGCGCTTCCGTGATGTGAACCAGGACAACACGGCCATCAGCCGTATGGACCGCCACAAAACCTATATGACGGCCTGGATGAAGCAGGCCAGGGCGGCTGCAGCAGCAGACGATTCCTTCGGCACAAAGCTGATGGACTCCATAGAGGATGTGATGGTTACCAGTATGGCAAAAGACCAGTATCTGAAGCTGGGCATGAGTATCCTCCAGTCAGAAAGCGGCCTGGACGGCGCCGATATCCTGATGCTGCCGGGAGAAGCCGTAACAGGCACGTATTACGATGAGTATCATCCGGATCAGGAAGCCATAGACGATCTGATCCTTGAATTGTTTTACCGGCCGGCAGAATAAAGCTGGCCGAAATCACGGATATTTGGAGTCAGGCTCCATTTATCAAATAGAAAGAAAGGAAAGGTGATTCCCATGAGAAAGAAAGCTTTGGTACTGGGCCTTGCACTGGCACTGGCATTATCCCAGGCAGCCCTGGCTGTAGGCGCAGGAAGCCCTGGCGTAAGCAACGGCAGCGGCGGTCCGGAAAAGACGGATCTGACCACGGATAGCACAACAACCATCAACAGCGAAACCGGACAGACTGAAGTGAACAACCATGGCAGCGAAACCCAGGATGGAAGTACTGCCGCAGCGGAAAATCAGGATACGGCCAATGGCCCTTCTCTGAGCGTTCCAGGCGGTCCGGCTACCGGCCAGTCTGCTGCTGCCGCACCGGAAGTAAATCTGGAAGACGCTGCTGCAATGACCGCGCCATTATCAGGTTATAATGTCAGCACAACCAACACTTATGCAGGCTATGCAGATGGCGCTGCCGCTGCAATCAATGCGGTAAATGCCAATCCGGCTTCCCTGACTGCGCTTCCTTCCAATGAAGACTTAACGCAGTACTCGATGCTGACCGCATTCCAGGAAGTAAGTGTAACGGATGCACAGACGGGAGCCAAGGTAACGCCGACTGCCGGTCAGTGTGTAGCCATCTCCGTGCCGGCCCTGCAGCCGGGAATGCGGGTGTATCTGCTGTATGTAGATCCCTTAACCTGCCTGACTGTAAGGGTAGAGGCCAGGGGTGTAGACTATGTGAACCATACCGTACTGGTAGATGCCTCCGTTCCCGGAGCATTCAGCATCGTTTACCAGCGGTAAGCCAAAAGGTCTGCTGCAGAGGACTGCCGGCAAAGTGCCGGAAGCACAGACAGAACCGAAGGCAGCGCCATGCGCTCTTTCCGGATCAGGGACAGCGAAAGCTGTGACTGATCCGGAAAGGATGCGGGGCGGGCTTGTCTTTGGACTCGATGGAATGGCGGAAAGAGGCCGTTTCATGGATTTTGAAGATAAGACAAAGAAAGACAAAGGCAGGAAAGACAAATGAAGCGGGGACAGCGAAAAAGAGAAGGAGAAAAGCTGAATATTGCGATGCTGGGCCACAAGCGGATTCCTTCCCGGGAGGGAGGAATTGAGATTGTGGTGGAAGAACTCTGCGTCCGGATGGCAGACCTGGGGCACAGCGTAACCTGCTACAACCGGAAAGGCCATCATGTAAGCGGGGCCCGATTTGATCAAACGGCGGTCAGACAGTATGAAGGCGTGAACATCCGAACCGTTCCTACCATTGAGAAAAGGGGGCTGGCTGCGGTATCTTCCTCCTTCTTCGCGTCTCTTGCTTCTGCTTTCGGACCATATGATGTGGTTCATATCCACGCAGAAGGACCGGCGTTTTTTTGTTGGATTCCTAAGCTGTTTCGGAAACGGGTGGTGGTGACGGTGCATGGACTGGACTGGTCTCGTGAAAAGTGGAAAAGCGGGTTCGGCTCCAGGTTTATCCGTCAGGGGGAACGGAATGCTGTAAAGTATGCGGATGAGATCATTGTGCTGAGCGAAGGAGTGCAGGATTATTTCCGAAAGACGTATGGCAGGGATACACGGTTTATCCCTAACGGTGTTACTCGGCCAAGGATACGAGAGGCTGAGGAAATTACCCGAAGATTTGACTTGGTAAAAGACTCTTATATGCTTTTTCTGGGGCGCCTTGTGCCAGAGAAAGGAATTCGATACTTGATCGAAGCATTTAAAAGCGTGAAAACGGATAAGAAGCTGGTTATTGCCGGCGGTTCCAGTGATACTGATGACTTTGTAAAAGAATTGAAACAGCTGGCTGCTGGGGATTCGAGAATCCTCTTTACCGGATTCGTCCAAGGAAAGATACTGGATGAATTATACAGCAATGCATACCTGTACTGCCTTCCCAGTGACCTGGAAGGGATGCCCTTAAGTCTCCTGGAAGCCATGAGCTACGGGAACTGCTGTCT
>DVKS01000218.1 GCA_018715905.1 Candidatus Caccovicinus merdipullorum | reverse complement strand
CCCTGAATAAAAGCCGCCTATCCGGCGGCAGAATTCACGGAAAACCTTCATGCGCCGCAGGCAAGAAATTTTCAAAAGGAAAAGAGTTGGGGCGCATTTGGAATCCCTGAATAAAAGCCGCCTACTCGGCGGCAGAATTCACGGAAAAATCACAAGCTTGTAAGAATTTCATAAGGATTACCCGGTTGTGGAACTTGGGAAAATCATGTATAATCAGCAGGTACATTTAAATGAAAGCAGAGAAAGGAACACGTGTGGACAGTTACGGAACGCTGAACGAAGTTTTGGTGAATCTGTTTCGGGATGTGATGGAAATTGAACAGAGGGCCCTGGAATCTTCGGAATTTCAGGATCTTACGAATAATGATATGCATGTGATCGAGGCGATCGGCATACAGGAACCGAAAAACATGTCAACGATTGCCAGAACCCTGTCCGTTACCGTAGGAACCCTTACCATTGCCATGAATAGTCTGGTGAAGAAAGGGTATGTTATACGGCAGCGGGGACAGACAGACCGGCGCGTGGTCTATATCTCGCTTTCGGAAAAGGGAAAAGCCGCTTACCAGCATCATGCCAGGTTTCATCAGGAGATGATCCAGAGCATTGTGGAACAGCTGACAGAGGATGAACTGGCGGCTCTGACAAAAGCCCTTACCTGTCTGGACCACTGGTTCCGGGAAAAAGATAGTTCATAATTATTTTAAGGAGGCTGTAAAATTTATGAAAAAGTGCATTTTGCTTCTGGCTGCTGTTATGATGGCAATGTCTCTGGCGGCTTGTACTCCGACTCCGGAGAAAAATGCTGCCCAGGCGACCGTACCTTCTTCTGAGACGATTAAGGCGGATACCATGGAGGAGCGGAACAAGGGAAATGAAAATCTTCCGGTATACGCTACGGTGGCAATCTATCGTATTAAGAAAAATGGAGACGGGCTGCTTCAGGAGATGGAGTCCCTGGAAACGGAAGAGCTGGATGCTCAGGCTATTATTGATCTGATGATCCAATATGAGATTTTAAATGAGGGAACGGAGATTATAAGCTTCGATGAAGGAACGGAAGGAATCGGCACCCTGAATCTGAATCAGATCACCGATGCAGAGGATGATTTACAGATCCGTCTGGTGGTGCAGTCTATTGTAAATACGTTTACGGAAAACTATGAGCTGGAAGGTCTGATCCTTCAGGAGAACGGTGAGGTTTATACCATTGATTCCATCGAGTCAGAGGAAGACGGCACCATGTATTATGACAGCGATTACCGGAATATGGCCGAATAGGAGAAACAAGATACTTTACAGCAGCTGTCGGACAGCCATGCAGGCATGTTCCTCCGGCCTGCTGTTTCGGAAATAAAAACCGGCAGAACGAGATAGGAAACATGACAACATATCTCGTTCTGCCGGTTTTTTTATTTAATGGGAAACTTTGTTCTATCAGGAATTTCAGTCAAAAAGGAGGGGGCAGCCCTCTTTTTGTATCTGCAGCACCCGCTGGTTGCGGCTGCCGCGGAATTTCAGAGTAATATCCGCTTCTGCCTGGATAAATTCTCCGTCCACCAGGATATCAATGCAGCTTAATAATTCATCTGTAACTTCACAGCGGGCCCGTCCGTCGGGGGCCAGAAGATCTGTCTCATAGGTATAGCCGGTGTAGCACCAGATATCTTTCCGGGGAAACCGTTCCTTAAAGGCCTTTACCAGAGGCAGGAGTCCTCTTTGATTTACCGGCTCCAGAGGCTCTCCGCCCAGAAGGGAAAGTCCGCGGATATAGCCTGGCTCACAGGATTTTAAGATTTCTTCCATGGTTTCCCGGGTGAATTCCTTGCCGTAATGGAAATCCCAGGCGATTTCATTAAAGCAGCCGGGGCACCGGTGGCTGCAACCGGATACAAACAGGCTGGTGCGGACACCAAGCCCGTTTGCAATATCATAATATTTGATTTCAGCGTAGTTCATAATAATTCGAACCTCTTACAGGTGCATTACCCGCTCGCGGATTTCCTGGGTCCGGCCCTGGTTCCAGAACTGGGTGCCGATGTAGCCGCAGGTACGTCTGGCTACATTCATCTTATTCTGGTCACGGTTTCCGCAGTGGGGGCATTCCCAGATCAGCTTTTTATGCTCGTCCTCGATAATCTGAATTTCTCCGTCATATCCGCATATCTGGCAGTAATCGCTCTTGGTATTTAACTCTGCGTACATGATGTGGTCGTAAATATGCTGCATCACAGCCAGGACTGCCTCGATGTTGTTCTGCATATTGGGAACCTCTACATAGCTGATGGCGCCGCCGGGAGAAAGCTCCTGGAACTGGGCCTCGAAGGTCAGCTTGTCAAAGGCGTTGATGGGCTCCATCACATGGACATGGTAGCTGTTGGTAATGTAGTTTTTATCGGTGACTCCGGGAATGATGCCGAAGCGGTCCTGAAGCTTCTTTGCAAACTTGTATGTCGTAGACTCCAGAGGAGTTCCATACAGGCTGAAGGAGATATTGGTTTCTGCAGCCCACTTGCGGCAGGCCTCGTTGAGATGTTCCATTACCTCCAGAGCAAAGGGCGTTGCTTCCGGATCCGTATGGGATTTTCCGGTCATATAGCGGACACATTCACATAATCCGGCGTATCCTAAGGAGATGGTGGAATAGCCGTTGAAAAGGAGCTTGTCAATGGTCTCGCCTTTCTTTAACCGGGCCAGAGCGCCGTTCTGCCACAGAATGGGAGCTACGTCGGAAGGCGTGCCCTTTAACCGCTCATGACGGCATATAAGAGCCCTGCGGCAAAGCTCCAGTCTTTCATCCATGATCTCCCAGAATTTTGCCATATCGCCGCCGGAAGAACATGCGGCATCTACCAGGTTCAGGGTAACCACGCCCTGATTGAACCGGCCGTAGAACTTCGGCTTATCATTTTCGTCATGATATACCGTAAGGAAGGAGCGGCAGCCCATGCAGGGGTAGCAGTTTCCGTCTTTTAATTTCTTCATGATCTTTTCGGAGATGTAATCCGGCACCAGCCGCTTCGCCGTACAGCGGGCAGCCAGTTTTGTCAGTTCCCAGTAAGGGCTTTCTTCGTGGATATTGTCCTCCTCCAGCACATAGATCAGTTTGGGGAATGCGGGGGTAATGAATACGCCCTGTTCATTTTTAACGCCCTGGATCCGCTGCAGAAGCATTTCCTCGATGATCAGTGCCAGATCGTCTCTCAGCCGTCCTTCCGGAACCTCATCCAGATACATAAATACCGTTACAAAAGGAGCCTGTCCATTGGTAGTCATCAGAGTGATGACCTGATACTGGATCATCTGGACGCCCTGTTTGATCTCCCGCTTTACCCGCATCTCGGCGATCCGGGAAACCATATCCTCATCTGCCTTGATATTCTGTGCTTCCAGTTCGGCCCGCACTTCTCTGCGGAATTTCTGGCGGCTTACTTCTACAAAGGGAGCCAGGTGGGACAGAGTAATGCTCTGGCCGCCGTACTGGGAGCTGGCGATCTGAGCGATAGCCTGGGTAGCGATGTTGCAGGCTGTGGAGAAGGAGTGAGGCCTCTCAATCATGGTCTCGCTGATGATGGTTCCGTTCTGCAGCATATCTTCCAGATTTACCAGACAGCAGTTATGCATATGCTGGGCAAAATAATCGGCATCATGGAAATGAATGATGCCTTTTTCGTGAGCCTCCACAATGTCCTGGGGAAGAAGGAACCGGCGGGTGATATCCTTGCTGACCTCGCCGGCCATATAATCTCTCTGTACGCTGTTTACTACCGGGTTCTTATTGGAATTTTCCTGAAGCACTTCTTCATTGTTGCATTCCAGAAGGGAGAGGATCTGCTTGTCGGTAGAATTGGACTTTCTCACCAGCTCCCTCTTATAGCGGTAGGTGATGTAGTTGGCAGCCAGTTTGTAGGCCTTCTGCTTCATGATCTCTTCTTCTACCATGTCCTGGATCTCTTCTACATTGGGACTGCGGTTCATCTGGCTGCACTGATCGGTTACATGATCAGCAATAATATGGATCTGGCTGTCTGAAAGCCGGTCCATATCCTGGACACTGGTGTTTGCTTTTTTTACCGCATCTTCTATCTTAACGGCGTCGAAGGGAACTTCCATGCCGCTTCGCTTAATGATGTTCATTCCAATTCTTTCCTCCATTATATTGTGTATGGGTTTTCTTTTGAATCTACATATAGTATTATAGTCAATGTTTTTTATTTGGCAAGCGATATCTTTGATTGTACAAAAAAAGTACAAGACGGGCCAAACATCGCAGAAAAGAGGTGATGTTTGGTCTTTCCTACCGGGTAAGCGCATTCATATTCTGGCTGGTGATCCAGGTGTCCAGGCGGCTTCGAATCAGAGAAAAGGGAGCCGGTCCTGTTTCCAGAAGGAAGCGGTGGAACTCCATTTCATTAAACTGCTGGCCGAGAGTTTCTGCCGCCTGTGTCTTCATCTGGCGGATTTCCAGGTAGCCGATGCAGGAGGCAAGGCTTTGGCAGGGAGAGTAGACGGCAGAGCGGTAGATGGATTCTGCCACACGCTCATGGGAGACCCCGTAATTTTCTTCCAGGAATTTTTGAACTTCTTCCTGGCCCCAGCCGTAATAATTCACCTGAATATCGATCAGAGCCCGGACAGTCAGCGAAGAAGACAGAGTCAGGCGGACCAGCTGCCGGGACTGCCGGGACAGGCCGTTTTCAAAGGAAAAGGAGTAGCTTCTGGCATAAAGATCCCAGCCTTTCTCCCAGCCGGGAAAGGAAAGGACCTGCCGTACCGGATCGGTGAGATTTTCACGGAGCCAGGATTCCCGGTAAAATGCGCCGGGATATGCAGACTGTGCCAGAGCCGGGTAAAGCTGGGACGGGTTCTCCAGCATGGACTGGCTGACCCAGATATTCTGATTTTCCATGGTCTGATCTCTGGCCGGAGTGAAAAAGCCGGGGACATCCCAGAGACCGGTTAATTCCTCAGGAAAGAGACAAGCGGTCAGACGGCTGTCTCCTGTTTCTGGGAAATGTTTTTCCGTTTCTTCCTGAAGAAAGGAAAGCAGCTGGTCCGCATCGGAAAAGCGGTCAAATGCAGAGACGGAACTGGCTCTTAAATCCGGTGATTCTGCCAGAAGCCGGTTCATGGACCGGGTATTGTTCTGCAGCTGTTCTTCTAGGATGGATTTGATCTGGCTGATATCCCGGTAAGAGGTGCCGGTTAAAGAGCGGACTAAGTGCCGGTAAAAGGCCTGTCCGCCTGTCCGGCCGCATAATCCCTCCTGCTTCATGGTCTGCACGGAAAGACTGCGGATATCCTGGGCAAGCTTCTGGAAGGATGGGATCACGGTTTCATCCATGGATTTCTGGTGCTGTTCTTCATAGGCGGTCCTTTCTTCGGGAGTCAGGTCGGAAATTCCTTCAAGCTGCCGCGAAAAGGACAAAGACAGGCTGTTATGTTCTGTGTCCAGACAGTAGGGAGAACAGGCATTTTCTGCATCCTGAATCCATTCCGGGGTCAACACAAGACCATCGGAGACTTCCTGACGGGCCAGATCTGCCAGATCCTTAAAGAGGCGGGGAAGGTCCGAGAGAAGCGTAAAATAGTCTTCCACATCCTGCCGGGTTTCGAAGGAAAAAGTTCCCAGTATCCGGGGGACCTGAACCACAAGTCCACTTTCCGGTGACAGCAGAGAGAGGACTCGGAAGGATTCCATGCCTTCTTTTTCCAGCTGGCAGTCGGCATATTCGGACAGGATCTGGAAAAGAAACTGGTCCTGGCTGTCCAGAGCAGTACTGTCGATGGTATTTAGCTGGAAACGCAGGGATTTGGCCAGATCAAGTTCTTCTTTCCAGGCATTTTCAGAAAAATCCGGAAATGAGGGATAACAGACAGAGAGGCCGGCCGTCTCCGGGTCTTTTACAAGACGCTTCTGGGTCAGATAATCAAAAGAAGCCGCAGCCTGGTAAAATTCTTCTTTAAGCTGAGAAAATGCCGGACTGTCGTCATTTTCGGAGGGCATTTCCGCATTTTGGCAGCCTGACAGACAGAGAGAAACTGCCAGCAGCATGCCGGCAGTCCGGGGCAGGATACGTCTTATGGTTTGCTTCATAGTAACTCCTTCATCTTGAAACGACGGGTTATGAACAGTTGCCGCAAATTAATGCCATTATATAGTATATTTGGACGGAATACAAGATATGTGTTCTTTTTCCGGTGCAAAGGAATCTTGACAAACAGGAAAGAAATAGGTACACTAAACTCAAAGTGAGAAAAGCGATGAAGAGAAGAGTAGCCGGCAGGGCGCATGAACAGAGAATCCCGGAAGCTGAGAAGGGACGATGAAGAGCGCCGGTGAACATGGCCTCGGAGCTTTGGAGCCGAAACGCAGGCAGCGTCAGGTTCTGACGGTTTCACCCGTTATCGTGAAAGGCTGTTGCCCGCCCCATTTACAAAGGTTTGCCAGGGGAAAGCACAGGCATGCAGCCGAAATGAGGCTCTCCTTATGAGGGAGGGTGAATTAAAGTGGTACCACGGGAAAGCCCGTCTTTAAGCAATTAAAGGCGGGCTTTATGTTATGATACCGGGCATTTGCCATGGGAATCATGATTAATGAAAGGAAGGTAAAAACTATGTGCAGCAGCTGCAGAAAGCCGTACTACATTACAACGGCCATTGCCTACACCTCAGGCAAGCCCCATATCGGGAATACTTATGAAATCGTGCTGGCAGACAGCATTGCCCGCTTCCGCCGGGAACAGGGCTACGATGTCCGCTTCCAGACCGGAACCGATGAACATGGTCAGAAGATCGAGGAGAAAGCCTCCCAGGCCGGCGTTACGCCCAAAGAGTTTGTTGACCAGGTGGCGGGACAGATTAAAGAAATCTGGGATCTGATGAATACTTCCTATGACAAGTTCATCCGCACCACAGATGCAGATCATGAGGCGCAGGTACAGAAGATTTTCAAGAAACTTTATGATCAGGGCGATATTTATAAAGGCTACTACGAGGGATTGTACTGTACTCCCTGCGAGTCCTTTTTTACCGAGTCCCAGTTAGTGGATGGAAAATGCCCGGACTGCGGACGCCCGGTGCAGCCGGCTAAGGAGGAAGCATACTTTTTCCGTATGAGCAAATACGCGCCCCGGCTTATTGAGCATATTAACAGCCATCCTGAGTTTATCCAGCCAGTGTCCAGGAAAAATGAGATGATGAATAATTTCCTTCTTCCCGGTCTTCAGGATCTGTGCGTATCCCGGACCTCCTTCAGCTGGGGAATCCCGGTTTCCTTTGATCCGAAACATGTGACCTATGTGTGGCTGGATGCACTGACCAACTATATCACTGGCCTTGGTTATGACTGTGACGGAAATCACGGAGATCTGTTTAAAAAATACTGGCCTGCAGACCTCCATCTGATTGGAAAGGATATTATCCGCTTCCATACCATCTACTGGCCTATTTTCCTGATGGCTCTGGATCTTCCCCTGCCAAAGCAGGTATTCGGCCATCCCTGGCTTTTACAGGGCGACGGCAAGATGAGCAAGTCCAAGGGAAATGTGCTTTACGCAGATGATCTGGTAAATGTATTCGGCGTGGATGCGGTGCGTTATTTTGTACTCCATGAGATGCCATTTGAAAATGACGGCGTGATTTCCTGGGAGCTGATGGTGGAACGGATGAATTCCGATCTGGCCAACATTCTGGGAAATTTGGTAAACCGCACCATTTCCATGAGCAATAAATATTTCGGCGGTCTTGTAGAAAACAAAAACGCAGCAGAAGGAGAGGATGCGTCTGTTGATGAGGACTTAAAGGCATCGGTTCTGGCTTCTGTTAAGAAGACGGTGGAAAAGATGGATCAGCTGCGGGTAGCAGACGCCATCACCTCCATCTTTGAGATTTTCCGCCGGTGCAACAAATACATTGATGAGACCATGCCCTGGGCTCTGGCAAAGGACGAGGCAAAGAAAGACCGTCTGGCAACGGTTCTTTATAATCTGACGGAGGCCATTGTCATCGGCGGGTCCCTTCTGGAATCCTTTATGCCTGAGACGGCAGAGAAGATCTTAAGCCAGCTGAATGCGGAAAAGAGAAAACTGGATGAAATGGACACCTTTGGCCTGTATCCTTCCGGAAACAAGGTAACCCAGACTCCCCAGATCCTCTTTGCCCGCCTGGACTTAAAAGAAGTTCTGGCAAAGGCAGAAGAGATCCAGAAGGCACAGATGGCAGCCCATGCGGCAGAGAATGCCGGTCAGGCAGAAAATGCAGGCCAGGAAGAGGGATGCGCTTCTTCCCAGCAGGAGATCGATTTGGAGCCGAAGCCGGAGATCACCTACGATGATTTTGCAAAGCTTCAGTTCCAGGTAGGCGAGATCATTGCCTGCGAGGCCGTTCCCAAATCGAAAAAGCTTCTTTGCTCCCAGGTAAAAGTCGGCAGCCAGGTGCGTCAGATCGTCAGCGGCATTAAGGCCCACTATACGCCGGAAGAGATGGTGGGAAAGAAGGTCATGGTTGTGACCAACTTAAAACCGGCCAAGCTGGCAGGCGTCCTTTCCGAGGGCATGATTTTATGTGCAGAGGATGCGGAAGGCAGACTGGCTTTGATGAAGCCGGAGAAGGATATGCCTTCCGGAGCGGAAATCTGCTGATGAATACCGTTCCGATTCACACAATCTCTTCCGGAAAACGGGGCAGGAGGGGGCCGGCCTTTGCACGCAGTTTTCGCAGAGGTCCGGCCGGCCTTAACGGCTCCCAGTTAAAGCTTCTGGCTGTTCTGTTTATGACGGTGGATCATGTGGGCCTTACCCTGGTGGAACAGGGGATTTTAGGCGGTACTGCCGGCAGTGCTTCTGCCTGGTGGTATGTGGATCTGATTTTAAGAGGGATCGGCCGCCTGGCTTTTCCTATTTTTGCCTTTTTACTGGCAGAGGGCGCTTTTCATACCAGGCATGAAAAGGAATACGGATTCCGTCTTCTGGTATTTGCTCTGATATCGGAGATTCCCTTTGATCTGGCGCTGTTTGGGTCCTGGTTTTATCTGGGATACCAGAACGTACTTTTCACGCTGCTGATTTCTTATTTAAGTATCCTGGGAATCCGCAGAAATCTCCGCCATCCGGCGCTGCAGATTCTCAGCGCAGCTGCCGGATGCGCGGCCGCCGCGCTCCTTAAGACCGATTACGGAGCCATGGGCGTTCTCATGACGGTGCTTCTTTACTGGTTCCGCGGAAGCGCTCTGCGGACGGCAGCGGGCGTGGCAGCGGCCGTGATAGACAGCATTTCCTGGGCTGGTATTTCCGCCCTGGCTTTTGTGCCCATTCACTTTTACAATGGGGAGCGGGGGCGCTGGCCGGGAAAATACTTTTTCTATATTTATTATCCGGCCCACCTTTTGGCTTTTTATGTGCTTTTGCGTCTGCTTTTCGGCTGACGGCTTAAGAGGAGACATCGGGACAGCAGAGGATTCAGAAAGGATAAGCAGAATATGATATTTGACACACATGCCCATTACGATGATGAGGCATTTGACGAGGACCGGGAGGAACTGTTATCTTCCCTTCCGGAGGCTGGAATAAAAGCTGTGGTAAACGTGGGGGCCAGTCTGGAAAGTACCGAGAGAAGTCTTGGGCTGGCAGCACGTTATCCCTTTGTCTACGCTGCTGTTGGGGTACATCCCAGCGAGTGCGGCGAGATGAAGGAGGAGGATATCCGGTGGCTGAAAAAAGCTTCGGCAGAGGAAAAGGCGGTGGCTGTGGGGGAGATCGGCCTGGATTATTACTGGGATGAACCGGACCGGAAGATCCAGAAAAAATGGTTTTCCAGACAGCTTGACCTGGCGGCGGAAGTGAAGCTGCCGGTGATCATTCACAGCCGGGATGCGGCCCAGGATACGTTAGATATGATGAAAGCCCAGCATGCAGGCGACATCGGCGGCGTGATCCATTGCTTCTCTTATGGAAAAGAGATGGCAAGGGAATATCTGAACATGGGATTTTTCCTGGGAATCGGCGGTGTGGTTACCTTCCAAAACGGAAAGAAACTGAAAGAAGTTGTAGAATACGCTCCCCTTTCCAGCATTGTACTGGAAACGGACTGCCCTTATCTTTCACCGGTGCCCCTGCGGGGAAAGCGGAATTCCTCCAGGAATCTGCCATATGTGGTGGAAATGATCAGTCAGATTAAGGGGGTGGACCGGGAAACGGTGGAGCGTGAGACCTGGGAAAACGCCCTGCGTCTGTACCGCTTATCTGGCAAAGAACTTTGACAGATCACTTTCAGGCAGTGCAGCAGGCATCCCTGAATACATGCCGCCTGTCCGGCGGCAGGACTTTGTAAGAAAGGAAATGAGAATGGCAACTTTGGGAAATCCCGGGAATACCATTGCAATGATACAGAAATATCAATTTGTTTTTCAGAAAAAGTTCGGACAGAATTTCCTGATCGACACCCATGTACTGGAAAAGATCATCCGGGCGGCGGAAATCACAGATCAGGATTGTGTACTGGAGATTGGTCCGGGAATCGGCACCATGACCCAATATCTGGCTGAACATGCCCGTCACGTGGTGGCGGTGGAGATCGATGCGAACCTGATCCCCATTCTGGGTGAAACTCTGGCAGAGTATTCCAATATAACGGTACTGAATCAGGATATTTTAAAGACGGACATCCAGGAACTGGTGAACACTTATAATGAAGGACGTCCTATTAAGGTAACGGCGAATCTGCCTTATTATATTACCACGCCCATCATCATGGGTCTTTTCGAAAGTCAGGTTCCCATTGATAATATTACCATTATGGTGCAGAAGGAAGTGGCTGAGCGGATGCAGGCAGGGCCGGGCTCTAAAGATTACGGGGCGCTGTCTCTGGCTGTCCAGTATTACGCCGAGCCATACCTGGTGGCAAATGTGCCGCCCAACTGCTTTATTCCGCGGCCCGGTGTGGGGTCTGCGGTGATCCGTCTGACCCGGCATAAAGAGCCGCCGGTAAAGACATCCGATGAAACGCTTATGTTCCGGCTGATCCGCGCCTCCTTTAACCAGAGAAGGAAGACGCTTCAGAATGGTCTGAATAATTCGCCGGAAATTCCCTATACCAAGGAGCAGATCCTGGAGGCCATTGAAAGCCTGGGACTGCCAGCCACCGTCCGGGGAGAGGCCCTGACTCTGGAGCAGTTTGCCAAACTGGCGGATAAGCTGGTCGGGATAAAGCAGTAACCGCCATTGGCCGGCGCATCAGGCGTTCCTGAAAGAAACGGAAAACAAACAGAAAATAAAAAATGCTGTCAGGTTCCCTTGAAACTTTCGGGACCCGGCAGCATTTTTGTTTCCACAGGCAGCTGAAGAATGATTAAAAAACATCCGAAAAAAAATGACAGGGCAGCCGGAAAGAGAATCATCCTTCCGGACAGACCCTGTCAGGTGACCGTAACATGGGGTATTACTGGTCAAACTTGGAAAGCGCCGCTTCATCAGCGACTACGGTTACGTCGTTATGCAGCTGCAGAACAGAAGCAGGAACATGAGGCGTAATCGGTCCGCAGAGAGCTTTGTGAAGGATCTCCGCTTTTTCTGCGCCGCTTACCAGAAGAAGGATCTTACGGGCGCTCATAATGGTCTGAATACCCATGGTGTAAGCCTGCTTCGGCACATCGTCGATAGAAGCAAAGAACCGCTTATTCGCTTCAATGGTGCTGGGCTGAAGATCAACGCAGTGGGTTCCTTTGTCAAAGGCATCGCTGGGTTCATTAAAGCCGATGTGGCCGTTATGCCCCATTCCCAGAAGCTGCAGATCTACGCCGCCCAGATCACGGATGACCTGATCATACCGGGCCGCCTCGGCGGCACTGTCCGGATTGGTCCCGTCGGGAATATTGGTATTGGCCATATCGATGTTTACTTCTTTAAAAAGGTTGTGATACATAAAATAGTAGTAACTCTGATCGTTATCTCTGGTCAGCCCCCTGTACTCATCCAGATTTGCCGTACGAACCTGCGAAAAATCCAGATCGCCTTCTTGATACCGCGCGATCAGCTGCTGATACGTTCCGATAGGGGTGGAGCCAGTGGCCAGACCCAGTACACAGTCAGGCTTCAGAATAATCTGTGCCGAAATAATATTAGCAGCCTTACGGCTCATGTCATTATAATCCTTTGCCCGATAAAGCCTCATACCTGATATCCTCCTGAAAAAAGAAAAAATTTTTAAAAATTCTGTTAATTACAGGATAACATTTTCGAAGCATAATTTCAATGGATATTTGCATAAAATAAAAATAAACGAGCTGTATGACGGCGAGCTTTTTATGCAGGGACAGGAGGGTAAAAATGGCGGAGTATCGCAGGTTGATATCATACATATACGAGTACGAAGGCAAAACAAAAGGCAGGAATGTAGGCTTTGTAAAGCTGGAAGCCAGAAACGGCATGTGCAGACTGAATGTAAATGTGAAAAAGATTTATATGGGCGGCGGAGATATGGGCGTTTATCTGCTCACCGGGCGTCAGGAAATTTTTCTGGGAAATATTTTTTTACGAAACGGCAGCGGCGAGTTTCGAGCCATGGTTCAGGTGGCGGATGTGGAGCAGTCCGGGGAGAGAATGGACGAGTGCTACGGGCTGACCATTCATGAAAAAGATGATGACTGGCGTACATACACCACCATTTGGGAAGATGCGGTGGCCCAGACGGCCCAGCTGACTTTAGAATCCGTAACATCTGACGGGCTGGTAGAAAAACAGGTGGAAATGGGAAAAGTAGCCCGTGTGGCGCCGAATGCTCCGGAACCGCCGGAGAGTCCCCAGGAGGATTCGCCGAGGCGTCCCATTGAAGAGCCGTTGGAGAGTCCGCAGGAGGAACCTGTGAGGCAGCCCATTGAGGAGCCGGCAGGAAATCCACAGGCAGAATCCGCAAAGGTTGTGCCGGAGGACGTGCTGCACAGTTCGCAGAGTGAGCCGGAATGGAGGGTGTCCGGGGATGGGAAGGGCGGTTCGCAGGAGAAAAAACCACGGGACATGACAGAAGCGCCGGCACAGTCTTTGACCGGAAATCAGCTGCGGCCATGGCACGAAACCACATGGCATCTGGGGACGCCGAAAGCATCTTTGCAGGCTGGCGCAAATCCGGCGGAAAATGCGAAAAAAGAGAATGCTGCGGAACCTGTCCCCGATTTCGAGATGGGGCAGCTGGAAATGGAAACCAGGAATCCCGATGTTCCTTTGTTTCCAGGTGGCGGACGGCTGGCTTTTGGCCGAAAGGAGGATGCGGAAGAAAAAAAGGCTCAGCCGGCCAAGGAGCCGGCAGCCGGGAAGATGGAATCGGCAGAAAAACCGGAAGAAAAATTATCCGGGGACGGAGAGAAAGAAGAAATGGCCGGGGCAAAGACGCCGGAGCAAGAACGGCCGCCGGTAATTCATCAGTATCGGGAAGAACCGATTATTATTGGAGATCCGGAAGCACTGGCAAAGCTTGATGCGGAGGAAGCGGAGGAGCCGCAGATTCCCATATGGGATTTTCTGTCAGAATCCTATCCGAAGATTCAGGCCTTCGACAGCGAACACGGCTGTCAGGTTCTGGTGATCAAGCCCAAGGATATCGGCCTCCTTCCCAGAGAGACCTGGATTTACGGAAATAACAGTTTCCTGCTTCATGGCTATTATAATTACCGCTACCTGATCCTGGCCCGTCTGGAAAATCCCAAGGGCCGCCCACGTTATATACTGGGTGTACCGGGACATTATTACAGCAATGAAAAATACATGGCGTCCATGTTCGGATTCCCCCATTTTGTTCTGTCAAAAAAGCAGTCCACGAAAGACGGACGATTTGGTTACTGGTATACAGATGTGCGGCTGGAAGAAGAGCGGATTCCTGAGTCTCTCCGGACTTCTGCTCCGGATGCGGCATCTTGAGCCGGGAAAGGAGACGTTGCCAGCAGGCTTTCTTTCCGTGTATAATGAGAGAAGATAGAATGCAGAAAGGACAAAAAGCTGGTGCAGAAGATGAATAAGATACGGACATCGGTTCTTACCGAGGATGAAAAATATATGAAAGAGGCCATCCGGCAGGCAAGAAAGGCAGAAGCCCTGGGGGAAGTGCCTATCGGATGTGTGATTGTGTATGAGGGGAAGATTATCGGGCGGGGATATAACCGGAGGATGACGGATCACAGTGCCCTGGCCCACGGAGAAATTCTTGCCATTAAGAAGGCATGCAGAAAGATGGGGGACTGGAGACTGGAAGGATGCCGGATTTATGTAACTCTGGAGCCCTGTCCCATGTGTGCTGGAGCCATTGTGCAGGCACGGATCCCGGAGGTTGTCATAGGATGTATGAATCCAAAAGCCGGATGTGCCGGCTCCGTTCTGGATCTTTTTCACCAGGAGGGACTGAATCATCGCTGCCAGGTGGAGACGGGAATCCTTCAGGAGGAATGTTCCGGGATGATGAAGGACTTTTTTCGCCGTCTGCGGGAAAAGGGGAAGGAGAAGAAAGCCGGGGCTTAAGATGCCTGGCCGGATTAGCCCCGGCCGGCTGTTTTATGAGTGCTTGACAGAGACAAAGGGTTATGCTATAGTAAGTCTGCTAAAATTCAGATGTGGTTTTTTCTGGCAATGCCATTTTTCACCGCACAATTGTCTTCGGACGGTTGTGCGGTTTCTTTTTTGCGGGTCATCCTGCAAATGAGCCGGTGAAAAATCCTTCCATCAACATACTTTTAAGGAGTTAAAATAATGAACGAAACCTTTATGAAAGAAAAGCCGGTGGTCCCTCTGATTGTCTCCATGGCCCTGCCTATGGTGATTTCTATGCTGGTGAATTCCCTGTATAATATCGTAGACAGCTTTTTTGTGGCCAGGATCAGCGAAGATGCCATGACGGCTCTTTCTTTGGTGTACCCTGTCCAGAATCTGACGAATGCCCTGGGGATTGGATTCGGCATAGGAATCAATGCCATGATCTCCCTTCAGCTGGGCGCCGGACAGAAAGAAAAGGCCAGTATGGCGGCTACACAGGGACTGGTGCTGGCATTGATTCATGGAATTGTGATTACTGCGGCAAGCATTGCCGTTATGCCCGGATTTCTTAAGCTGTTTACGTCCTCTGAAACCGTGGCGGATCTGGGAATACGCTACTCGGAAATTGTCTTTTTATTTTCCATAGCCAACCTGCTTGGGGTTTCCTTTGAGAAGATCTTCCAGGCAGTGGGGAACATGAAAACCACAATGATCGCCCTGATGAGCGGCTGCATTGCCAACATTATACTGGATCCTCTTCTGATTTTCGGGATGGGCCCTTTTCCGGAAATGGGCATAGAAGGCGCGGCGCTTGCCACCGGCCTGGGACAGGCACTGAGCCTGGTGATTTATCTTGTGGTTTATAAACTCCGCCCCATTTCTGTAGGTATCCGCCGCCGGTATCTGGTGCCGGACCGGGCAATGGCGGCAAGACTTTATTCCATTGGAATTCCCGCGGTACTGAATCTGGCGCTGCCTTCCCTGCTGATTGCCTCCTTAAATACCATTCTGGCGGCCTATTCCCAGAGTTACATTGTCATTCTGGGTATTTACTATAAACTGCAGACGTTCCTTTACCTGCCGGCTAACGGTATTATCCAGGGCATGCGCCCGGTGATCGGCTATAATTACGGGGCCGGCGAATCCCGCAGGGTGAAAAAAATTTACGGCGTCACTCTGGTGATGACCGGTTCCATTATGGTTGTGGGAACTATTATCTGCATTGTTTTTGCGGAGCCCTTAATGCAGATGTTTACGGGAAATGAGGAAACTATTCAGGCCGGCGGGAGAGCGCTGCGGATCATCAGTGCGGGATTTATTGTATCAGCCCTTTCCGTGACCTCCTCCGGAGCTTTAGAGGGGCTTGGAAAAGGTGTTCCGTCGCTGGTGATTTCTTTGTTCCGCTATACCATTATCATTATTCCCGCGGCATGGATCTTAAGCCGTCTGACCGGACCGGAGGGTGTCTGGCATGCATTCTGGCTTACGGAGGCGTTGACAGCGGCAGTTTCCGCGCTGGTTTCCCGCCGCACCGTATTTGTCTCTCCTGGACGGGAAGGGGCGGCCATGGTAAAATAAACGGAAAAGAGGA
>DVKS01000217.1 GCA_018715905.1 Candidatus Caccovicinus merdipullorum | reverse complement strand
CTCACAGATTTCGGGGAAAACGGTAATTTTTCTTGAAATTCTGGCGGGCAGGTGATATACTGTGAAGCTGGTAAAAGTCCCCGATGCCCCTGAGAATGGACTTATTGCATGGATCAGGACACAGGTGCGTCCGGGCAAATTGGTATTTGACTATAGAAAGAAGAGTTTATCCTTTATGAAGATGAAAAGAGAAGATGTGAGAAATATTGCCATTATCGCCCACGTTGATCATGGCAAGACCACGCTGGTGGATGAATTATTAAAACAAAGCGGGGTGTTCCGTGCCAATCAGGATGTAGGAGAACGCGTGATGGATTCCAATGATTTGGAGAGAGAGAGAGGCATCACCATCCTGGCCAAAAATACGGCAGTATTCTATAAGGGAACAAAGATCAATATTGTAGATACCCCCGGCCACGCGGACTTCGGCGGCGAGGTGGAGCGTGTATTAAAGATGGTGGACGGTGTGATTCTGGTGGTAGATGCCTACGAGGGCGCTATGCCCCAGACCCGTTTCGTACTGCAGAAAGCGCTGGAGATGGATCTTCCGGTAATCTGCTGCATCAATAAGATCGATCGTCCAGAGGCTCGTCCCACGGAAGTGGTGGATGAAGTTCTGGAGCTGTTCATGGATCTGGATGCTTCCGATGAGCAGCTGGAATGTCCCTTCGTTTATGCTTCTGCCAAAGCCGGCTTTGCCAAAAAGGAACTGGACGATCCGGAAGAGAACATGGTTCCGCTTTTTGAGACCATCATCGACTACATTCCGGCGCCGGAGGGAGATCCGGATGCGCCTGTCCAGACTCTGATCAGCACCATTGATTATAATGAATACGTAGGCCGTATCGGAATCGGCAAGGTGGACAACGGACTTCTTAAAGTGAACCAGGAATGTGTTCTGGTGAATCATCATGATCCGGACAAGTTTAAAAAGATCAAGATCGGGAAGCTTTACGAGTTTGACGGCTTAAAACGTGTGGAAGTACAGGAAGCGGGAATCGGTTCTATCGTAGCTATTTCCGGTATCCCGGAAATTCATATCGGAGACACCATCTGCGCTGCAGACCATCCGGATCCCATTCCCTTCCAGAAGATTTCCGAACCCACCATTTCCATGTATTTCATGGTAAATGACAGTCCTCTGGCAGGTCAGGAGGGTAAGTACATTACTTCCCGCCATATCCGTGACCGCCTGTTCCGGGAACTGAATACAGACGTAAGTCTTCGGGTGGAGGAGACGGATTCAGCCGACTGCTTTAAGGTATCCGGCCGCGGCGAGCTGCATTTGTCTGTGCTGATTGAGAACATGCGCCGGGAAGGCTTTGAGTTTGCTGTCAGCAAAGCAGAGGTAATTTATAAATATAACGAAAGAAACCAGAAGCTGGAGCCTATGGAGATTGCCTATGTGGACGTGCCTGAGGATTTTACCGGAGCGGTAATTCAGAAGCTGACCTCAAGAAAAGGCGAGCTTACCGGAATGTCTCCCATTGCCAGAGGCTATACCCGTCTGGAATTTAACATTCCCTCCCGTGGTCTGATCGGGTACCGGGGAGAATTTATGACGGATACCAAGGGAAACGGTATTTTGAATACGATTTTCGACGGCTACGGTCCCTATAAGGGAGATTTGTCCTATCGTCCCACCGGCTCTCTGATTGCCTACGAGGCAGGCGAAACCATTACCTATGGTCTGTTTAACGCCCAGGAGAGAGGTACGCTCTTTATCGGCCCCGGTGTGAAGGTATATTCCGGCATGGTTATCGGTCAGAATCCCAAGGCGGAGGACATCGAAGTAAATGTCTGCAAGACCAAGAAGCTGACCAATACCCGTTCTTCCAGTGCAGACGAAGCACTGCGCCTGGTTCCGCCCAAGATCATGAGCCTGGAACAGTGTCTGGAGTTTATCGATACCGATGAACTGTTAGAGATTACGCCAAAGTCTCTGCGCATCCGCAAGAAGATCCTGGATCCTACAATGCGCAAACGTGCTTCTTTTAAGAAGTAGATCCTCGAAAGAACGATAAAAATATAAAAAAAGAGAAAATCCTGTCGACAAGTTCCGGCGGGATTTTCTTTTTTTGCGTAATATTCCGGCAGAATATTTCATAAACTTTTTATGTGCAGCGGCATGGAGGCAGACTGCTCCTGCCGGGAAGCCAATTGTAATGGAAAGAGGAGAGAAATACTATGCCAGAAAAAATGATTGAAAACAACAAGGTGTGTGTAATCGGAAAGGTAGTGTCCGGCTTCACCTTCAGCCATGAAGTGTTCGGGGAAGGATTTTATATGGTGGATCTGGAAGTGAACCGTTTAAGCCAGCAGGCCGACATTATCCCCCTTATGATATCGGAGCGGCTGGTGAAAGTGGATCAGGATTACCAGGGCTGCACCGTGGAGGCCTACGGACAGTTCCGTTCCTACAACAGGCATGAAGGCGTTAAGAACAAGCTGATCCTGTCTGTGTTTGTCCGGGAAATCCATTTTATCGAGGAGTTTACCGACTATACCAAGACAAATCAGATTTTCCTGGACGGCTATATCTGCAAGCCGCCGGTGTACCGCAAGACCCCTCTTGGACGGGAGATTGCGGACCTTCTCCTTGCAGTAAACCGCCCCTATGGAAAATCAGATTACATACCCTGCATTGCCTGGGGAAGAAATGCCAGATTTGCCTCCGGCTTTGAGGTAGGAACCCGGGTGAAGGTGTGGGGACGTGTTCAGAGCCGGGAGTACACTAAGAAACTCAGCGAGACGGAATGTGAGAAGCGGGTGGCTTACGAGGTGTCGGTCAGCAAACTGGAGTGCGGAGAAACAGACATTAAAAATTAATAAAAACGTAAGAAAAGTTTGCAAAACCAGGGAAAGTGTGATATTATGAGCGATATATAATTAGATCATATGAGGTGCGTTCAGATGAAAGATGGAGCAGTTCAGGTAATCTGCGGTCCAGGCAGGGGAAAAACAAATGCGGCCATTGGCCAGGCCATCAGCGCCATTTCGGACCACAAAAGTGTGATTATGATTCAATTTTTAAAGGGAAGCCTGAATACGGATCGTATGGATATATTAAAACGTCTTGAGCCGGAGATGAAGGTTTTCCGCTTTGAAAAATCGGCAGCTTTTTTTGAATCCCTTACGGAGGAAGAAAAGTCCGAAGAGATGATGAACATCCGGAACGGGCTTAATTTTGCCAAGAAGGTGATGATGACAGGAGAGTGTGAGCTGCTGATCCTGGATGAGATCCTGGGCATTGTAGACTGCGGGATCATTACGGAGAAACAGCTGATTGAGCAGCTGGAGAGCAGAGAGGGCGAGATGTCTCTGATCCTCACCGGAAAGGTGCTTCCGGCAGGCCTGGAGTCTTATGCAGACCATATTACGTATCTGCAGGAAGTAAAGTAAGAGACCTTGTTGACAAGCCGGCAGAAGAATGCTAAGATAAAAACAACATAAAGATACAGAAGGTAGAGGTTGCGCCGATCATAAGTACGCTGTCGGATGTGCCGGACACAGGAGAAGACAGTGAAAAGGGAAAGGCGCCGAAGGATGGAAATCCGGAATTTCCCTCCTGGGCATATGGTGAAGAACCATGTGACTGTCATCCGTCAGGATGGAGGGCTACTTAAAGAGCGAGAAAGAAATTCGGACTTTGGGGGCTGACCATATACGTCAGCCCCTTTGTTTTACGAAGTATCCGGCGGAATATGCCGGCAATGCTGTTCTTTGCCGGATAAAAGCTTTGGTGAATACAAAACAGGAGGATAAGATTATGGCAATTTTTGAAGGAGCCGGTGTAGCGCTGATCACACCTATGAAGGCAGATGGCCAGGTAAATTATGACAAGCTGGGAGAGCTTATTGAGGAGCAGATTGCCGGAGGAACAGATGCGATTATCGCCTGCGGCACCACCGGTGAGGCGTCTACGCTTACTCATGAAGAGCACCTGGAAGTGATCCGTTATACCTGCCAGAAGACGGCAGGGAGGATTCCCGTTGTTGCGGGAACCGGATCAAACTGTACTGAGACTGCGGTTTATTTGTCGCAGGAGGCGGAGAAGGCCGGCGCAGACGGCGTGCTTCTGGTATCTCCTTACTATAACAAAGCCACCCAGAACGGACTGATTGCTCATTTCAGCACAGTAGCAGCGGCAATCTCCATTCCGGTTATTCTTTATAATATTCCCGGAAGAACCGGTGTTACCATTCAGCCCCAGACCATCGTTACCCTGTGCAAGACGGTGGATAACATTGTGGGCGTAAAGGAAGCCAGTGCGAATTTTTCAAATATTGCCACACTGATGAATCTGGCAGAGGGATGTGTGGATCTGTATTCCGGCAATGATGATCAGATCGTTCCCATCCTTTCCCTGGGAGGAAAGGGCGTAATTTCCGTTCTGTCCAACGTAGCGCCCAGGCAGACTCATGATATCTGCGCATCGTTCTTTGCAGGAGATGTGGAGCGCAGCAGACAGATGCAGCTGGAGGCCATTCCGCTGATTACGGAACTGTTCCGGGAAGTGAATCCCATTCCCGTTAAGGCAGCTATGAATCTGATGGGGAAGGATGCAGGCCCCCTGCGGATGCCTCTTACGGAGATGGAACCCCAGAATCAGGAAAAGCTTAAGAAAGCTATGATGGATTACGGTATTCTGTAAAACTGTGGGGACAGTACAGATGGAGGATGCAGATCAGGGAACGGAGGATAAACGATGGTAAAGATATTATTGCATGGCTGTAATGGAGCCATGGGACAGGTCATTGCCGGCCTGGCACAGAAAGATCCCCAGGTGGTGATTGCAGCCGGAGTGGATCTGAATACAGAACAGAAGCAGGATTTCCCGGTATATGCCTCTCTTGAAGAGGTAAAGGAAGATGTGGATGTGGTAGTGGACTTTGCTTCTGCAAAGGCGGTGGACGGGCTTTTGGATTACTGCGGTAAACACCGTATTCCAGTGGTTTTATGCACTACCGGATTAAGCGAAGAGCAGATCGGAAAAGTAAAAGAGACCTCTGTCATGACGGCAGTCCTTCGCTCTGCCAATATGTCCCTTGGGGTGAACCTTTTATTTAAGCTGGTGGCAGAAGCTGCAAAGACTCTGTCAGCTGCCGGGTTTGACATGGAGATCGTGGAAAGGCACCACAATCAGAAAATGGACGCCCCCAGCGGAACTGCTCTTGCTCTGGCGGATGCGGCCAACGAAGCTGTGGGAAACACCTGCCATTACGTATATGACAGAAGCCAGCGCAGGGAGAAGAGGGATCCCATGGAAATTGGAATCAGCGCTGTCCGCGGCGGCTCCATTGTAGGCGAGCATGATGTAATCTTTGCGGGGACGGACGAGGTGATTACCATCCGCCATACGGCCTACTCCAAAGCTATATTCGGGAAAGGTGCTCTGTCAGCTGCTGTTTACCTGGCCGGCAGAGAGCCGGGGATGTATACTATGGCCGATGTGATTGGTTCGTAGCCTGCTGTATCCCTGTTTCTTTTGAAAAATTTACCTTTGATAATTTTTCTGTCTCCTGTTTATACTAGCCATAGAAAAACGGATCTGTATGAAAGGAGACAGTTTTTATGAAGAAAATCAAAGCTTTATTTCTCTGCCTGCTGACGGCGGTACTGTTTGCTGCTGCAACAGGCTGTTCCGGACAGAATAATAAAGAGACAACTGGGACGACTTCAGCCGCGTCGCCAACCACAGACTCGGAAATGGAAAATCCGGATACAGGCCGGGATGAATCGGCGGGAGAGAACAGCGGTGCAGGCAGTACCGGAAGTACAGAAGGAGAGACCGGCGTGCTGGAAGGCCTGATGGATGACGTGGAAGAAGGAGCCGGAGAAATCTATGATAAGGGCCGTGACGCAGTAGAGGAAGGCAGAGACAAAATGGAAGGGGAAACAGCCGCCAGAGAGACGGCAAACCCATAAACCCGGTGATTTTGCAGGGGAAAGCAGACAGCTGTCATACCAGAGGCTTGGTAGGGCAGCTGTTTTTGTGATGTGGAAACCTTTTAGGGCAGTCAGCCTGGTTTTAAAAAAGTTTTCTTGCTTCTATATCCATTATCTGGTAAAATGAAATTGTAAAATAATGTAAAATTCAATCGAAACCAATAAAGGCGGTGGGAGGATGAAAAACGGATCGAGACAGTATCCTGAACTGGGAATGGCGGACTTAAGACGCATGATTTTTGAAGAACGGGCACATACAGGTAAAGGGCGCTGGTTCAGACGGGCCTTATCCGGAAGACGCGGCGCCGGTGCAGGGAGAGAGGCCGGCGCCGGTATGGTTTTTCTGATTTTCTTTGTTCTCAGTCTGTGGATGGCATTTTATACAGGAGAATTTGATCTGCAGCAGGAAGATGCTGTTTTCCACGCTCTGCCGGGGGAGGCGGCAGAGGACTGCACCGGGAAAAAGGGGGAATGGGAGAGGGAGATCTTCGGGGTCCGTATCCGTTTTTGCCAGGGGCAGATTACTTTTTTCCGGGAAAAGGAGAAAGGCTTTCCGGAAGGAGAAATGATTCATTAGAGAAATTAATAGGTTTAACTATTGTATTTGACAATTCTTTGTATTATACTTTCTACTGAAATAGTGTTCTTTTATATCAAAAACTTATAAATCTCAAAAGAAGAAAGGATAAGTCATCATTATGGAGAAGAAAGAATTACTGTATGAAGGAAAAGCAAAGAAGGTTTACACCACGGAGGATCCGGATGTATTAATTGTTTCGTATAAGGATGATGCCACCGCTTTTAACGGCCTTAAGAAGGGCACGATCGTAGGAAAGGGCGCCATCAACAACCGCATGACCAACTATATCTTTAAGAAGCTGGAAGAAAAGGGCGTTCCCACCCACTATATCGAAGAGTTAAATGACCGCGAGACGGCAGTTAAGAAGGTAGAGATCGTTCCTCTTGAGGTTATCATCCGCAACTTCTCTGCAGGAAGCTTTGCAAAAAAGATGGGCATGGAAGAGGGCGTTCAGTTTAAGTGTCCTACCCTGGAGTTCAGCTATAAGAATGATGATCTGGGCGATCCTTTCATTAATAAGTATTACGCTTTGGCCCTTGATCTGGCTACCGAGGAGGAGATTGATGCCATCACCCGCTATGCATTCCAGGTAAACGAAGTGATGAAGGAGTATTTTGCATCTCTGAACATCGAACTGATCGACTTTAAGATCGAATTCGGCCGTTATCACGGACAGATTATCCTGGCTGACGAGGTTTCTCCGGACACCTGCCGTCTCTGGGATAAGGATACGCACGAGAAGCTGGACAAGGACCGCTTCCGCAGAGATCTGGGAAATGTAGAGGACGCTTATCAGGAAGTGTTCCGCCGTCTGGGCATCGATAAATAATCCGACAGGACGCGTCACTGGCGCGTCCTGCTGGATACTTCGTAATCAGGCATGCCGTCTGACGGCGGCGTACCCCAGTTGAAAGCCCCCACTTGACAGCAGAAAGGTACGATGAATGAACCAGATAGATTTTTTTGACGAGGATGTGCTTCACGAAGAATGCGGCGTTTTCGGCATGTATGATTTGGACGGAAACGATGTGGCATCGACCATTTATTACGGCCTCTTTGCTCTCCAGCACAGAGGCCAGGAAAGCTGCGGTATTGCAGTCAGCGATACGGAAGGCCCCAAGGGAAGAGTCAGCACACACAAAGGCATGGGCCTGTGCAACGAGGTATTTACCCCGGATACCCTGGAAAGCCTTCACGGAAATATCGGCGTCGGCCATGTGCGCTATTCCACGGCCGGAAGCTCCACCCGTGAAAATGCCCAGCCCCTTGTGTTAAATTACATCAAAGGCACTCTGGCATTGGCCCATAACGGAAATTTGGTCAATGCACCGGAACTGCGCCGGGAACTGGAATACTCCGGCGCCATCTTCCAGACAACCATTGACTCGGAGGTGGTGGCTTACCATATTGCAAGAGAGCGTGTGAACACCAGCACCGTGGAAGAGGCGGTGGCCAATGCCATGAAGAAGATAAAAGGCGCCTACGCGCTGGTGATCATGAGTCCCCGAAAGATGATCGGCGCCAGGGATCCGTTCGGCTTTAAGCCCCTTTGCATCGGAAAGAGGGACAATGCCTATATCCTGGCTTCGGAAACCTGCGCTCTGGAAACCATCGGCGCGGAGTTTGTGCGGGATGTAGAGCCGGGAGAGATTGTGGCCATTACCCCTCAGGGAATTGCCTCGAATAAGAGCATGTGCCTGGCTGACCCGAAAAAGCAGGCGAGATGTGTGTTTGAGTACATTTATTTCGCCAGACCGGACAGTGTTCTGGATGGCGTCGGCGTATATCATTCCCGGATTTATGCGGGACGCTGCCTGGCAAAGGATTCGCCGGTGGAGGCGGATCTTGTGGTAGGTGTGCCGGAGTCCGGAAATGCGGCTGCCCTGGGGTATTCCATGGAGTCCGGAATTCCTTACGGGACGGCGTTTGTAAAGAATACTTACGTGGGCCGGACTTTTATTAAGCCGAAGCAGAGCAGCCGGGAGTCGGCGGTCCGCATTAAACTGAACGTATTAAAGGAAGCGGTGGCCGGAAAGCGGGTTATCATGATCGATGACTCCATTGTCCGGGGGACTACCAGCGCGCTGATTGTAAATATGCTGCGGGATGCCGGCGCTGCGGAAGTCCATGTGAGGGTCAGTGCACCGCCGTTCCTTCACCCATGCTATTTCGGCACGGATATTCCTTCGGAAGATCATCTGATTGCCAGCGGACGGACTCTGGAGGAGATCCGGAAGGTCATTGGTGCGGATTCTCTGTCTTATCTTAAGATGGAACGTCTTTCGGAAATGGCAGGCGGACTCCCCATCTGTACCGCATGTTTTTCGGGAGAGTATCCCATTGCGCCGCCCAAGGAAGATATCCGGGGTGAATACGCGAAATAACAAGTATAAATCAGGAGGTTACTATGAACGACAGATATGTAAGCCCCCTTTCTGAGCGTTATGCCAGCCGGGAGATGCAGTATATCTTTTCACCGGATAAGAAATTCCGGACCTGGAGAAAACTCTGGATTGCCCTAGCAGAGACGGAGCAGGAACTGGGTCTTCCCATTACCGATGAGCAGATCGAGGAGCTGAAGGCTCATGCAGATGATATTAATTATGAGGTGGCGAAAGAGCGGGAGCGTCTGGTACGCCATGATGTGATGTCCCATGTATATGCCTACGGCGTACAGTGCCCCAAGGCAAAGGGAATCATCCATTTAGGTGCAACATCCTGCTATGTAGGCGATAATACCGACATTATCATTATGACTGAGGCCCTGCGTCTGGTGCGGAAGAAACTTTTAAATGTTATGGCGGAGCTGGCCAAGTTTGCAGAGAAGTATAAGGATCAGCCCACTCTGGCATTTACCCATTTTCAGCCTGCCCAGCCTACCACGGTAGGAAAGCGGGCCACCCTATGGCTTCAGGATCTGCTTCTTGATCTGGAGGATCTGGAGTATGTACTCAGCTCCATGAAGCTTTTAGGATCTAAGGGAACTACCGGAACACAGGCCAGTTTCCTGGAACTGTTTGACGGCGACCATGAGAAGTGCCGGAAGGCAGATCAGATGATCGCACGGAAGATGGGCTTTGACAGCTGCTATGCGGTGTCCGGACAGACGTATTCACGAAAGATCGACACACGGGTAATTTCCGTTCTTGCCGGCATTGCCCAGAGCGCCCACAAGTTTTCCAATGACATCCGTCTTCTGCAGCATTTAAAGGAGATCGAGGAGCCCTTTGAGAAGAATCAGATCGGTTCTTCCGCCATGGCCTACAAGCGGAACCCCATGCGCAGCGAGCGGATCGCTTCCCTGTCCAATTACGTGATGGCAGATGTGATGAACCCTATGCTGGTGGCTTCTACCCAGTGGTTTGAGCGGACGCTGGATGATTCGGCGAATAAGCGTCTCTCCGTTCCGGAAGGATTCCTGGCAGTGGACGGCATTCTGGATCTGTATCTGAATGTGGTAGACGGCCTGGTGGTTTATCCGAAGGTAATCGAAAAGCATATGATGGCGGAACTTCCCTTCATGGCCACGGAAAATATCATGATGGATGCAGTAAAGGCAGGCGGAGACCGGCAGGAGCTGCATGAGCGGATCCGTACCCTGTCCATGGAAGCCGGAAAGAATGTAAAAGAAAACGGCAAAGAAAACAATCTCCTGGAGTTAATTGCTGCGGATCCGGCCTTTAATTTGAGCCTGGATGCTTTAAAGCAGACCATGGATCCGAAAAAGTACGTGGGACGCGCTCCCCGCCAAGTGGAGGAATTCCTGGAAGAATGCATCCGCCCGGTGCTGGAGGCGAACCAGGAGCTTTTGGGAATGACTGCCGAAATTAACGTGTAGGGACTTTACGTTATAATATAAGTATTACTAATAAGATTCATAACTAATATAATAAATATGTCCTTTACTTATGTCGGATTTTGGTGTAAATTAGTAGGGTAAGAGAATGAACACGGGTTAATCCCAAAGGAGGAAACAGAATGGTTCGAGCTATCGTTGGTGCTAACTGGGGCGATGAAGGTAAGGGAAAGATTACCGATATGCTTGCCAAGGAGTCGGATATTATTATCCGCTTTCAGGGAGGAAGCAATGCCGGCCACACTATCATCAATAACTATGGAAAGTTTGCCCTGCACCTGCTGCCATCCGGTGTATTCTACGATCACACTACCAGTATTATCGGCAATGGTGTAGCACTGAATATTCCGTACTTAATTAATGAGATTCAGTCCCTGGTGGAGAGAGGCGTTCCGAAGCCGAAGATCCTGGTTTCGGACAGAGCGCAGATCCTGATGCCTTATCACGTGCTGTTTGACACATATGAAGAGGCTCGTCTGGCCGGAAAATCCTTCGGCTCCACGAAGTCCGGAATTGCGCCGTTTTATTCTGATAAATATGCAAAGATCGGTATTCAGGTCAGCGAGCTTTTCGATGACCAGGTAATCCGGGAAAAGATCCAGCGGGTATGCGAGCAGAAGAATGTGCTTTTAGAGCATCTGTATCACAAGCCTCTCCTTGATGCGGAGGAACTTCTGGAAACCTGCCGTCAGTACCGGGATATGATTGCGCCTTACGTGTGCGATGTATCTGCTTATCTTCATCAGGCGATTGCCGATGGAAAGCGGATCCTGCTGGAGGGACAGTTAGGATCATTAAAAGATCCGGACCACGGAATTTACCCAATGGTAACGTCTTCTTCTACGCTGGCTGCTTACGGCGCCATTGGAGCGGGGATTCCTCCTTATGAGATCAAGGATATTATTACTGTAGTTAAGGCTTATTCCAGCGCAGTAGGAGCCGGCGCTTTCGTCAGCGAGATCTTTGGCGACGAGGCAGATGAGCTGCGCCGCAGAGGCGGCGACGGCGGCGAGTTTGGCGCTACCACCGGCCGTCCTCGTCGTATGGGATGGTTTGATGCAGTGGCTACCCGCTATGGCTGCCGGATCCAGGGGGCTACGGAAGTGGCTTTCACTGTACTGGATGTGCTGGGGTATCTGGATGAGATTCCGGTATGCGTAGGCTACGAGGTAGACGGACAGGTGACGAAAGACTTCCCCACCACCGTGAAGTTAGAGAAAGCCAAGCCGGTTTACACTACGCTTCCCGGCTGGAAGTCGGATATCCGGGGAATTAAGAAGTATGAAGATCTGCCGGAGAACTGCCGGAAGTACATTGAGTTCGTGGAGAAGGAGATCGGTGTAAAGATCACTATGGTATCCAACGGACCGGGACGTGACGATATTATTTTCCGATAGGTTTTAAGCAGCAGGAAGCTGCCTCATCATCGACGGTATTTGTCGGGACGGGGCAGCTTTTTCTGTTATGCGCCATGCGCCGCATTTTTCCGGCGCATGGCAGATCTATACGTATAATTTAACTGGCATCCTTTTCGTTGTCATGCTCTTTCTTTTTTATCATATTTAAAAGCATCTGGTAGCCGTAAAAGACGGCAGGGATGACAATCAGGCAGAAGAGGTCTGCCATAAGGAGACGGGCCGCTTCTTCTGTACCGATGAGGGCCAGGATGACAGCGCCTGCAATCAGTACTCCCATCAGGATCAGACAGACAATAGCCAGAGGGCGTTTCATTCGTTCCATAGATGGTACTCCTTTCTTAATGCCGGACTGGAAAGAGCCAGAGACTATTCTGCCAGACTCTCCCAGGCTTCGTAAAGTTCTTCCAGCTGGCGGGTCAGAGTCTCTTTTTCCTGATTCAGCTCCATCAGCCGGGAAACATTCGTATAGACCTCTTCGGAGGCCAGCAGCTGATCGATTTCTTCCATGCGGGTTTCATGGTTAAGGATGGCTTCCTCTGTTTTTTTCAGATCGTTCTGACGTTTCCTGAGACGGGCCTGTTCTTCTTTCTGCGCTTTCCAGTCCTGTTTGCCGGCGCTTTCTTCCTTTTCGGAAAGAGAAGAAGAGGAGACAGAGCCGGCGGTAAGACCTGCCAGAGGTCCTGCCGTTTTAGAAGAGAGGGAAGAGGCGGAACCGGTCTGGCCGGTATAAATGCGGGTTAGTTCTTCCTTCTTTTCCAGATAGTAGTCATAATTGCCGATGTAGTTAATAAAGGTCTGACCGGTCAGCTCCAGGATCCTGGTGGCTGTTTTATTGATGAAATAGCGGTCATGGGAAACGTAAAGGACGGTTCCGGTATAATGGTTTAAGGCGTCCTCCAGGATCTCCTTTGAGGTAATGTCCAGATGGTTTGTGGGCTCGTCCAGGATCAGGAAGTTCGCTTCCGAGAGCATTAACTTTGCCAGGGAGACGCGGCCCCGTTCGCCGCCGCTTAAGTCGGAGATCTTCTTAAACACATCATCCCCGGTAAAGAGAAAAGCGGCCAGGACACTGCGGACACGTGTGTTGTCCATATCCGGATACGCATCCTGAATTTCCTCGAAAATTGTCTTTTCCGGATGGAGTACCTGCTGCTCCTGATCATAGTAGCCCACATGGACGCGGGCACCCGGCCGGATCTCCCCGGCATCGGCCGGCAGCATTCCCATGATGATCTTTAACAGGGTGGATTTTCCGGCTCCGTTGTTTCCGATGACGGCGATCCTTTCGCCGCGGCGGATATCGATATCCACATGCTGGAACAGATTTAAGGAGCCGAAGGCCTTCCCAAGGTTCCGGATGGTCAGCACATCGTTTCCGCTTTCCGTCCTGGGTTCCAGGGTGATGGACATGGCGTCATTTACTTCCGTGGGCTTTTCAAGAACCTCCACTTTGGCTAACATCTTCTCCCGGCTTTCCGCCCGCTTGATGGATTTTTCCCGGTTGAAGGATTTCAGCTTTGCGATGACTTCCTGCTGATGGCGGATTTCCTGCTGCTGGTTTAAGTAGGCCTTCATCTGGGCCTGACGGATCATGGCCCGCTTCTGGCTGTACTCATCGTAATTTCCCAGATAGACCTGGGAATGTCCCCGGTCCAGTTCAATGATCTTTTTAACCACCCGGTTTAGGAAATACCGGTCGTGGGCAACGATAATAACGCTGCCGCTGTAATTGATCAGATAATTTTCCAGCCATGCGATGGATTCCATATCCAGGTGGTTTGTGGGCTCGTCCAGAAGAATGATGTCCGGATTGGAGAGAAGAAGACGGCCCAGGGAGACACGCGTCTTCTGGCCGCCGGAAAGAGTATTGACCGGTTTTGTGAATTCTTCTTCTGTAAATCCCAGGCCTTTTAAGACGCCGGTTACTTCACTTTTGTAGGCGTAGCCGTTTGCCAGTTCAAACTGGTGGTTTAAGCGGCTGTACTCAGAGAGCATGGACTCCAGCGCATCCCCTTCTGCATCCTTCATCTGGGTTTCCAGCTGGCGGATCCGTTCCTCCATCTGGATGATGGGGCGCTTGATCTCCAGAACTTCTTCGTAAATGGTGCGGGAGCTTTCCAGATCCTGATGCTGGGCCAGATAGCCGATGGTCTTTCCTTTGGAAACTACGACTTCGCCGGAATCAGCAGGAAGCTCACCGATAATGATCTTTAACAGGGTGGATTTCCCTGCACCGTTGATGCCCACCACAGCGGCCTTTTCGTGTTCCTCGATATGAAAGGAGACATTTTCCAGAATCGTGTCGCTGCCGAAGGACTTTGAAATATTGCTGCATGATAAAATCATGGAATTCCTCCTGGTTTTCGTTGTGATAGCAACATTAGTATAATATAGACGCATGTTTTTTGCAAGGAGCGAAAATGTGTTTGACAAAGTTTTCACAAATACCTATAATAAGTAACAGGGAGTAAAGAAAAGGAAGTGAATGACGTGGAGCACAAAGAAATTTCAAAAGCGGTAATTTCCAGACTCCCCCGTTACTATCGGTACCTGGGGGAACTTCTGGAGGATGGCGTAGAGCGGATTTCTTCGAATGAACTGAGCATCCGGATGAAGGTCACGGCATCGCAGATCCGGCAGGATTTGAATAATTTCGGCGGATTCGGGCAGCAGGGCTATGGCTATAATGTAAAGTATCTTTATACAGAGATCGCAAAGATACTGGGCATTGACCGGCAGCATAATATTATTATCATCGGAGCAGGAAATCTGGGACAGGCTATTGCCAATTACGCGAATTTTGAAAAGCGCGGTTTTATCATAAAGGGGATGTTCGATATTAACCCCAGGCTCATCGGACTCGTGGTGCGTGGAATTGAGATCCGGGGCGTGGAGGATCTGGAATCCTTTATTGTAGAAAATGATGTGCAGATTGCGGCGCTTACGATCCCGAAAACGAAGGCCCCCGAAATTGCTGACCGTCTGGTAAAGGCCGGCATCAAAGCCATCTGGAACTTTGCCCATACCGATCTGGTGGTACCGGATGATGTGGTGGTGGAGAATGTGCATCTGTCGGAAAGCCTGATGCGCCTCTCTTACCGGGTATGCAGCATGCAGGATCGAGAGAAAGAGGAGAAGAAAAAATCCGGAGAAAAAAATACAAAAGAGAAAAAGGAATCCTGATTCCTGACAGAGGCCGGGGTGTTTCCCGGCCGGTGTAAGAAAAGCCGGCGGGCAAAGAAGCGATTCTTTCAGCCGGCTTTTGCTGCAGCCGGATGATTCCGGAATCGGATATGGGAAAAGCAGACCGTCCTGCAGGCAGACGGTTCAGAAGCGGAGGAGGTTGTGATATGAGAACGCTGGTAACAGGAAAACAAATGAAATCCATTGACAGCTGGACGATTGAAACGGTAGGTATCCCGTCTCTGGTGTTAATGGAACGGGCTGCACTTTCTGTGGCCAGGGAAGTGGAGGACAGAGCCGGAAAAAAGGAGAGAATCTGGTGCGCCTGCGGATGCGGAAATAACGGAGCTGACGGAGTGGCAGCAGCCAGAATGCTCCATCTGGCAGGATATCCTGTGGTGGTTATTTATATCGGCGATCGGGAAAAAGGAAGCAGGGAGTTTCAATTGCAGGCTTCCATTGCGGAGCGTCTGGGAGTCAGCCTGATTGAGTACGAAGAATTCATACCTGGCCGCTGCGATGTGCTGGTAGATGCTGTTTTTGGCGTGGGGCTTTCCAGACCGGTGACAGGCGCATACAGAGAATTCCTTAACATGCTCCGGGATGCAGAGCCGCGTCTTACGGTGGCGGTGGACATGCCCTCAGGCATCAGCAGCGATACCGGAAAGGTCATGGGCTGTGCGCTGCGGGCAGATGTGACGGTTACCTTCGGCTGGGAAAAACTCGGCAGCGTTCTCTATCCGGGACGGCTGTATGCCGGCCAGGTGATTACAGCGGATATTGGATTCCCGGAAGAGGCTGTCCGCAGGGCTCCGGGGGCCCAGGAAGGCATCCGGGCCTTCTGTCTGGAGCCGGAAGATAAAAAGGAAGCGCCGGAGCGGCCGCCTTACTCCAATAAAGGAACCTTTGGCAAAGTGCTGATTGCGGCCGGGTCGAAAAATATGGGAGGCGCTGCTTTCTTAAGCGGTCTGGCAGCCTACCGGACCGGGGCGGGCCTGGTAAAGATTTTCACGGACCAGTCCAACCGGAGCTTTATCAACACCCGCCTTCCGGAGGCAATTTTGGAGACTTATGATCCGGAGGACTTTGAAAAGGATCCCGAGGGAATGCGCAACCGGATCGAGTCCTGCTGCAGCTGGGCCGATGCAGTGGTAGTAGGACCCGGGCTTGGCCAGGAACCCTGGGCCAAAGAACTGGTGGAAATGGTATTGACAATGGCCTGCACACCGATTATCGTAGATGCAGATGCCCTGAACTTAATTGCGGTGAATCCGGAGCTTGCCGGTTATTTTACAGAGAACATCGTTATTACACCGCATCTTGGTGAGATGGCGCGGCTGACAGGAAAGTCTGTGGAACAGATTCAGGAGAATCTTCCTGAGACGGCAGCGGAGTATGCGGGCCATTACGGGATTACCTGTGTGTTAAAGGATGCGGCAACTGTGACGGCTTTGCGGGACGGCCGGATCTGTGTCAACACAAGCGGCAACAGCGCCATGGCCAAGGCTGGTTCCGGAGATGTACTTGCCGGCGTGATTGCCGGTCTCTTTGCCCAGGGAATGGATGACAATCTGGCTGCACCCATGGGAGCATATATCCATGGGCTGGCAGGAGATTTGTGGCGCAGGGAGAACGGGGCATACGGACTGCTGGCCAGTGAGCTGGCAGATTGTGTGGGAAAAGTCCTGAAAGGATGGGAATGAAACATTTCGGAGGCAATGACGATGGAGAGATACAGCAGAGTGTACGCGTCGGTGAATCTGGACGCGGTAAAGCATAATATGGAAGAGATGCAGGCCGTACTTCCGGCCGGCGTGAAGATGATCGGTGTATTAAAGGCGGACGGCTACGGACACGGCGCTGTGCCTGTAGGACGGGCAATCGAACCTTACGTGGACGGCTTTGCTGTGGCAGCGGCGGAGGAGGCCCTGCAGCTGGTGCACCATGGCTTCCGCAAGCCGGTGCTGATACTGGGTCCGGTACACTCCTGCTGGTACGAGGATCTGATCGTCAATGGGATCCGTCCTGTGCTGTTTGAGAAGGAAGCAGCGGAAGAATTTGCACGCAGAGCCAGGGCTCTGGGAAAGACGGCGCCGGTGCATCTGGCCCTGGATACGGGCATGAGCCGGATCGGAATGACGCCGGATGCCCGGTCGGCAGACTGGGTACAGGAGATTTCACAGCTGGAAGGCATTGCTCTGGAGGGAATTTTTACCCATTTCGCTACGGCCGATGAGGCGAATAAGACGAAAACAAAGGAGCAGCTGGGCAGATACCGGCATTTTATGGGACTTCTTTCGGAGCGGGGCATAGAGATTCCCGTAAAGCACTGCGCAAACAGCGCAGGGATCCTGGAATCCATCGGGGTGGAATTTGATGCGGTGCGGGCCGGCATTTCCATTTACGGGCTTTATCCGTCAGCAGATGTGGACAAAACCAGAGTCCGGCTGGAGCCGGCCCTGGAATTAAAAAGCTGCATTACCTTTATCAAGACCATCGAAGAAGGGACGGAGGTCAGCTACGGAGGAACATTCCGGGCACCCCGCCAGATGAAGATTGCCACGATTCCGGTGGGATACGGGGACGGTTATCCTCGGAACCTTTCCGGAAAAGGCTGGGTGCTGATCCGGGGAAAGAAGGCTCCGATTCTGGGAAGGATCTGCATGGACCAGTTTATGGCTGATGTGTCAGATATCCCGGAGGTCTGTCAGGATGATCCCGTTACGCTGATCGGCAAAGACGGAGATGAGAAGATTCTGGCAGAGGACCTGGCAGAGGCAGGCGGCGGCTTTCATTACGAAATATTATGCAATCTGGGCAAGCGTATTCCCAGAATTTATCTTTCCGGCGGGAAAATCGCAGGCCAAAAAGATTATTTTGATGATCGGTACGAGGGATTTTAGGGCATTCGGCATATCATAATGTATAAGAGGGAAAAATCGGGCGATACTACCCTTATAATCATTATGATATGGAGAGTGAAGAACGGTGACGATCAGGCGAGGCGATGTTTATTATGCAGATTTAAGGCCGGTGGTTGGCTCGGAACAGGGCGGAATCCGGCCGGTGCTGATTATACAGAATGATGTGGGGAACCGCCACAGTCCTACGGTGATCTGCGCGGCCATCACATCGAAAATGAACAAGGCGAAGCTTCCCACCCATGTAGAGCTGGATACCCGGCGGTGCAATATGGTGAAGGATTCGGTGATTCTTTTAGAGCAGCTGCGGACCATAGACAAGATGCGGCTGAAGGAGAAGATCTGCCACATTGATGACAGCCTGTTAAAGCAGGTGAACACAGCGTTAATGGTAAGTCTTGAACTGGATACATAGACGAACCGTTACGATAGATGAAAGAATACCAGCGAGAAAATCTTATACCAGCGAGAAAATCTTGTACTTGTCATGCCGCGAAAAGGGTGATAGAATAAAAAGGATGTACGCGAAATGCAGGTAAAGAAGAAGGAGTGTTAAGAAATGTCAGGACATTCAAAATTTGCGAATATTAAGCACAAAAAGGAGAAAAACGACGCGGCAAAGGGAAAGATTTTTACCGTAATCGGCCGTGAGATCGCCGTTGCCGTAAAGGAAGGCGGAGCAGATCCGGCCAATAACAGCAAGCTGCGCGATGTAATCGCCAAGGCCAAGGCCAACAACATGCCCAATGATACCATTGAGAGAGGCATTAAGAAGGCAGCCGGCGATGCCAATTCTGTAAACTACGAGTCTCTGACCTACGAAGGCTACGGTCCCAGCGGTGTAGCCATCATCGTAGATGCGCTGACTGATAATAAGAACCGTACCGCTGCCAACGTAAGAAGCGCTTTTACCAAGGGAAACGGAAACGTAGGAACACCCGGAAGCGTGTCCTACATGTTTGATAAGAAGGGCCAGATCATCATTGACAAGGAAGAGTGTGAGATGGATGCGGATGATCTGATGATGCTGGCGTTGGATGCCGGAGCGGAGGATTTCTCTGAGGAGGAAGACAGCTTCGAGGTATATACCGATCCCGACAGCTTCAGCCAGGTGCGCGAGGCTCTGGAGAAGGAAGGCGTTCCCATGCTGGAAGCCGGCGTCACCATGATCCCCCAGACCTGGGTGGAATTATCCGATGAAGATGATATCAAGAAGCTGAATCGGATTCTGGATCTGCTGGATGCAGATGATGATGTGCAGGCGGTTTACCACAACTGGGATGAATAAGGCATCCGGCCAAAAGCCGCTTGAAATCTGGTTTTTCGGATTATCGATATAATAAAAATTGCAGGAAACGTGCTCCAGTGACGATAAACCGGCATTTTTCCGGGGCGTCAGTTACGAATGTGCGAAAAGACTCCTTTCCAAACACCATGCAGTGTGCGGGAAGGAGTTTTTTGTATGGCCGATATTCTGTTTTGATATTGCTTGCACCTGTGATGTAATCCATAGATATATTGTAAAATTTCGCCAATTTCAAAAGATTATCAACAGGGATTCTTGTTTTGCCACTTTCATAGTCTGAATAAGTACGTTGCCCTACGTGCAGCAAGCCAGATTTTAAAGGGTAGTACAGATTATATATTAACGGGAACACAGACAAAAAATGACGTGGACAGGCTTGCCGGGCAGATTGCTCAACTTGACGAGGATAAGAGGAAAATGATAGAGGTTCTCGTTGCCTATTGCCTAAAAGAATTATAAAGCCATATGAGAGAGGACGGTGCACAGAGTATCGCCCTCTTTTTCTTCTCGGTTCCTATCATTTTACGCATCTGCCTTTTCCTGTCTCTATACCTTCTCTTTTCCCTCCTTTTTGCTTTTTTGAAAGGAAATTAACAGTGGAGACGTTGGAGCGTGTTGTGAAGGCGGCAGGGGCGTTTGCGAAAATTCGGGATTGTATTCGTGTGAGTCTGCATACATGCAGACATTTTTATGCGCAGAGCCAATTAAAAAATGGGTGCGATTTATATACGCTGTCTAAGCTGCTGGGTCATAAAGAGAAAAAGGGGAAACAAAAGATTTA
>DVKS01000216.1 GCA_018715905.1 Candidatus Caccovicinus merdipullorum | reverse complement strand
GATTTCCTTTTTATCCATCTTTCGGATCTTCAGGCTGTATCAGGCATTCCGCTTATATTGATTTCAATAATAATTTTAGCGGATGAAATCCATTGTATCTATCTGCATACGAACAATTTTTCGTAAATCTTGCGCAAGAAACTGTAAAGAAAATGCTAAGAAAGAAAAAATATTTTCAAAAAAGGATTATTTTCGAAAAAATGACAAAAAGCCCGGAAATATCATGGGGAATCCTCTTCAGAAAAGAAAAAGCCCGGGAAGCGGCAGCTGATATTTTGTCAGCCGCCGCTTCCCAGGCTTTTTTCCTGAAATTAAAGTCCTGTATTCGCTTTTTTATGCCAGTTCCGAATCGTATCCTGCCCGTTCCCCGCCAATAAATTTCGGCCGCACCCTGGCGCAGACCACATTGGCCCCTCCGATCCGTTTTACAGAAATCCGCACCGGAACTGCCACCGGCTTTAAATGCATGCCGATGAGGGTATCGCCGATATCCATCCCGCCGTCTGCCCGGATTTCCTCCACTGCCACCGGATGTTCCATGGCATGATATGCCGCCGTGGCAAAGGAGCCTCCTGCTTTCAGCTGCGGCACCACATTCACTGGCTCATATCCATACCTGCGGACTGCCTCTTCCTCCAGAATCAACGCCCGGTTCAAATGTTCACAGCACTGGGCCGCCAGATATATCCCCTTCTCCCGGCAGATTTCTGACAGGGTCTGATATACCCGCTCTCCCACAAGACGGCTGGAACAGGTTCCAATGCGGAAATTTTCAATCTCGCTGGAAGAACAGCCCACCACCAGAATCTGCCCCGGTTTCATCCTGGCTGCCTCGAGAAACTCCTTTGCTGCCTGTCTGGTCTGCATTTCAATCTCCGTTAAGATTTCCTCCGGGATTACAGCTTCATTTACACCAGTTCCATGCTCTTTTTCCATATCCGTCTCCTCCTTCATCATCTGCTCTGTCTTAACCTGCCGGCCCGCCTCCTGTATACCGGCATCTTCATTCTTCTCCGGAACCGCACTGCCTTTTATGCACCTTCCAATGCCGGCCGTCACCTGCCACACTGCCGCAGCAGAAGCGGCAATCCGGCAGGCCGTCCGTCCGGCTAACTCGCGGTACTCTCTCTCCAGTCGTTCCATGGGAACGATTCCGCAGCCCACTTCATCGGCAATGAAAATTTTCTGGCATCCGCTTCTGATTATCCGGTCCGGGATTTCCTCTGCCAGGCGGGCTGCCCTCGCTTCCAGGCTCTCTTCTTTATCAGCGGCAAAATCCGCCTGCCCTTCTTTGGAAAGCAGAATCCTGCGGGCCATCTCCTGAAGATTCCAGGCGATATCTGCCTGCTGAAACTCCTCCCAGGAAGCGGTCTTTCCGTCTGCCTCCCGGCAGGCTGCAGTCTCCGTCCCTTTTGTTTCTGCAAACCATATCTTCCACAGCTTCCGGGCGAATCCTCTCTTCCCCTGGCTGATTCCTCCGGTTAAAAACAGTATTTTCCTCATGTTCTTCCCTCCTGCTCTTAACATACCGGAATTGAGAACCACTACAAAAGGAGATACCTGGCCCCTGCTGTCAGCGCCGCCAAAACTGCAGCCTCAAAAAGCTGCAGAAACCAGCCGGCCAGATCTCCCGTAATCCCTCCGAATTCCTTTTCTGATACATGCCGGTAATAAAGAAAAATCACCCCGCCGGTAATCAGAGTCAGTGCCGCTGCCAAAAAACCGGAAATTGCCCCCATTCCCATAACCAGAACGAAAATCCAGACCGCAAGTACCCAAACCACCGTTTTCTTCTGGGCGCCGTCAGAAAACGTTCTTGCCAGCCCGCTGCTTTTTGCGCATGGGAAAATCGCCACCGACAGGCCGCTGAAAGCTCTCTCCAGCGCAAATACCAGACAGAAAGCCGCTGCCATCCTCCGGCCACCCGGCTCCATTCCGTCATAAAAAAGCTGAATCATGCAGGCACAGTAAAATACCATATAAACCACAGCGCCGATAATGGCAAACGCACCGGTGTGGGGATCCTTTAAAATCTCCAGCTTTTTCTCCCGGTCGCCGTACGAGCTCCTGGCGTCCACCGTATCCAGGAAGCCGTCCATATGGATTCCTCCGCTGATGAAAAGAGGAATACAGCTGCCGGCCATCCCTGCGCACACCGGATGAATCTCAAGATGCCAGGCCAGAGAAAACCACAGCCAAAGCACCAGACCGCAGATCACTCCCACCATAGGAAACCAGCACATAACATAGCGAAGCCTTGGTCCGGTCCATTCCACTCTGGGTACCGGTATTTTTGAATACATGGAGACTGCAATAAGCAGCCCGTAAAATCCATTCATTTGCGGCTCCTTTCCGAATTGTAAATGATATATCGTTCCGGCCCCTTACCGGATCCATGCCGCCGCCCAGATCAGGCACAGACACAGAATCTCGCCGGCAATCATGATCCTTCCTGCCCGGTTAATATCCTCTGCCTCCGCGTCCCGGTCTCCGTCTCCAATCCACGGCTTGTGAACAAGCTTTCCGGAATACCGGGAATCGCCTCCCAGACGGATATGAAGCGCTCCGGCGCACACTGCTTCGCCGTGGGCCGAATTGGGGCTGGTGTGTTTCCTTCTGTCCCGCAAAAAGATCCTCCAGGCATTTCGCCCATCATAATGCTCCCTGTCCCGGAACAAAATTCCCAGAAGCCAGGATGATGCTGTAAGAAGGATACCGCTTACTCTGGCGGGAATCCAGTTGCAGAAATCATCCAGCCTGGCCGCCGCCCTGCCAAATTCAAGATAGCGCTCATTTTTATATCCGATCATAGAATCCATGGTATTTACGGCCTTGTAAAAAAATCCGCCCGGGATTCCGAAAACCGCCATATATAAAAGCGGGGCGATCACCCCGTCCGATGCATTCTCGCCTACGGTTTCCACCGCCGCCCGGATCATGCCGGCCTCATCCAAGGATGCAGTATCCCGCCCTACAATCATAGAGACGCACTTTCTGGCCTCCTCTTTCTGGCCGGATTCCAAAGCGCGTCCCACTTTGCTGCTTTCCGTATAAAGTCCCCGGGCCGCCAGAAGCTGGAAGCTCCAAAAGGCCGTAAGACACCAGGACAGGGGCCCGTTCTTTCCTTCCGCCAGAGACAGAAGAAAAAGAAGCCCCCAGGGAATTCCCACACTGATCAAAAGCACCAGCACTGTCAGAAAAACTCCCCGTGCCCTCTGCCCCGGCGTCCCCGGCCGGCACAGCCTTTTCTCTGCACTTCCGATGAGACGGCCTATAAATACCACCGGGTGAGGAATCCTCAACGGATCACCAAAGATCCAGTCCAGAATTACTCCGACTGTCAATGCACTTATCTGAAACATGTCATTTTGCCTCGCTTTATTGCTTTTTTACATCCATTCCGGTATTCCGGCCGTCACCTTCACCAGCGCATCCGCCCTTTCGGCCAGCCACACATTCATCCTGCCAAGAAGCCAGATATACTCTCCCGTTTCCGGACCGTAATCCACTCCATCAGAAAAAATCTCATTGGTCACCACCACCAGAAGACTGCTGTTTTCTTCCAGATGACAGATTCCCTCCTTTATGGAATCTTCCGCCTCAAGGGCATTCCTCATGCCGGATGGTAAAAACAGCTCGTTAGCTGCCAGGTTGGACATACACTCCAAAAGGACCGCCGCGTCCTCCCCCCGCCCATCAAGAACGCCCTTCAGGTTCCGCGGACGTTCAATGGTAAAAAAACCTTTCCCCTGCCGCAGTCTGCGGTGGCGCAGTACCCGCTTTCTTCCTTCTTCCCCCCAGGCCTCCATGGCTGCCAGGTAGATCCGGTTTGAAAAAAGCGAAGACGTAATCAGATTTTCCGCATACTCGGATTTGCCGCTTCCGCTGCCGCCGGTTACCAAATAAAACATATCTTTCCTTCTTTCTTCCGGCGCTGGAGGTTTATGAAAATCCGCGCCGGACACATCCGTTCTTTCAGGAAAGCGGACGGTATTCTTCGATCTGGATGTCCTGAAAAGTACGCATCCGCCCATACACTGCCGCCGCCATATCCAGCAGCGGAAAGAGCGCCACCGCTCCCGTGCCTTCTCCCAGACACATCTGACCGTGGATCACCGGCGTAAGCCCCAGCCGGTCCAGCACCATCTGATGAGCCGGTTCCCGCGACACATGGGAAGCCAGCATATATCCGGCCGCTGCCGGGCAGATGGTAACTGCAGCAAGAGCCGCCGCCGCGGAAATCACACCGTCAATCACCATCGGAATCCGGTATAAAGCCCCGCCGATAAATGCTCCGGCCATGCCGGCCAGATCCAGGCCGCCTACCTTGGAAAGCACATCCAGTCCGTCCTGCGGATCGGGATCATGAAGGGCAAGACCCCGGCGGATCACCTGGATCTTTCTTTTCAGTCCCTCCGAGTCAAGGCCGGCTCCCCGGCCGGTTACCTCCCTGGGGTCCTTCTCTAAAAGGGCTGCGATCACTGCGCTGCTGGTGGTGGTATTTCCGATCCCCATTTCTCCGGTAGCCAGAATATGATATCCCAATTCCTTAATCTGCCCCGCCATGCGGATTCCGGCTTCCACGGCCGCCGCCGCCTGCTCCCGTTCCATAGCCGGCCCTTTCAGGAAATTTCTGGTCCCATCCATGATCCGGCAGTTGACCACCGGATATTTAATGCCGGCAGGCAGGCTGTTTTCTCCGTTTTTTCCTGATGGTCCCACTGGATTGCCGTAGCAGGACAGCGGTTTGCAGATTCCCATATCCACCGGAATCACCTTTGCTCCGGCCTGCTCTGCCATAATGCATACACAGCTTTGGCCCCTGCTGAAATTCTCCGCCACCACTGCCGTCACCTCCTGACCAGTCTGGGTAACCCCTTCTTCCACAATTCCGTTATCCCCGCAGAATACTGCTGCCGCTTTATGATCCAGACATACCGCAGCGCTTTCCTGTATACCCGCGATCCGGATCACCGCCTCCTCCAAAAGTCCAAGGCTGTTTAAAGGCTTTGCCACATGGTCCCAGCGGATCTTCGCCTCTTCCATGGCCTTTTGATCCAGCCCTCTTACCTCTCTGACCGCTTCTTCCAGTTTCATGATCGTATTCACCCTTTCTTCTTTTCCTCCCTGTAAATCCGGCATGCTTCCACAAAACGGGCGGCAAATTCCGGGCAGGAAGGATAATACAAATGAGGGAACCCGGCCAGCACCCGGTTCTTGGCCTGCATACAGGCCCAGCTTCTCCGTCCATCCGGCTTTTTCGCCTCCATCTGATGGCCGCAGCAATCCGAATCCCAGTAATGAAACTCATGGGCCCGGATCTTCTCACCTTTCC
>DVKS01000003.1 GCA_018715905.1 Candidatus Caccovicinus merdipullorum | reverse complement strand
ACTTTTTTTCTCGGCTGACCTATGAAAATATATTATCTCCTATGATTCTGTCAAGAAGTTCATCAAACAATGTTGTTTTAGGAATTGTAAATGCCTGTATGGGCATCGGCGGAATCATTGGCGGTCTGCTTGTTTCTGTAAAAAAAGAAAGCAGGAAAAAAGCAAATGTGATTTATATTTCTGCCGCAATATCCTTTTTGCTTGGCGATTTGACAATGGCAATTGGCAGAAATGTATTTTTCTGGTCATTTGCTGCTTTTGCCGCAAGCTTGCCAATTCCGTTTATTACGGCAGAGCAGAACGTAATACTTTACAAAAAAATCCCTGAAAAAATACAAGGAAGGGTATTTGCTGTAAGAAATGCTGTCCAATACAGCACGATTCCCTTAGGTATTCTTTTGGGAGGATACTTAGCTGATTATATATTTGAACCTTTTATGCGCTCTGACACAGATATTGTGTCTCTTTTGGAAATACTTGTGGGAAATGGTGCAGGCAGTGGTATGGCTGTTATGTTTTTATGTACGGGAGTCTGTGGCTTTGCCATGAGTATTTTGTCTCTGTATAGCAAAAAAATTCAGGAATTAAATAACTGTTGACTGGCTCGGCTGATGAAAAATCAATGCGGGAAAGCTTTAAAAAGCCTTCCCGCTGCTTGGCTGCTATTTCAGGAAAAACCTTACCATTTTTTCACAGATCTTCCGATAAGGCTGATACCGCATAGGAAGATCAATCCATGTCTTTTTATCTACGATGCTCTTATAATGGGTAAACGTGTCAAACCCCGTCTTTCCGTGGTAGGCGCCCATTCCGCTTTCTCCGAATCCGCCGAATCCCATTTCTGTAGTAGCCAGATGAATGATTGTATCATTCACGCATCCGCCGCCGAAGCCGCAGCGGGAGAGTACCTTTGCCGCCGCTTTTTTATCGGAGGTGAAGATGTAGAGGGCCAGGGGATGGGGCATGGCATTGACTTTATGGATCACCTCATCCAGATGGTCAAATACCAGAATCGGCATAATGGGACCGAAAATTTCTTCCTGCATAACCGGATCGGAGAAGGTGACATTGTCCAGGACGGCAGGTTCAATACGGAGGCTTTTCCGGTCTGCCTTTCCGCCGTACACGAGCTTATTCTCATCCATCAGTCCCAGAAGCCGGTCAAAATGCTTCTCGTTGATGATCTTTCCGTAATCCGGATTGTTAAGGGGCTGTCGGCCGTACTGTTTCTGGATCTGTTTCTGGATCTCCTTTACCAGCCTGTCCTTTACCGCACGATGGCAGTACACGTAATCCGGCGCTACGCAGGTCTGGCCGCAGTTTAAATATTTTCCAAAAACAATCCGCTTTGCTGCAAGGCGGATATTGGCAGTGTGATCCACGATGCAGGGACTCTTTCCGCCCAGTTCCAGGGTGACAGGAGTCAGGTGTTCCGCGGCATTCCGCATGACTTCTTTGCCGACAGCCTGGCTTCCCGTAAAGAAAATATAATCAAAATGCTCCCGCAGAAGACAGGTATTTTCCGCTCTGCCTCCGGTAACGACAGACACATAATGTGTCGGGAAACATTGGGTCAGGATGCGCCGGATCACCTCACTGGTATGAGGAGAATATGCGCTGGGCTTTACCACTGCAGTATTTCCCGCGGCCAATGCGTCTACTAAAGGGGAGAGGGTCAGCATGAATGGATAATTCCATGGACTCATAATTAGTACAACACCGTAAGGAGAGGGCTTCTGATAACTCCGGGAATGAAACTGGGCTAATGGTGTCCGCACTCCCTTTTCTCTGGCAAGGCGTCCGGTGTTTTTCAGCATATAGCTGATTTCTTCCAGAACAAGGCCTGTTTCACACATATAGCTTTCGAAATTGCTTTTTCCCAGATCTTTCCGGATGGCATCGTGAATGTCTTTTTCATTTTCGGAAATTGCGGCATAGAGTCTGCGAAGAGCAGCAAGCCGCGTGCCCACCGGCAAAGTAGCTCCGGTTCGAAAATATTTTCTCTGCCTGGTTACCAGGTCCTTAATTTCCTGTTCCGTCATGTTCAGTCTCTCCTTTCCGGTCAAAAATTTCCTTCTTGTTTCCCATGAGACGGTAATAAAACGGCTCCAGTTCCGATGCATCCATCAGAACAGGGACGGGATAGAGGGGATTTGCTTCCTTGTCGGCATACCGGGCCAGTTTGCGGATATCCTTTTGCTGTATTTCCGGGATCCGGTCGCCGATGCCGAAACGCTTTTTCATGTCTTTAATGGCCTGGATAAACCGCCCGGCAGCTTCCTCCCAGGGAGTATCTTTCTCTGCAAGACCGGCGGCAATGGCCAGATGAGCCAGCTTTTTATGAATTGTCTTTCCGTAAGCTTCCAGCATCATAGGCAGAATCACCGCATTGGCAAGGCCGTGGGGGACATTGTATTCTCCGCCCAGAGAGTGGGCGATAGCGTGGACGTAACCCACATAGGATTTGCTGAATGCACATCCTGCATAAAAAGACGCATGGAGCATGTTACGGCGGGCAGTTGCGTCACGGCCGTTCTCATAGGCTTTATCGATGTTTTCAAAGATCAGCTTCACAGCCAGAAGAGCATCTTTTTGGATCCCGTAAGTAGTAGAATTTCCGATATAGGCCTCCACGGCATGGGTCAGCGCATCCATGCCTGTCGTGGCGGTGATAAAAGGCGGAAGGCCTAAAGTGACGCCCGGGTCCAGCACTGCGTATCTGGGAATCAGTGAGAAATCGTTGATGGCATACTTGTGGCGGGTCTGCCCATCGGTGATTACTGCGGCCAGTGTGGTCTCGCTTCCCGTACCTGCAGTAGTGGGAACTGCCATCAGAAGAGGCAGTTTTTTGTGCACCTTTAAAATCCCTTTCATTTTCTTTAGAGACTGCTTCGGCTTAACGATGCAGGCACCTACGGCCTTGGCACAGTCCATGCTTGAACCTCCGCCAAAGCCGATGATGCAGTCGCAGCCGGCTTTCCGGTAAAGCCGTACCGCTTCGGCTACATTGTCTGTAGTGGGATTTGCTACGGTTTTATCATAGATGCAGTATGGGATTTTCGCATCTGTCAGAGCCTTTTCCAGATGGAGAGTAAGGCCCAGCTTTCGTATTCCTTCATCGGTAATGATCAGAACTTTCCGGCAGTTTTTCTTCTGAATGATTTTCGGCAGGGCCTTTACGCTGCCGGCGACTTTTGGCGTGCGGTAGGGCAGGAACGGCAGAGCGATTTTTAATCCGGTCTGAAAGGTCCTGCAATAGATTTTCCTGAGAGTTTTCATGATAACAGATCCTTTCCTGCGCAGTGTCTATGCGCGTTTTTATTTTTCACTGCCGGAATCGGTCTTCCCGGTAATCACAAAAAGTCTGGACTCAAAATCACAGCGGGACTTTTTGGCATGGGATGAACTGCCGAAATTTCCGTCACTGGTGATAATCCCGACATACATCAGCTCGTCCCCGTAAAATTCTCCCAGAACCTCGCCATCCTCAGATACCTGATAAAGCTGTTCCGGATCAAGTCCTGCAAGGCGCAGCCGGGTGTAAGGCGGATTGGGCGTATTTAAAATGCGGTACCATCCCACAATCGCTTCATTCTGGTTTTCGCTGACTGTCATCCAGGCGCCGATGTTTCCTTCAAAAGGACTCACAAGCCGATAAAATTTCCCGAACTGCAGCAGTTTCCGCCAGGTCTTCATAAAATCCACCTGTTCCTTTACCTGTGCCAGTTCCTGGTCTGTCATACGATTTAAATCCAGTTCATAGCCAAATGTGCCGAAGCACGCCACATTGGCACGGGTGGAGAGAGGTGTGGAACGGTTTACCTGGTGATTGGGAGAAGCGGACACATGGGCTCCTATGCTGCTTGTGGGGTAGCAGTAGGAAGTGCCGTACTGGATTTTCAGTCTCTCCACAGCGTCCGTGTCATCGCTGGTCCATCCCTGAGGTGCATAGTAGAGAATGCCCGGATCAAAGCGTGCTCCTCCGCTGGCGCAGGATTCAAATAATACTTTGGGGAACTCGCTGGTCAGGCGCTCATACAGATCATATACGCCCAGAATATAACGATGGAATACTTCACCATGCCGGTCTGCGGGAAGGGCAGGAGACCAGCACTCCGTAATGCTCCGGTTCATATCCCATTTTATATAAGACACAGCGCCGCTTTTCAGGATTTCCGCCATCATTTCATAAATCCGGTCGACAACTTCTTTTCGTGAAAAATCCAGGACATACTGGTTTCTTCCGTGACACTGGTTTCTTTCCGGCACAGACAGGATCCAGTCCGGATGTTCCCGGTAAAGGTCGGAATCTTTGTTCACCATCTCCGGTTCGAACCAGAGGCCGAATTTCATTCCCAGGTTTTCGATCTTTGCTGCCAGTCCCGGGATACCCTGAGGGAGCCGTTCCGGATTGGCTTTCCAGTCTCCAAGCCCCGCCTGGTCCGAACACCGTTTCCCAAACCATCCGTCATCCAGGACGAAAAGCTCGATTCCGGCTTCTTTCGCAGTCTTTGCCAATTTCAAAAGTTTTTCTTCGTTAAAATCAAAGTAGGTGGCTTCCCAGTTATTAATGAGAATGGGACGCTCCCGGTCTCTCCAGTATCCTCTGGCCAGCCGTTTCTGGTAAAGCCTGTGGAAGGTCTGGCTCATATCATTTATGCCCCGGTCCGTATAAACCATTACCGCTTCCGGAGTCTGGAATTCTTCGCCCGGTTCCAGTTTCCAGTCAAACCATTCCGGATGAATGCCCAGGAGGACGCGGGTGGTATCATGGGTGTCTACTTCCGCCTGAGCCAGGAAATTTCCGCTGTAAATCAGACTGAATCCCATGACTTCCCCTTGAAATTCATCGGCATTGGAACGTTTTAAAATGATAAATGGGTTGTGCTCGTGAGAAGAGTGGCCACGCATGCTTCCCACGGATTGGATGCCCTGTTCCAGACGCCGCTGCCGGGGATGACGCTCCCTGGACCAGGCTCCGGAAAACTGGATCCAGTCGTATTGGCAGTCCGGCAGATCCAGGCAGAAACTCATGGCTTTCAAAAGATGCACCGGCTCCTTGCCTTGATTTATAAACCGGGCGCTTCTTGCCAGGATGCCTGCACCGGAAAACAGGGTATAAAAAAGTTCCAGCTGGATTTCCGTAACCGGGTCTTTTAAAACCAGGATCAGAGTCTCAGCTTCACTGTCATCTTCGGTATAAGTAGCGGGAAGGCCGGAAAGTTTTGGCTTGCCTGGCTGGATCCGGCAGGACTGGAAGCGAAAATCAGAAATCCGGCTTCCGTTTTTCTGAAGGATCTCCACAGCAGGGAAGCGATAATCTGAGGAACCGTATACGCCGTACTCCTGGCGTACATGTTCCAGGGATAACGTTGTCTCCTTTTCAAAGACATAAGATGCCATGGCCCGGGAAACCGTCTCCAGCAGGTAGGAGTAGTCTTTTTTCGGTGAAATTTTTCTGCCGCAGTAGAGATTGCCGATCTGCCCGTTGGGCAGCACTTTCATGATGTAGCTGAAATTTTCATTGAAAAGATGGAATGTCTTAAGTTTTTCGTCGTAGATAATGCTCATCCTCGTCTCCTTATTTTATCGTTCTTTTTTGAAATGCCATAATGGCATCGATGCGCAGGGGAAAGGTATGTCCTCCCTGTACACCGACGCTGTATTCAGTATAGACAAAACAGGCGGAAAAATCAATCAGTCATAGATGCATTTTACACAACCTGCAGTTCCCATTTCCACTGACCATGGATTTCCAGATCCCGTTCTTGGGGATTCAGATAAAAGCGGGTAGTAAATACAATCTCTCCATCATTTACAAAGATTTCCGCAATGGAGCTGTCGATGAGAATCAATAAATTTTCTGCCGCTTTTCTGGTACGGCCCAGGCGGCGGCCCCTTCCGCCGCCGCACAGAGCCGCTTTTCCTGCCTCATCCAGGAACGAAAGTTCAACCATATCATCTTTGACACGGACGGTCATGCCGTTCTCCTGGCTGCCCAGGCGGATTCTTAATTCTTCGCTGCAGATGCGGTCACAGGACAGTTTTACCGTCTGGCCTTCCCAGTGATAGCATTTTCTTTCCGTTTCTGCATCCCGCCAGGGAAGTGCAAAAAGCTCCCGGACCGGCATACGCCGGATTTTTCCATCCTTAAACGAAAGCTCTCCGGGAATGGTCAGGCAGTGCTGCCAGCCATTTTCCACAGACAGATTTTTTTGCGTGCATTCTGTGTCGGGCATCCCGGCCCAGCCGATCAGTATCCGTCTGCCGTCCTGAGACAAAAAGGTCTGAGGCGCATAAAAATCGAATCCCATATCCCATTCACGGAAAGTTTCCTCTGGATCTTTGCCGGGGACAGGCAGGCTGTAGCCGGACTGATAGAGATTCTGGAATCGCTCTGCCTCGGAAGGAAGTCCCTGGGGACAGAAAGAAAGTACCTGACGGCCTTCCAGGCAGAACATATCCGGGCATTCCCACATATAGCCGAAGTCTTTTTCTGGAGCCAGTTCCCGGAAAAACTTCCAGAGTCGTTTATCTTCAGAAACGTAAATCAGAACACATCCCTTGTCCCGGCGGGCGCCGGAGGCATCCCAGGCCCGTTTCCGGGCGCCCAGCACCATATAATAACGGTTTCCTTCTTTCCAAACCTTTGGATCCCGTACATGCTGGGTGATACCGTTTGGGTAATCTTCCATGCCAAGGAGTTTTACCTTGGCGGACATATGCTGTCCGTCCTCCGATTCCACCAAAAGCTGCGTGGAGATCCGCCCTTTGTCGATGTAGTCATAATCGCCCGGAAGCTTTATATTTCCCGTGTAGAACAGATACATCCGGTTGTCTTCGATAAGGGCGGATCCGGAATAAACGCCATTCCGGTCCTCCGGAATATCCCAGGTAAGAACCGGCTCATGATAATCCCAGTGAAGCAGGTCACTGCTGGTGCAGTGCCCCCAGTATCCGCCGCCGCCATGTACATTTAAAGGCGAATACTGAAAATATGCATGAAATACTCCCCGAAATTGACATAGTCCATTGGGATCATTGAGCCATCCTACCGGCGGCATAATATGATATCTGGTCCGAAAGGGACAGTCCTCAACCGTTTTTCCCATCCGTTTCACCTCATCCCGTACTTTTTGAAAAAAGTTTTCCATAAAATTCCTTTCACTGTCTGATATTGGATTTACCCTGATAGTCTGCCGCCGCACGATGGTTTATTTTGCAATGGCAGCGATGGGATCGCCGGCTTTAACCGTTCCTTCCGGCTCTCGTTCCACATGATATCCCTCTGCCAGCTCAGCAAAAATAAGACAGATGGACGTATCGTAGCCTTCTTCTGCAATTTTTCCAAAGTCCACATCCATAAGACAGTCGCCCTTTTTCACAGTTTGTCCGGCCGTTACATGAACATCAAAATACTTTCCTCCCAGCTGTACGGTGTCGATGCCTACATGAAGAAGAATTCCATGTCCAGCTTTTGTACGAAGAGCAACAGCGTGGCAGGTGTCAGCAACCATTTCCACTACAGCGTCTGCCGGAGAATACACTTTGTTTCCTGAAGGAATCACAGCCACGCCGTCTCCCAGAACTTTCTGGGCGAAGGTGGGATCGTTTACTTTTTCAATTCCCATGAACTGACCGTCGGCAAAGGCAGCTAATTTTTCTGGTTCTGCAGTCTGGGCAGAAGTTTGTCCGGCAGTCTCACTGACTTTTTCTGCATTTTCAGATCCATCTGCAGTCTGTCTGCGCTCAAACACAGCGCCCAGCAGGAAGGCAAAGAGGAAACCTGCCGCCAGTGCAATTCCATGAGCAATGATATAATTTACATATCCGTTCCCTGCAGGATCTGCCAGTGCGATGCCGGGAACCACGGTAGTGCCGAAGCCCAGGGCAGCAAGATTGGTCACATACACCACGATACCGCCGATACATCCGCCGATGATGGGATAGCGGTAGCGCAGGTTTACACCGAACAGAGCAGGTTCTGTGATGCCGAAGAGAACCGATACGAAGCTGGGAATACACAGCTCTCTGGCCCGGGCATCCCGCCGGTTTCTGGCCAGATAACCCAAAACGGCGCCGCCCTGGGCGATGATTGCCACTGACATCAGAGGATTAAGGAAATTGCGCCCGGTATCTGCCAGAAGCTGTGATTCAATCGCTCCAAATACATGATGCAGGCCGGTGATTACGATCAGCTGCTGTACACCGGAAAATACTGCGTATCCTGCAGCTCCCAGGTTCTGGGTCATCCAGACAAGGGCTGCTGTGATGCCGGAAGCCAGGCCGCGCCCTACCGGGCCGATGATCATAAACAGAAGGAATGCGCTGACCAGGGTGGTAAGAAGAGGAGATACCAGCAGCCGGATCACTTCCGGGACTTTCTTCTCAAAAAAGAGGTCCAGCTTGGCTGTAACGATGCCGATCAGCAGGGCAACGATGATTCCGCCCTGGAAACCCACCAGTTCTACCGGAAGCCCGAAGATATGCAGTGTAGTTATCTCTGCGGTTCCCTGTGCTGCGGCGTAAGCGTCGGCCAGGCTGTTTGACAGCATAATGCAGCCCATGACCAGGCCCATAATAGGCCTTCCGCCAAATCGTTTTACCGTGCTGTAGGCTACGCACAGAGGGAGAAATCCAAAGATTGCTCCTGAAGAAATGTTGATCAGCGTGGAAATGCCGTAGAGTGTGTCATTGTTCTCCACAAATTCCAGATTGCCCAGAACGCTGGAAATACCGGTGAGAAGGGCTGCTGCCAGTATTCCCGGCATAATTTCAATAAATACGTCAGATAATGCCTTTACTGCCCGCTGAAGGGGATTCATCCGTTTATTTGCCTTTGTCTTTAAGTCGCCCAGACTCATGCTGTCCATATGAATGGATTCAGCCAGAACCTGGCACACATCGTTAACCAGTCCAGCTCCGAAGATAATCTGCAGCTGGTCCCCGGCCACAAAAACGCCTTTGGCCAGATCAACAGTTTCAATGGCTTTTATATCTGCCTTGTCATTATCCTCCAATACCTGCCGCAGACGGGTGGCGCAGTGGGCCACACCAATGATGTTGTCCCGTCCCCCGACCAGGCGCACGATATCTGCAGCTATTTTTTCGTAGCGTTTTCTTTTATCCGCATCCATGTTTTGATACCTCCCATAATGATTCCGTTTTGTAATGCTGTACATGCCTATCTCACCGCGCGGTATGGACAACTGCTGTTTCATTTGTCCTTGTGATTCCTATTTTACTGATTTATAATAAAGATAACATAGAGAAATATTGTATAACCATATATTTTTGTTGGGAGATTTGCAGGGATGATGAAAGACTATATTTTTTCTAATGATTTTTCCAGAAATCTGGATGCCATGATTTATACCTGCGGCAGGGAAGAATGTGCTCCGTCGCACAGCTACGGCCCCGTGGTACGCAGCGGTTACCTGATCCACTATATTTTAAGCGGAAAAGGAATCTATAAGGCGAACGGCCGCATTTACCATCTGGGAGAAGGGGATGCCTTCCTCATTTGCCCCAATTCCCTGATTTATTATGAAGCAGACAAATATCATCCGTGGACCTATACCTGGATCGGATTTCAGGGAATCAAGATCGAAGAGTATCTGAAACGGACTTCCCTGCTGGAGGATCTGTGTTTTCATTATGGGAAGGATGACCGGGTTCGCCTCTGCCATGAAAAGATGTTCGAAGCTTATAATCTGCCGGAGAACCGCGATCTGATGATGAACAGCATCCTGTATGAATATCTTTACCTTCTGGCCAGCAAGTTCCCCAGAAAATATGTTCCGGCAGGAGAAAAGAAAATTTCTTATGTGGAGGAAGCGCTGCAGTATATTGAAAACAATTATGCTCACAAGGTAAATATCCAGGTTATTGCCGACCACCTGAGCATTGAGAGGACGTATTTATACAGGCTGTTTAAAGATATTACCGGCTTTTCGCCCCAGGAATACCTTCTGGATTTCCGCATCCGCCAGGCCTGTTCTCTGCTGAAAAAGACGGATCTTCCTGTCAGCGATATTGCCCGTTCTGTGGGCTATGAAGATGCACTTTATTTTTCACGTTTATTTAAGCAGAAGAAAGGGAAGACCCCTACGGATTACCGAAAAAGCATAGCCGGGAAATCTTCGGATGATGACGCAGAAAAGAGGAAGTATGATAAAGTATAAAAGTATTGAGGCAGAAGAGGCGGAGGATTTCTGGAACTTTTTAACTGTACTGGATAAAGAAACTGACTGTATGATGTATGAACCGGGAGAGAGGGCCATCCGCTCCAGCTTGGAGGAATTAAAAGAAGATATTTTCAGCAATGTAATCCATGGCGGAGATTTTTAATGTATTGCCTTAGACGATGGCAGAATCGTCGGTTATCTGCGGGCAGAACGGGGAAAATGCAATCGGATCCGCCACACGGCCTATATTGTAACGGGAATATAGAAATGAGAACTGGATTTCCCCTGAATGTGGAGTCTGGTTCTTTTTATATTTTGATAATTGAAATTTCCGAAAACGGCAAGAATATGTTCATGAATCAGAGATTTTTTGGATTTATTGCCGGTAATGTGATATACTATAACATAGATTAGTACAGTATTTTGATTTATAACGGAGGAAAGCGAATGCGGTACCTTTCAGTTTCTGAAACAGCAAAAAAATGGAATATATCGGAGCGCAGTGTGAGAAACTACTGTGCTCATGGACGAGTGCAGGGTGCTTTTCTTACCGGAAAGACTTGGAACATTCCGGAGAATGCAGAAAAACCGGAGCGTTCCAACAAAAAGAAAGAGCATCCAGTTACGCTGTTGGATATTTTGCAGGAACAAAAAGCAAGCCAATATTCCGGCGGCATTTACCATAAG
>DVKS01000215.1 GCA_018715905.1 Candidatus Caccovicinus merdipullorum | reverse complement strand
ATCCTGAAAATGGTAGTAAAAGGTCTGACGGGAAATACCGCAGGCCTCGATCAAAGACTTGACAGTAATCTTATCTATACTCTTCTGCTGTGCCAGTTCCTTAAAGGCCTGTGCGATAATCGCTTTCATATCTGCCGGCATATTCTGTCTCCTTTTCGTGATTACTTTAATATTCTGCTGCCGGTTAGGCAGCGTTAATTCAGGGATGCCAAATGCGCCGCCAGATTTTTGCGTGATGGCTGGTACGTCGACCGCCGGCGCATGATGGTTTACTTTAATATTCTGCCGCCGGACAGGCGGCGTTCATTCAGGGATGCCAAATGCGCCGCCAGATTTTTGCGTGATGGCTGGTGCGTCGGCCGCCGGCGCATGATGGTTTATATTGCAAAATAATAATGGAGAGGGCCCATGAACCTGCCCTTCCATACAAATCATACTACAATATCATACTATAAAAGGCTGTTTTTTTGCAAGGAGCCTTTGAAATGGGAAAATGAAAGAAATCAAAACATTTTTGCAATAAATGAAAATTTATTTACATTTTACATAAACCTGATGGAATACTTTACATTGCCTTTTTATAATGAAAGTACAATTGAAAAAAGATATCAAAAAGGCAGCTGAAAACCAAAATGTTTATGTATGGAGGTATTTCAAAATGAGTGCGAAAAAGAGCAACGGCATGAATCAGTCACAGAAGCTGATGGTATTTGTCCTGACCATGTCCCTTTACGGGCTGGCAACCCTGATTACGGAGCTGATTCCGAAATTCCAGGTGGGGATCGTAGAGTTTTCTGTGGAGTATTTTCTGTTTATTCCCCTTTCCCTGGCAATGCTTTTCGACCCGCTGTCTGCGGCTTTGGGAGCATCCACCGGCGAGCTGGTGTTCAGTGAAATTATGCTGGGACAGTTCGGAGGGCTTGGCGAGCTGGAAAAGTTTTTAACGGTAGCCATCGGCGTATATATTGCCGGATGTCTGGTAAAAGATCCAAAGAACAGAACACAGGTGGGTGCAGCAGCGATCCTGGGAGTAATCCTGCAGCTGTTTATGGGAATGACCGTGGATATTGTAAAGGTACAGACGGCAGTGGCTGAATTTGAGGCGGTGCCGGGACTGCCGGAAAGCGTATTCTTTACAGAAGGATTCGCCTTCCTCAATGACGTACTGTTTTCCGGAATCTTCTTCTGTATGCTTCCCACCATGTATCTGGTTCCCCGGTTATATGGAAAGATCGAACCCCTTCTGGGAATAAAGCCCAGACAGGCCCAGGATCAGATTTCCGGTAAGCCGGTACTGTCTGTTAAGGCTGCGGTACTTTCATTGATCGGATTTGGTGCGGCAGTGGGTGCAGAATATCTGGCAGAGAGCGGCATGCAGATCATCGACTGGGAGGCATCCTGGGCAGAGAGCAGCGGGGCCCTGGCTGTGGGGATTATCGTCGCTGCTGCTGCAGCAGCCATTGTAATTTTCTGGATGAAGCGGAACGCACAGCTTAGAAACGCCGGCTGAGACGGGAGAAGATTTCATGATAAGAATTGAAGATTTGACATTTACCTATCCGGGAGCGTCAAAGCCATCCCTGAAACATGTCCGTCTTCACGTGGAAAAAGGAGACTTCCTTGCAGTCATCGGAAACAATGGCTGCGGGAAGTCCACTTTGTGTAAGACGTTAAACGGACTGATCCCTCATTTTATTACGGGAGACATGGAAGGCCGGGTGCTTATTGACGGTCTGGATACTGCAGAACAGGATGTGGGGGATCTGGCACGGAAGGTAGGGTACGTATATCAGGATTTTGAAAATCAAATCGTACGGCCCACCGTTCTGGACGATGCTTCCTTTGCGTGTTTAAATTATGCCATGGATGAATATAAGGAGCGGGGAAAACGGGCCCTTTCCATGTGCGGTCTGAGAGAAAAGGAAAATGATTTTATCTGGCAGCTTTCCGGCGGACAGAAACACCTGCTGGCGCTTTCCGGCGCCCTTGCTCTGGAGCCGGAGGTACTGATCTTAGATGAGCCCATTGCACAGCTGGATCCCTTCCATGCCAGACAGACTTATGAGATTTTAAAGAAGCTGAACCAGGAATATGGAAAGACCATCATTGTGATCGAACACCACACCGAATACATTGCGCAGTACTGCAAAAATGCGGTTCTTATGCGGGACGGGGAAATTCTCTGGAAGCTTCCGGCAAGAGAGGCATTAAGACAGGTGGAAGATCTGGAAGAGAGCAATATCTTTCCCCCACAGGTCACTTCGGCGGCCTGGATCCTTAAGAAAAAAGGGATTCTTTCTCAGAATGTGCAGCTTCCCACTACGGTGGATGAAGGAAGGGAGGTCTTTTCTCCCTGCAGATTCTGGCCTTCTGTGAGGCGGAATCAGGAGGAAAAACAAAAGGGCGAGACCATGGTGGACCTGGAAAATATCCGGGCCGGATACCGGGCGGTAAAGGGGGAGAACCGTCCCATATTCGACGGGTTTTCCCTGAAGATCCGAAAGGGGGAGAAGGTAGCCCTGATGGGCACAAACGGCGCAGGAAAATCCACGATGATGAAGCTGATGATCGGACTTATGAAACCGGAGGAGGGGACCGTTTTTCTCCAGGGAAAGAATACGCGGAAAATGAGCCCGGAAGAGATGTCACGGCTGATTTCCATGGTATATCAGAACCCGGAGGAGATGTTTATCAAGGATTCCATCCAGGCGGATATTGCCTATGCCATGAAAGTGCGGCAGATACCGGACTGGGAAAAGCGGACAGAAGAGCTTCTGGAATTATTTGATCTGACGGCCATAAAAGAGCGGGACGGGCGGCTTCTCTCCGGCGGACAGATGCGCCGGGCTTCGCTGGCCATCGGCATTGCGCTGAATCCGGGAATTCTTCTTTTGGATGAGCCTACGGCGAACCTGGATATTGCCACCCGCCATGAGATTATGAAAACTCTTAAGCGATTAAAGGGGATTACAGATACGGTGGTGATTGCTACTCACGATATGCAGCTGGTATGCCAGTGGGCAGACCGGATCCTGGTGCTGAAGGAGGGAAAGCTGATCGCTGACGGTACCCGGGATGAAATCTTTACGGATTCCAATACGGCGGAACTGGGGATCCGTCCGCCGGAAATCTATGCCATGGGCAGGGCGCTTTCGGAGAAGGCCGGCTGTTATACAATTGAAGAGTTTGTTGACTGTTTCCAGGAGAAGGAAAGGAATGAGATGCATTATGCTGGAGAAGCTGTCTGAAAATATATTTGATAAGGTTTCCATTGATTTTCTGCGGAATCAGGTGCTGAAAAACGCCTATGGAAATAACGATACGGTGATTGCGGCTCTGGATCCCAGGATCCTGCTTTTGTGGTATCTGTTTTTCGGACTGGTGCCATGGTTTATGGATAATGTTATTCTTTTGCTGGGAATGTTTCTTTTGGTGGCAGTCACTGCCAGACTGGCGAAGATCGCGCCCTTGGTCCTGTTTTTGTTCTGTCTGGGGGTATTTACCCAGACCGGATATCTGCTTCTTGTTTCGCTGTTTTTCGGAGGAAATGGGGAGACGGTGGTTTCTCTTCTGATCATGACCCTTAAAGTGGCAGTGGTTTCGCTGGCTTCGGTGACGGTATTTTCCGGTCTGGATCCGGACCGGCTGGCCAATGGACTGGAGTGGTTCGGCTGCCCGGAGCGGTTTTCCTTTTCTATCTCTTTCGGGTACCGGATGCTGCCTATCCTTATGGAGGAGTTTCAGAACATTCTTCTTTCCTATCGGCTCAGAGGCAATGCACCGGCGCGGGATACTCTTGCCGGAAAGGTGAAATGGCTGGTCTATCAGGTAAAAGTGATTATGTCGGCTTTTTATCCGCTGATGCTGAACACAGCCAAGCGCTCCCGAACTACGGTGGAGGCCCTGGAATTAAAGGGATACCGGTATGCTTCCAGAAATATGGCGGTAAAGCGTATCCGTCTGGCTTCCCTGCGCCTGAAAAAGGCCGATATCTGGTTTGTGGGCCTTTCGGCAGTCTGGACGGCGGTCTGTCTGGGACTTTCCCAATGGGTGGGAAGCGGAGTGCTGCAGATTTAAGGGACTTTCTGCGTCCTGGAAACGATAAAAAAGAGAGGGGAACGATATTCCATGAAGATTGATTTTCATACACACGGAAAACTGGCAAAGAAACTGCCATTTTCGAAGGTTTATACCAACTGGCTATTTGGCGAGGCAAGGCAGGCGGGACTGGATGCCATCTGCCTGACGGAGCATTTCAATACTCTGGGCTTTGATCAGGTATATGAGTACATCAGAGAGAATTTCCAGCGGGACCAGGATACCTTTCTGGCAGAGGGACTCCGGATTTTCCCTGGAATGGAGACGGATATAGCAGAGGGCGGTCATGTACTGACCATAGGAACCATGGAAGATATTCTGGAACTGAACCGGCGGCTGGAACCTCATAAGGAAAAAGGAAAATTTCTTCCATTTTGCGAACTGATAGCTCTTTTCCGGGAATATCCGGTGATGGTAGGAGCGGGGCATCCCTTCCGGGAAGGGGGACATATTCCGGAACTTCCCAGGGAGCTTCTTTTACAGTTTGATTTTCTGGATTTAAACGGCAAGGATCTGGCGGAAGAGAAAGAGGAGACCCAGCGGAAGGTTTACGGATTGGGACAGGAACTGGGAATTCCCGTAGTCAGCGGAAGCGATACCCATCAGGCATTCCAGTACGGCTGTGTCTGCACCCGGTTTTCCCGGACGATTTCCAGAACAGAGGATTTAAAGGCAGCTGTCCGGGACGGCCGGTATGAGATCCAGATCTCCAGCAATCTTTCCTTCCAGGTAAAAACGGCAGGAACATTAAAACGGGCTTTGAAGGAGATTCACAGCCTGGGAGGAGATTACGTATCGGTGCTGACCCAGTAAAATCATCATGGAACGATACTCCAGAGCTCTTATCCCGGCAGCTGGTCCCGGTACTGCCGCTTCATCTGGTGGAGCCGGTCTAACCGGCCGACTGCTGACTCTCCCATGACTGCAGCGATTTCCAGGACCAGGGCATCCAGAACGGCCATGGCAGCGGTCATGGAATGGTATTCTTCCGGTTCGCCCCGGTAGACAAAAAGGCGGATGGGATCTTTGGGATCCAGCTCTGCGTAGATCCGGCTGCAGAAAAGGATAGTGCGGCACCCCATGTCCCGTCCCTGCTTTAAGAGGACTTTCGATTCGGCGGGAAGTTTCTGAAACCCGAAGGTGATGAGGGTGTCTCCGGATTCTGCATGGACCAGATCTTCAAAAAGTTCAGATCCTCCGGAAGGAAGGAGACACACGTTTTTTCCGAATCGTTTCAGGCGGAAGGCAAGAAGCTGGGCCAGGGAGCGGGATGCGCCTTTTCCATGAATATAAACGGAAGGCGCCTGGCAGATGGCCGTCACAGCCTTTGAAAAGGCTTCTTCGTCGATCCGGTCCAGGGTCTTCTGGATACAGCTTTGCTGGTGGAGGAGAAAACGCTCCAGGCCGGCGCTGTTTTCCGAGGAGATGCTTTCCTTCAGCTTTTCTGCAGGGCCGGCTCCTTCCATGGCCTGGGCCACGGCTGTTTTTAAATCTTTGAAATCCCGGTATCCTGCATGACGGGCAAAACGGGAAACGGTGGCGTCGGAAACCTCCAGCCGCCTGGCAAGCTGGGAGATGGATACCGTAAGAAAACTGCTGGGATTTTGGCAGATAAACTCTATGATCTGCTGTTCTGTTTTGGTATAACTGGCATCTTCTGCCAGAAAAAGATCAGAAACCATGGGGAAACCTCCATAATTATAACTTTCAGGTTCTTTTTATTATAACATCGGAGAAAACGAATTACCACTATCCCATGTTTTGAATATCCGCAGTGTTCTGCTCATAAAATGTGGAAAACCACATTAAAAATGGCGGAGCATGTGGATATCTTTTTTTATTTGGCTGTCATCGGCGCTGATGCCTTTTACGATCTTTTATTTCGTTGCCTTCGGCCTCCTTGCCGGACGTCCGGTATTTGATGATTTTTTAAAAGGTGCAAAAGAGGGAATGGAGATTACGGCGGAACTTTTCCCTACCCTGGCTGGTCTTATGGTGGCAGTGGAAGTGCTGCGTGCCTCAGGATTCCTTGATTTTCTGGCAGATATTCTGCAGGCACCGGCTGCTTTTTTTCATATCCCGGCAAAGCTGATTCCCGTTACCCTGATGCGGCTGGTGTCGAATTCGGCTGCCATCGGTCTGATGCTGGATATTTTCAAATCCCAGGGACCGGACAGCGCCCTGGGACTTATGGCATCTCTTATGTTAAGCAGCACGGAAACGGTATTTTACTGTCTCAGCATTTATTTCGGAAGCGTGGGAATCCGGAAAACCAGATACGCTCTTTGGGGCGCCCTTTTTGCCACTGCTGCAGGTGTGGGCGCCAGCATCTGGCTGGGCGGGATGTTTGCGCAGCCATACTGAAATGCATGGAAGATAAGCATTGCAAACCCTGGATTTGTCGGCTATAATCAAAGATGTTGATTCAGGCAGATCCAGTGGAAAGGAATGCATATGGAAAATAATACGAAAAAGTACGAGGAATTCCGGAATCAGTATCCGGAATTTATTTATCATAGCTATGAGATCACAGACGGCAAGGATTCTCTGACAGTGACATATCATTTTGAGATTCCTGGTCTGGCCCGGTTCGCACCGGTCTGGACATTTCCAAAACCGAAGACGGCAAAACGGAGAGAACAGGAATCCTGGGGGGCCGGATCTGACAAAGAGCTGGATTGTTCCGGCAGCGGGGCAGACCCTCTTTTGGAGAAGATGATTTTTTCTCTGGGAATGACGGAATTAGTCAGTTACTGGAAGATCACCTGTTCCCCTCTGGTCAGGGTAGAGGCAGGCGGACTTACCGCCCGGCAGATTGACTGGTGGAAAGATCTGTATTTTAACGGACTGGGAGAATTTTTTTATGTAAATGGGATCCGGGAGGCAGAGATTTCCGGATTTATGGATATCCGGACAGAGGACGGAAGTTTACCGGATATTTCGGCAGAGGACGGCAGCATGCAGTCTGCAGCCGGCACACAGGCTCACCGGAATCCGGATTCTCCGGCAGGTGTTCTGGTCCCCATCGGAGGCGGTAAGGACTCTGCGGTGACGCTGGAACTTTTAAAGGAAGCGGGAGAAAATATCGTCGGATATATCATTAATCCCAGAGGAGCCACTCTCCATACGGCAGAGAAGGCAGGCCTCTCGAAAGATCGGGTAATCTGTGTCCGCCGTACTCTGGATAAGAACATGCTGGAATTAAATAAGCAGGGATTTTTAAACGGACATACGCCCTTTTCTGCCATTGTGGCCTTTTCTTCTCTGGTTGCTGCCAGACTTTACGGTCTTTCCTGGATTGCTCTGTCCAATGAGTCCAGCGCCAATGAAAGTACGGTCCTGGGAAGCACGGTCAATCACCAGTATTCCAAAAGCTTCCGTTTCGAAAAGGATTTTCACGATTATGCAAAGGAGTATCTGCCGGGGAGCGCCTATTACTTCAGCCTTCTGCGGCCCTTAAGCGAGTTCCAGATCGCCCGGTATTTTGCCGGATGCAGAGATTACCATCCGGTATTCCGAAGCTGCAATGCAGGAAGCAAAACCGACGAATGGTGCGGCCATTGTCCCAAATGCCTTTTTGTCTACCTGATCCTTTCACCCTTTTTAAGCCCCGGAGAGCTTGCGGAGATCTTTGGCCGGGATATGCTGGAGGATGAAAGCCTCCGGGATACCCTGGAAAAACTTACCGGGATTCAGGAAGAGAAACCGTTTGAGTGTGTGGGAAGCCGCAGCGAGATCAATACGGCCATTGTCATGACCATACAGAAATGGGAGAAGGAAGGCAGGAAGCTTCCTCTTCTTCTGGAGTATTATAAGACCACCGGCCTTTATGAGCGGTATGCAGAAGAAGGAGACCATTACAGCACGTACTATGACCCGGAGAATCTGGTTCCGGAGAAGTGGCTGGCTCTGGTAAAGGAACGGTGTGTGAGGAAATAAGATGAACGAAAAGATGACGCAGATCGACGCCTGGATAGAAGGAAAAAAGGTGCTGCTCCTTGGTTTTGGGCGGGAGGGACAGTCCACTTATCGGATGCTGGCCCGCACGAAACGATATGCTTCCCTTACCATCGCCGATCAGAACACAGAGAAGGCATGGCTTCCCGATCCGGATGTTTCCTGGATCGTGGGACCGGACTATCAGAAGACACTGGATGAATACGATGTGGTATTTAAAAGCCCGGGAATCGTCCTGGAGCGTCCTGTGACGGAGTACCGATGCAGCATTATCTCCCAGACAGAGGTGTTTTTCCAGCTGTTTCGGGATCAGATTGTGGGAATCACCGGAACGAAGGGAAAGAGTACCACCACATCCCTGCTGTACCACATTTTAAAGGAGGCAGGCAGGAAGACCATGATCGCGGGAAATATCGGAATTCCGGCCTTTGACCATATGGATGAGGTGGAGCCGGACACGGTTATTGTCTTTGAAATGTCCTGTCATCAGCTGGAGTATATGACGGTATCGCCCCATGTGGGAGTCCTTTTAAACATTCATGAGGAACATCTGGATCATTACGGCACCATGGAAAAATACACGGCTGCCAAGGAAAAAATCTTCCGGAACCAGAAGCCGGAGGATATCCTGATCTGCGGCCAGCAGTGTCTGCCCAGGCCGGGGGAATGCCCCTCACATCTGATTGCGGTGCGGGATCTGGGGGAGGATGAAGACGGCGGCGCCGGGAAGCCGGAGGGAGAAGATGTTCTTTTAAAAGGAAACCGGATCTTCCAGGGAGACCGGTGTTTTGTCATTCCGGAAGAGGAGATCCACCTTTTGGGCCACCATAATTATTTTGATATTGCGGCGGTTTACGCGGTGTGCCGTCTTCTGGGAATCGGGGAAGAAGACTTCCTGCGGGGACTGAAAAGCTTCCGGCCCCTTCCGCACCGGCTGTATTATCTGGGTACGAAAGACGGGGTCCGCTATTATGACGATTCCATTTCCACCATCTGTGATACCACCATCCAGGCGCTGAATACATTAAAGGACGCGGATACGGTCCTGATCGGCGGCATGGACCGGGGCATTGATTATCAGGACCTGATCCGGTATCTGTCCGGCAGTTCGGTGGAAAATATAATTTTGATGGAAGCAACGGGAGAGAGGATCTTTCGGGAAATCCGGGATAAGTATCCGGGATTTAAGCGGCCGGAACGGCTGATTCCGGTAGAGCATCTGGAGGATGCGGTCCGGGAAGCCAGGCGGCGCACCAGAAAAGGACGCAGCTGCGTGCTTTCACCGGCTGCGGCCAGTTACGGCATCTTTAAAAATTTTGAAGAGCGGGGAGAAGTTTTTGCACGGCTGGTATTTGAAAATTTATAGGAATCCCCGAGTCAAAAACCCAGCAGCAAGCTGCAGGGTTTTTGACTCTCGCGGCAGTCGCCAA
>DVKS01000214.1 GCA_018715905.1 Candidatus Caccovicinus merdipullorum | reverse complement strand
ATTAATATCCGGCTCAATGATCTGCCCCAGCTTTTGTGCGTACGCCTTCTGCCTGGAGAGCAGTTTTCCGTAAAGTCCGGGAAGAGAAGAGGGTAGAATGGATCAAAGAGACTGCCGGAAATTGAGAGCAGCGTGATATCCGTAAGGAAAAATAAAGATGGAATAAAGATAGAATGAAGCGGTCGGGATTTACAGCCGCTTCTATTTCTGTTATACTTGAAGGACATGCCGCCGGACTTTTGCGGGCGGCTGGTGCGCTGGATTCCGGCCCATAGGGCTTTTTTCGACGGCGTGCCTTTGGGGTCTGCAGGCCGGATAATGAAGGAGAAAACATGGAAATTTCGTATAAGCTGGAGCATTTTGAGGGCCCCCTTGACCTGCTCCTGCATCTGATCGAGAAAAATAAAGTAAGCATATATGACATTCCCATTGTGGAGATCACCAACCAGTATCTGGACTATGTCAATCACATGGATAAGGAAGATCTGAATCTGGTCAGCGATTTCCTGGTCATGGCGGCCACGCTTATCGATATCAAATCCCGCATGCTCCTTCCGCGGGAGGAGGAAGAGGAAAGTGAGGAGGAGGATCCCAGGACGGAGCTGGTGAACCGCCTTCTGGAATACAAGAAATATAAATACATATCCCAGGAACTGGCAGACCTGGAAGATTCGGCCGGGCTGCACCTGTTTAAGCCGGCCACGGTGCCGCCGGAGGTGGCTCGCTATGAACCGCCGGTAGATTTGGATGAGCTTTTAGACGGCCTGACCCTTGCCAGACTCCAGACTATCTTCCATCAGGTGATGAAGCGGAAGGAAGATAAGATCGACCGGGTTCGAAGCTCCTTCGGAACCATTAAAAAAGAGCCAATAAGCCTGGAAGAGAGGATCGGTTCGGTGATGGATTATGCCAGAAAGCACCGGACCTTCCGTTTCCGCCAGATTCTGGAGCAGGGAGCGGACAAACTGGAAGTGGTGGTTACTTTCCTGGCGATCCTGGAGTTAATGAAGATCGGAAAGATCCATCTGACCCAGGAACATCTTTTTGATGATATGGAGATTGAGACGCTGGAGGCTGAAGGAGAAGAGGAAGAACTGGATCTGGAAGGCCTGGAGGGGATAATGGAGTAACGCACCTTTATCTGCAACTCTTTTTTATCCCCCGGCAGCATAAAGGAAATAGGAAAGGTTTGAAGGGAATGGATACAGAGAAAAAGGCCCGCCTGCTCTCCCAGGCAGAGGGAAATCAGGGAGCTGCGGCGCGGATGAAGAAAGAGGGGCCGGGATACCGGCAGCTGACTCTGGAATTTCCGCCTACGGAAGATGAAAAGGAGCAGGAGGCTATCGTAGAGGCTGTGCTTTTTACCATGGGACAGTCGGTAGAGTCCAGGCAGCTGGCGGCAGCCATCGGCCAGAGCGAAGACTGTGCCAGGAAGGCGGCGCTGCGCTTAAAGGAGCGGTATGACCGGGAGAAAAAGGGCATCCAGATCATCGAACTGGAGAATGCCTTTCAGATGTGTACCCGGGCAGAATACTATGAAAACCTGATCCGCGTGGCGGCAACTCCCAAGCGCCAGGTACTGACGGAGGTGGTGTTAGAGACCCTGTCCATTATCGCCTACCGGCAGCCTGTCACAAAGATGGAGATCGAAAAGATCCGGGGAGTAAAGTCGGATCATGCGGTAAATAAACTGATTGAATACAATCTGGTGTGCGAAGTAGGCCGTCTGGACGCCCCCGGCCGGCCTGCTCTCTTTGCCACCACAGAAGAATTCCTGCGCCGTTTCGGCATCGGCTCCACCAACGATCTGCCGGGACTTAATCCGGAACAGGAAGAAGAAATCAAGACACAGGTGGAAGAAGAGCTGCAGCTTAAGCTGGAGGAACTGGGCGAGGAAGAGGCAAACGCCCCGGAAGAGTCGAACAGCGCAGATGAGACAAACAGCGAAGAAGAGTCGAACAGCGCAAATGAGACAAATAGCGTAGACGAGACAAACAGCCCGGCAGAAGCAGGAGAATCTGCGAAACCGGAGACTATCACAGACTGGGATAAAACCGAAAATACTGACCAGGACAGAGAGGAGCAGAAACAGGAATGAAGCGAGTGGCAAAATTTGAAAAGGTGAGCTGGGAACAGTTTCTGGAGGACTGGAGGGACACCTTCGGAAATGAGCAGGAGCAGGCCAGGATCCAGGGGATCTATGACCGCATCCGCCTCCCCCGCCGTGCTACGGCAGGAAGTGCCGGATATGACTTTTTTCTGACCCTTCCCATTGTTCTTCGCCCGGGAGAATCCATAAAGGTTCCTACGGGAATCCGCGCCCGGATGAATGTAAACTGGGTTCTGCAGATTTATCCCAGAAGCGGTCTGGGCTTTAAATACCGGCTGCAGATGAATAATACCGTAGGCATTATTGACAGCGATTATTTCTATTCCGATAACGAAGGACATATTTTTATCAAGATTTTAAATGACAGCCGTGAGGAAAAGACGTTAGAACTGGCAGAGGGAATGGCCTTTGCCCAGGGCATTTTTATGGAGTACGGCATTACGGAAGACGATGATGTGACGGAAAGCAGAAACGGCGGCTTTGGAAGCACCGATGGGAATAAATAGAAAGGAAGGCCGGTTATGGCAAATACCAGAAGAAGGCGCAGGAGAAGACGGAGGAGAAGCGGAGCCGGCAGGCGGGCGGCAGTTATCGCCTGCTGTGCGGCAGTACTGGCCGGCGCGGGATTTCTCCTGATCCGTGACAGACAGGAGGGGGAAGTGATCCTCTCTGAAAGCGGAAGCATCAGCGCAGAGGCAGAAAGTCTGGCAGAGGGAAATGACAAGTATCAGCTGCGTCTGGATGGAATCGAAAAAATGGACCAGGGCGATTATACCGGGGCCATTCTGGATTTTGAAGCGGCGATCCTGGCATCCAAAGGCCGCGTAGGTGAATTTGAAACGGATGTATTAAAATACCGGGCAGAGGCAGAATATTTACTGGAAGACTATGCAGCTGCGGCACATACGTACCAGATCCTGACCCAGTTAGACGGAGAGAGCGCCGAATACCGGTATCGTGAAGCCCTTTCCCTGGCCCGGGCAGGGGACGCCCAGGGAAGCCTTTCGGCCTATGAGCAGGGCGTGGTTCTGGAAGAAAAGGAAGAATCCCTTTCCATAGGACGTTCCGATGTGCTGGCTGTGGTAGGAAAGGCACTGACTGACGCCGGACTTTCCCAGGAGGCGGATCGGATCTACCAGGAAGCGATCCAGGACGGAAGCGCCGGTCCGGCGGTATTTAACCGGATGGGCATGGGCTTTATGGAGACGGAGCAGTATGAGCAGGCCCTGGAATGCTTTGAACAGGCCATTGCCGCCGGGAACGGAAGCGTCGGAAACGACAGCAGCGACGGCGAAAACAGCGGCGATAAAGGCGGCAGCGACGGCGAAAGCAGCGGCAATGAAAACAGCAGCAGCGAAAACAGCGGAAGCGGAGACGAGACGCAGGCTCTTAAACAGGCAGCCTTTAACCGGGCAGCCGCACTGGAATATCTGGGAAGATACGAGGAAGCACTGACCGCATTTCGGGAATACACCGCCGCCTATGGCACGGATGAAGCGGCTCAGAAAGAAATCACATTTCTGGAGACAAGGTAAAAGGGAAAACGCAGCGGGAGAGTGAATGCATGGCGCAGTTTTATGAAAATAAAGAAGTGGAAGAGCGGGTTATCCTGGTGGGGATCAGTACCGGACAGGACGAGGACACAGAAGGTTCTCTGGAAGAGTTAAAAGAACTGGTAAAAACCGCCGGAGCAGAAACCATAGGAACGGTGATCCAGAACCGGGAGTCAGCCCATCCCGCCACATATCTTGGAAAAGGAAAGATTGATGAAGTAAAATGGATGGTCTGGGAAACAGAAGCCACCGGAATTGTCTGTGATGATGAATTATCACCGGCCCAGCTGCGGAACCTGGAAGAAGCATTGGACACCAAGGTCATGGACCGCACCATGGTAATCCTGGATATCTTCGCCTCACGGGCCAGAACGCGGGAAGGAAAGATCCAGGTAGAGTTAGCCCAGCTGCGGTTTCGGGCGGCGAGGCTGGTGGGCATGCGTAATTCTCTGTCCCGTCTGGGCGGCGGTATCGGCACCAGAGGACCGGGCGAGACGAAACTGGAAGTGGACCGCCGTCTGATTCATCAGAGGATCGGCCAGCTGAAGGCAGAACTGGAGGATGTAAAACGCCATCGCCAGGTGCAGAGGGAGCAGCGCACCAGAAACCGTGTTCCCGTGGCAGCCATCGTAGGCTATACCAACGCAGGCAAGTCCACGCTCCTAAACCGTCTCACCAATGCGGGAATCCTGGCAGAAGATAAACTTTTCGCCACCCTGGATCCCACTACCAGGACTCTGGCACTTCCCGGCGGTCAGGAACTTCTCCTTACCGACACCGTAGGATTTATCCGGAAGCTTCCCCACCATCTGATCGAAGCCTTTAAAAGTACCCTGGAAGAGGCGCGGTACTGCGACATTATTCTCCATGTAGTGGACTGCTCCAGTCCCAGAATGGAAATGCAGATGTATGTGGTTTACGAGACCCTCCGGCAGCTGGAGATCCAGGACAAAGTCATGGTAACGGTCTTTAACAAGATCGACCAGCTGCCGGAAAATGTCACACTGCGGGATTTTTCCGCGGATTACCAGGTAAAGATCTCTGCAAAGACCGGAGAAGGCATCCCGGAACTTCTGGAACTGTTTGAGACGATTCTCCGGGGCAGAAATGTATACCTGGAAAAGACATTTCCGTACAGCGAGGCAGGCAAGATTCAGCTGATCCGCAAATCCGGCCAGCTTCTGGAGGAAGAATACGGGCCGGAAGGCATCCAGGTGAAGGCATACGTGCCCGCAGAGATGTTTCATCTGTTTTTCTGAGTGCAGGAAGAAAAGAAAAAGAAGAGCAAAAGAAGCGAATAAGAGGCGAAAAAGACAAAAAAGGCAAAAAGAGAAGAAAAGAAGAACTGAAAATACAAGACGGAAACGGACAGTTGCTCAAACTGAGAGAAATTTGAGCGGCTGTCCGTTTTTCGTTAAGTCTAGCTGCCGGAGCTGTCGATCCGCGCCTTGGAAAGCGCCTGGTCGATGGCTTTCAATAGCATGGAAGCCGTGTATTTCTGATCTTCCTGACAGGTTACCGATTCCAGAGACTGCTCATCAAGGATCTGGCCGGCCAGGTCCTGCATAGCCGGTTCCACCAAAGGGTACATGGCAGTGACAGATTCACTTAAAGGCTTCAGGGCCACAGACGTAATCTCATCCGCATCCACCGTAACTTCCACATTGATCTGCTCATTGGCCAGCTGAATGGAGGCGGAGTAAATACCAGGTATGTAGCTGGCCTCCTGGGTGGGATCCGCAGGCTGGGACGATGCCCGGTCACGGCGGAACATGATAAAAAACAGAGCCACCAAAAGCAGTGCCAGGCCGGCGAAAACAGCGGTATAGATGATCTCTTTCATCCGCAGAACCACGATTTTTGTTTTTGCGCTCATCAGGGAAACCTCCGCATTCACTAGGAGCCGCAGCCGCCGCTGCCGAAACTGCCGGGGCAGGCAGAAGAGAGGGGCTGCAGCCATTGGGTTTGATATAGTGTATGCGGGGGCGGGGGAATTAGAACGGGGGATTGGGCAACTGCTGGTTGGCGGCGGAATCGGAGAAGAATGGGATCCATCTCGCAGAAGAGGCTGTTCTGGAACAGCTCTTCAAACTGGATGCCTATGAGGAAGGCACTGATCAGCGTGGCCCGTTTCCGCCGCAACTATCAAAAACATTTGTGATCATAATCGATTTTGGGAAGAAAGTCCAGCAGGAGGATCTTTCATTTCCGGTTCCTGGCTGGCGAACAGGCCCAGGATATAGCCCTGAACAAGAGATTTATTCTTATCTGATAATTTATCGTAAATTCTTATCAATTCATTTTTCGAAAGATCAGTGTAAAAGGTATCGCCGATCTGATGGCCGGGACTGCGGCTGTCAGAATAGCCAATGAGATAGTCTGTAGATACATTAAATAAATCCGCCATCCGCATCAGCAGATCGATACTGGGCTTGAGCAGGATCCAAGCCATATACCTCTCTCATGGAAAGATCTTTCGATGGATCGATGCTCTCAATGTTGATTTTATATGAATCGTAAGAAATACGATCCATGATGGCATCTGCAAGAGTGCTCTCACCGCTGCAAATCTGCTGGTACCACTCGCTTTCCCGGAACTGGGAGCAGAAGATGGCCGATGACTTCTTCCTACGTTTATGGATCAGCTCGAAAAGATTTCTTGCTTCGGACTCGGTCAGTTTGAGCAGAAGCGAAAAATCAAGACGTTTTATTTTGTGAACCCAGAACCAGCTATTTTCGTATCAGATACAGAGAAATGTCCATCTCCATGGCTCATTCATCTGAGATAGAAACTTGAAAGATCCTTAATTTTAAAGGAAAAATCACTTGACAATATAGGGAGGGTGAACGCTATGGTGCCAGCACACTAGCCATATCTGCTTTTTTGCGGTATGATACAATCAGAACGAAAAAGAAAGGGGAAAGTATAAAGATGTCCACCCACCATACTTTAGATGTACATCCGATTCCAGAAAAAGTACTCTTTGT
>DVKS01000213.1 GCA_018715905.1 Candidatus Caccovicinus merdipullorum | reverse complement strand
TATCGCCTCCGAATATCCTTCGCAAATAAAGCGACTGCAAAATCCAGATCCTTTTCATAAATACCGGCTATTGCGTTGATTTTCCGTAAAGCATCAACCCGAACATTGAGCGAATCCTGAAACGGAATTCCTTCTGCCCGGCATATCTCCCGAGCCAATAACTCCACCGAAGCCTCTTCCATGTTGGAATGCGGAATGATTGTGATCGGATTCATATAACTTCCGGAACGGGCGTGCAGCTGTTCGTGGATTACTGTTTTATCAACAGCAGTACTTTTTAACAGTATATCACAGTTCCATAATTTTCGGCCAGCGACATGTTCTTTTCTGCACTTATTATCGTCTACTACGATTCTGCCGCTCCACTTACTTTTCCTTGTGCTGTATTTTTCCGTAAGCGCCAGGGCCTCCTCACCTGCTGCCTGAAGTCCTGTCTTTGAACGTTTCTTTTTCTTACCGGAACCGGTATCATTCAAAAACCGTTCCTTCCACTCCTTATAAGTCATGTCCCCCGGAACATCATAAGTTTTCCCGGTCTCAGGATCTCTTGCCACTCTGGGCATATCTGACAAATCCATGCCGTCATAGTAAGGAGTATCCGTACACCGGCACAGCGGATGAAACGGCGGCATGTTTACGCCCACCACCGCCTTATCTACCTCATGTACATCTCCATCCAGTTCCCCGCATACCCCGCAGGTTTTACTGTCCAGCGTGGCCAGAATCTGATATTTCTCTACCCCATCCTCCTTATATCCGGCGTGCGTGGCCTCACTCATCAGGAAAGAACTTTCTGTATGCAGCAGCCGGTAAGCGTCAAACTTCTTGGACTGCATCTTCTTCGCAAAGTCCTTTGCAAGAGTGCCCGGATGCTTTCCCTGAATCATCATCGTAGTCAGCGATTCCATCAGCTGCGTCTGCAGGTGATCTTTCTGCTTCCACAGCCGGCTGGAAAAATTCGCACCATTGAAAGGATACTCCAGCAATGTCTCCACAGTCCGGGGCTCCACCTTGGAAAATGCTGCATGAAATCCCCGATACTGGTCAATATTGTACCAGGTGCGGTAATAAGATTCTTCATAAACCTCCCGCATGGTCTCTTCTGCCATTGACTCATAATCCACGGCGTACAGCTGCCGCAAGATCGCATCTACCTCCGCTTCCAGCGCCTGATACCGGGTGATTCTGGCTTTTATGGACATGTTATTGACAGTCTGGTTATATTTCCCGATATTCTGCATCGCCAGATCAATAAAGTCCTTCAGTTCCCCCAGCTCTTCTTTATCCAGGCGCTTCTGGGCCTCTGCATAAGAAAGGCCATTTTCTTTGGCATACCGGAAATAAAACGCTTCGATGGTTTTCTGCAGTTCCCGCTTGGTCTGGTTAAAGGCTTTTTCCAGTCTGGCAAAATACTGATTTACCTGCATCTCCCCAGCCTGATACATTTCCGCCTGCCGCGTCTCCCAGTAGCCCATTATGCTTCACCTCCTTCCGGGTTCTGTCCGGTCTTCGGGAGCATGTCAGTGATTTCCTGCATTGCTGCCTCTTCCTGCTTCTTCAACTGCTTCAGTTCCGCCTCTGCATCTTCTACCCACGGATGATTCTTTACGATCGTCTCATCAGAGATTACTCCCTTGCTGTTCTGACAGTCCGTGATGGCCTGGCTTTCATTGATGGCAATATCCCGATTAAAGGTAATGTCGATTTCCTGATCGTAATAACTGCCCTGCCCGGTCAGTTCCAGATAACGGTTGATAAACCAGAAAAGCTGTTCCATGCCATCCTTGAAGGCGTTCTCCATCCGGTTGCACTTCAGATCCAGTCCGGAATAGATGAATTTCAGTGCGATCCCGGAAGGGCTGTTCCCCAGCTTATCGCTGTTCTTGTCCACACCCTGGCCAAAGTCGTAAATATCTTTTTTCAGCGCCTCGAAATCATCCTTGGCGGCCGTAATATCCACGCTGGTATTGATTGCCTCTGCAGATCCGTCTTCATCCAGGGAAATGGCCCGAAAATAATTCAGATCCCGCATAAACTGTCCCAGATCGGTCCCACCGTATCCCTTCAGGGCGTACACGATAGACCGCACCTCGTCCAGAAAATTGGCCACATCGGACCGCGCCTTGTCATAGCCGTCAATCAGCGTCTTGATAAACTTCAGATCCGGCAGTTCATAGTCATTATTCTTAAACGGGATAAAAGGCACCTTTCCCCAGGTTCCCGGGGCGTTTCCTACCAGGAAATGCTCCATCATCTCCCCGTCATCTTCACTGACTGCAGTCAGATACCGTTCTGAATCCAGGCGGAGGTCCCAGCCTTCTCCCTCGGAATCAGATACATAATAAGCCACGCCATCCGGCAGCCAGTACTCAACCTTTGTGATCGTCTTCTGGGCCTGCCCTTCGATCACCTCCACATCATAAAACCAGATAAAGGCATCCATCTCCTCATGGTCATTGTCATGCCAGAGGGGAATACCCTGCCCCGGTTTGATGATCATGGTCTTAAACTTCCCCTCTTCATCGATATACGGATGCAGCCATCCAATGCCGCCGTTGGACGCATCCACGCCCAGGCGCATCAGACGCTTTTCCTGGAATTTCTTGCCCAGCACATCCTTTATCCGCTCCAGATACTCCTCTGCTTCCTCGCAGGTCAGCGTGTACGGCTTGGATAACAGGTAATTCACTTTATCCTCCACCAGGATATGCATGAAGCCATGGGCCCGCTTATTGTTAGGCTTGGCCGGATCAGGAACGGCCTCTATATTTCCTGTAGCTTTATTCTCCTGATAGCGGAACATTTTCCGGTTCATAATGCCGGGGTTATCCACCACATAGTAAGCTTCGCCGTCCAGCATCCACTTCCGCTCTTTCGACTTTACAAACTCATCCATGTACAGCCGGCAAAGCTGCATGTTCGTCATGCGGTTAATGTTTATAAGTAACAACTCTGATTATCTCCAAAAAGCCCGGAAATACGGGCATTTCACGGGATATAAGAACTGAATTTACTACCGATTTACTACTTTCGGATTGAGCTTTGACACGCTTCTGCCTCCCGTGAAGCCCACCGCCCAAATAGTGACACATCGAAAATCAAATACGACACCGCAGACAGCGGCGTTCTCTTTTCCCCTTTGGGGAGATCAGGACGCCGCTTTTTTTGCGCCCAAAACCAGAAAGGAGGCGACCGCCTATGTACTTTACTTCCGGCAGTGACCGGGCCTTTGAACAGCTCATGCAGACGAGGCCGGGCGCAGATCATTTTGACAGCGGCGAGGCCGGAGCGCCGGAGGACTGCGGCACCTGCCGTTTCTACCGCCCGCACTGGAAGTACCAGTTTTGTGTGTATGAGGAATGTCCCTACCAGCCGGGCAAGCTCACCGCCCTTGACGGCGCGGTGAAATTTCAAGTGAAAGGAGTGGACGACGAGATGGCAGTTTTTCGAGTGGAGAAAAACCGGGGCTACACGGTGATGTCCAACCACCACCTGCGGAACAAGGACTTGTCCCTGAAAGCCAAGGGGCTGCTGTCGCAAATGCTGTCCTTGCCGGAGGATTGGGACTTTACGCTGAAAGGCTTGTCCCTTATCAACCGGGAGCAGATCGACGCGATCCGGGCGGCTGTCCGGGAGCTGGAACAGGCGGGCTATATCGTGCGTTCCCGTGAGCGTGACAGCCAAGGCCGCCTGCGCGGGGCTGATTACATCATTTACGAACAGCCCCAGCCTGTGCCGGATTTACCTACATTGGAAAATCCAACATTGGATAATCCAACGCAGGAAAAGCCTACGCAGGAAAAACCAACGCAATTAAATAAAGATAGATTAAGTAAAGAGAAATCAATTACTGATGGATCAAATACCGATTCCATTCCTATCCTTTCCCCTCCCTCTCCTTTGGGGGAAGAAGCGGCTGCGCCGCCGGAACGGAAAGGAACGGGAGCGAAATCACAGAGCGCCGTAGAGATTTATCGGGAGATCATCAAGGACAACATCGAGTATGAACACCTTTGCCAGTACGCCAAGGGGATTGACCGGGATATGCTGGACGAGATTGTGGACTTGCTGGTAGAAACCGTATGCAGCGCCCGAAAGACCATCCGCATTGCCGGGGACGATTACCCCGCCGAGCTGGTGAAATCCAAGCTGATGAAGCTGAACAGCTCTCACATTGAGTTTGTCTTTGACTGTATCAGCAAAAACACCACGGAAATACGGAACATCAAAAAATACCTGCTGGCGGTTCTGTTCAACGCCCCAAGCACCATCAACGGCTATTACACGGCGCTGGTGGCCCACGACATGAA
>DVKS01000212.1 GCA_018715905.1 Candidatus Caccovicinus merdipullorum | reverse complement strand
CACCGCCCTGCGGACAGCCCGGGATATTTCCGTATAATAGGCCTGATCCTCCGTCTTTCCCAGAACTTCTGCCGCCCGGGCCGTCAGAGCAGCAGCATTCATATAATAAACCGATGCTACCAGATGCTTATCTGTGCCGCCCTCCCGGTTATCATCGCCTTCTGCATCCAGAGACAGCCAGTCCCCGAAATGGAATCCGCAGGTCCAGAGCCTTTTTCCGCCACAGAACGTCTCATCCATATGAATGATGAAATCCGTCCACAGCTTCATATTCTCATACTGTTCTTCCAGAAGGGCGCGGTTTCCATAAAACTGATACAGGTTCCAGGGAATGATCACCGCCGCATCTCCCCAGACGCTGGCTCCTGCCTCTCCCCAGAGATCCTCAGCCAGGTCAAATTCCGGCTCGCCGTTCTGTCTGCGGGCCAGGGTCAGGACGTCGGGAACCACGTAAGGCACCGCACCGCCCTTTTCCTTCTGCTCATCCTTCATATCCTGCAGATATTTCCGGAAAAATGCAGGAGTCTCCATGTGATAGCAGGCAGCGCCGCTGAAGATCTGGGCATCCCCCGTCCATCCCAGGCGTTCATCTCTCTGGGGACAGTCTGTAGGGATATCCAGAAAATTATCCTTCTGGCTCCACAGCGTATTGGCAAAAAGACGGTTCACTTTCTCATTGGAGGTAACAATCTTTCCCGTCTCCGCCAGATCCGAATAAAGGGCCCATGCCTCAAAATCCCCCACATTGGATTCATCCACCTTCATTCCGGTTACCTTTACATACCGGAACCCGTAATAGGTAAAATGCGGCCGCACAAACTGCCGCGTACCATTGCAGACAAAGGTGTATTCCGCCCTGGCCGTACGCAGGTTATCCCGGTAAAATCTGCCGTTCTGAAGGACTTCTCCGTACTGCAGGATAATCCGCTGCCCGGCCGCTCCTTCCACCCAGAATGCCGTCCAGCCGGTAATCTCCTGGCCGAAATCCAGCACCGTCTCACCGATATCCGTGGTGATAATCTCCTTTACCTTAAGAACCTCTTTTTTCCTTACCGGCAGACCTGTCATAGGCGAAAGCCTTCCTTCCGGCCCATCGGCAGCGACTGCATGGAGGCGTTTTCTCACCGGCGGCTGCAGCACATCCTTCTCCATCCGTGCATCATACATCTCCCCGTCATAAATGCCGGAGACTGTCACAGGGGATTTTAGCGCCAGCCAGCTTTCATCGGTGCCAAGCAGAAACCGCTTTCCATCCCGGCCCCAAACCATCAGATCAGCCAGAAGCTTAAATTCACTGCCGTAATAATTCCGCAGTTCTCCCTTATTCAGGTAGCCGAATTTCCCCTTGTACCAGCCGTTTCCCATATAAACGGCAATACGGTTTTGACCGGGCTTAAGGTATGGCGCCGCATCATACGTCTGATACTGGATCCGGTACCGGTAATCGGTAAAATAAGGAGTCAGATACTCCTCTCCCACTTTCTGCCCGTTGATATACACTTCGTAAAGTCCCAGGCCGCAGATATAAAGCCTTGCAGACTTATCTTTTTCTTCACCGGAAAAATACTCCTCCGGAAGCACAAAATCTTTCTGAAATACCGGATGAATCTCTCCCACAAAAGGAGCTTTAATCCAGTTTCCCTTCCATCCGCCTTCCGGATGACCGCCTTCAAAGGTCTGAGCATCGCTTTCCCCAAAGTCTCCGGCATCATCCATTACCTGTACCTGCCAGTAATAGCAGATTCCCGGCAAAAGTGGATATTCCGGACAAAAGGCCCCGGAAAACATCTTCTTTTTCCCGCTGTCATAAACCGTTTCTTTAAACTCCGGATCCCGGGCAATACGAACCCGGGACCACTCCTGATATTTCCCCGCAGCATCCTTCACTTTCCAGGAAAGCGTCAGTCTTTCCAGACTGACGCCGAGGGGATTTTCCTGATAATTTGTTTTCAGATCATAAATTTTCATTCCAGATTATTCTCCATACGCATTCAGCGACTCAACGATGGCATTGGACCAGTCCACGCCTCCGCCTGCCTCAAACTCTGCGTAAGCCTCATCAATGGACATGCCCTGCACCACTACATTGGCAACCAGCGTTTTCTTTAATGTCATCAGGTCACCATTGTACTGTCCCATCTCCTCCGTAGAAGGAACGTAAAGCATCTGGCGGCAGTTATCATTAAAGGTCTGCTGGGATTCCATAGCCTCCGGCGCAATAGATGCTTTTCCCGGATCGCCCTCCCAGTCAAAAATAGCCAGCATGGGATCGATGTGGTTTCTGGTATACTGGGTTCCTGGTTTTTCCAGACTCTCCAGCATATGGAATTCGCCTTCTTCGTAAGTATTTCCGCATACTTCGCCGGCCTTGGTGGACCAGTAAACATCCTCAACGCCATAGGTCCACAGCTCCTGCATGTCGCCGCCGTCTACCATGGACTCAATGAAATACTTGAACACGCCTTCCGGATTCTCGCAGGCATTGGTGATTGCCCACACCGGAGTGGTTCTTTCAATATATGTGCCTACTTCTTCGATAGGCGGCAGAGCCACCAGTTCGCCGTCCAGACCGTTTGCTTCCAGATTTACCTTCAGATTTGTGGCCCAGGTTCCTGCCCAGTAGGTAAATACGCCGAAACGATCCTCATAAAATTTATTGCGGCAGTCATTGGTTCCGTTGGTCAGAGTCTCCTTGTCAATGTATCCCTTGTTGTAGGCATCACGGAGCCGTTCCAGGGCTCCCCGGAAATTCTCCTCCAGGAAACCATCATACCAGACACCGTTTTCATCCTGGGTAAAGGACGGATACGCATCCTGGTAAAACTCCGGCAGATAATTGATATACGGCTCTTCCACGCCGATGAGACCGGCTGCAGACACACCGCAGGTATCTCCATTTACGCCGTTTCCATCCGGATCCCCATTGGTAAAAGCATCCAGCATGGCAATGTACTCTTCGTAATTGGTGGGCACATCCATACCCACATTATCCAGCCATGCCTTCTTAACATAGGTAATGCAGCCATTTCCGCGGGCAACGGGGAATCCATATAAAGCGCCGTTTAATTTTACGCCTTCAATAATGGACTCGTCATTCAGCCGCCCGGAAGCCTTCAGTTCGGAATTCTCCCATGCCTCTGTCATATCCCAGAGAGCTCCCTCATTGGCATATCCGGTATAGTAGGTTCCGCCCATCAGGATTACATCGGGCCAGTTATCCGGTCCGGAAGCAAACGTCTGCCCCATCACATCATAATACGCATCATGGTCCGGCTGAATGATCTCCAGATCGATTCCCGTCAGTTCTTCCCATCTGGCTTCAAACGCATCCCGGTTATTCACCTTGGTGGGAATGGTACCGTTGGCCATAATCGTAATCTTCTCCGGCTTTTCCGGATCCTCTGCTCCACCGGCAGCTTCTGTTCCAGCTGCCTCGGTTGTTTCCCCGGCGGAGCTTCCCTCTTCTGCAGTTTCTGTTCCCTGGGTCTGGCTCTCTGCAGAGGTATCCTCCGTTCCTCCCGAACCGCATCCGGTAAGAACCACAGACGCCGTCATCACAGCCGCCATACTGACTCCTAAAACTCTTCTCCATTCACCCATACTCTTTTCCTCCTTCTCCTGATAGAAATAATGTTGGGGTCCCTTTTGCCCCTTATGATATCGGGTCGCTTCACACTGCATGCTCCCGCAATCCTAAAAAAACATTCACCGTCCGCTCTTTTTGGCAAACAGCGCAAGCTTTGCAAACAGATCCTCCAGAATCAACCTGCTGTCAATGGACTTGTACACCCGGATGGGGCGGTTCAGTCCTGTCTGCACATAAGTCATATCACTGGTAATCAGCGGCGCCTGGACCCAGTCAAAGCAGAAACGGTGCTCATAAAGGATCAGGCCGATGGCGGGACTGTCTCCCAGCACCCAGCTCTCCCCGGTGCGGAAAGCGCTCTTTCTGGGTCCCGGTTCATGGGCATGCCGGTCCAGCTGCTCGAAAAGATAGGCCCCGATGTCTCCGCAGGGCGCTACCCGGTACTCTAACTCCGCAAAGCTTACCGGAATCATCTCATAAACATCTTTCGGCACCTGCCAAAGTTCAATGCCGCTTGCAAACACCACATTGGCCGCAAGGATATCATTGCCCAGATTAAACTCCGGGCCGCCGTTTGGGTACCGGCCTCCGCCGATCCAGATGGCCGTCAGCCTTCCTGCAATCCGCGGCTCCATAAGATACGCAGACGCCAGATCTGTCAGGGGCCCCAGGAATGCCACATACAAATGGCGGTCATCTTCCTTCATAGCCTCCCGGACAATCAGCTCCGCTCCCTCGCTGACAACCGGATGCGCCTTGTCCAGCAGACCGTGAGGTGCTCCCCGGAAAATAATGCTTTTATCCATCTGCATCTTATCAAAAATCGTGCAAAGTTCCTGGTAACTTCTCTCCATAGAATCTTCGCAGCGTCCGGTGCCGAAATGGGCTGCCACAAACCCCACATTCTCAAACTTCGGGCTCAGCAGGGCCTGCACAACAGCAAACTGATCATCTGCTTCATTCTGTGCATCCGTATCCACGATCACCCGGACAATCTTTTCTTCCGGCATATCAAACCGGTAGTTCGTATATCGCATAATCCGCCGTCCTTTCGCTCATAAGCTGTTATGGTCATTATATATGGATCTGTTCTAAACAGCAACACCGAATTAAGCAACTTTCACTTAATTTTGTACTTAATTATTGCAAGGAATGGATTTTTTGCAGAAAAAGGCCACCGGCTAAACGCCGACGGCCCTTTCTGCAGCCATTTTAAGGCTGCTGCTGTTTATGATTCTTCTTCTTTCTTCCGCTTCCGGATAATGCCGCAGGCACTAAGCAGTGCTGCCAGCATGATGCCGGCCAGGCCGGCTGCCGAAATGGAATTGTCTCCTGTCTTCGGAAGTCCGAATAACGGTACTTCTCCCTCAGGAATGATCACACTGCCGTCACCAGGATATGGCGACAGGGGGATTCCGGGATCGGTGATCGATGCGGTGGGAACGTCAGTCGTTACCGTGATTGTGGAGCCTCCGCCGTCACTTCCTCCGCCGCCTCCGCCGTCTCCGTCACCGGATCCGCCGCCGGTCTTTCTGGTATTGGTCACCGTCACAGCCATATCCCGTGCATCGATGGTGATCGTTCCGCTCTGACCGGATGCGGTAACGCCCTGGGCTGTGGTTTCGTAAGATACGTTATAAATGTAGCTGTCTGCCAAAGCCTCACCATTCTCTCTTACTTCTGTTACCGTATAGGTATCGTAAGGCAGATTCTTAAGGGTCAGGCTTCCGATGGCCGTATCCGTCATCACGTTTTGGGATGCGCTGATCCTCCAGATGGTCTCCTCCGTGGGATTTCCATTCTCATCAGGCATAGGCATCCGCTCGCCCTTGCTGTTGGTCACGATAAAGTAGAAGGTGGTTCCATTTGCGGTTCTGTTTACCCGCTTGGTCACAGTCAGTGAACCGATGGTCTTCTCTTTATTCACAATCACGGCTTCTGCCGAATCCGCATTTGCCAGCGAAAGTTCCACAGCATCCGGAGTCGTTACTTCATAAAGCAGGTTCTCATTCTGTGCGTCATAAGGCTGTCCTTCCTCATCCGTCTCCAGAACTCTGTAGGTGCCGTAAGGCAGGAACAGTTCTCTGGATGTATTGTCGGTAATCCAGCCTACATACTGCTGTCCCTCATACCGGAACTCTTCCGGAAGTTCCACTGCATTGCCGTCCTCATCAAGAACAGTAAAGTAGAACTGGCGTCCCGTACCGGTAAGGGTATTGCCCTGGTAATCCTGCAGGTTCTTGCGGACAGTCAGGTAACCCTTATTCCGTGTATTAGTTACCGTCACGGTCATGGACGGATGCTGATAATCCAGCTCTCCCTGCCCCTTATCCGCAGAAGAAACAGCATCTTTTCCGCTTACTTCCACCTGATAGGATACGGTATAAGGATACTCATCTGACAGTGCATTGCCGGTCGAATCCGTGGTCTTCACTGCGGAAGCATAGTCTTCACTCAGCGCATCCCAGCCCTCTTCATTAACCAGGCTGACTGCTGCATTATACTCATCAACAGAATCAAAGGGGCCGTAAATAGTAAACTCCGCTCCCTCAATGGGTTCGCCCTCCGCATTCCGCTTCTGGATCACCAAGTTACGGAAACGGGTGATTCCCAGATCCTTGGTATTATCCCACTCTTCTGGATGCTCGTTCAGCTCACTTGCAGCTACGCTGGGCTGGAAGAGATAGAAGCGTTCTGTGGCTGAATCGGCTGCCGTTCCGTCAAAGTTGCTGTCCGCCGCCTCGTAAGCGTACGTTCCACTGGACTGCAGGGTCGAAGGCTCTCTGGAACGATTCGGTGCATGATTATCTGTAATCTGACCGCTGCTCTCCATCTGATACCGGCTGGACAGCTGCAAGCCGTAGCTGTCTGCTCCCGAAATCGTTACGGCGATCCGATAGGTAGCCGCATACTCGGGAACCTGCAGAGCGCTTACCTGCAGTTCATCATTCACATACAGCTGCCTTCCGGAATTTCCTTCCTCTGCCGGCCGCAGTCCGGTAAAGATAAAGGCCCCGTCTTCATCAGGTGATGCTAAGCTGCTGACTGCCGTCTCACTGCTTCCTTCATAGCTGTAAAGGGTCACCTGGGCGCTCTGAATGAGGCTGAGGAGTT
>DVKS01000211.1 GCA_018715905.1 Candidatus Caccovicinus merdipullorum | reverse complement strand
GAATGGGAGCTGCGGCAAGGGCCTGAACGCCGGCCTCCGCTGTCATGTGATCCATCCCGCCCCTGTTTCCTGCCGTTCCCGGGATTAACATTCCCAGGACGCAGAGGGCCGGAAGGATACGAAAAGTATATTTATGCTTCATCCGGTCAGGCCTCCCTGTGTTCAGTCAGATAACGCTCCACGCTGGTTACCGCATTCGCTCCGTCGGCTGCCGCGGTGATAATCTGGCGGAGCTGTTTCGTCCGCACATCGCCTGCCGCAAAAATCCCCGGCACGGAGGTGGCGCAGTCCTCCTCCGCCTTAATGTAGCCGTGGTCCATCTCCACCAGTCCGGCAAAAGCCTGGCTGGTGGGTGTGATCCCTACGGCAATAAACAAACCATCGATCTCCAGGCGGTCTGTCTTATCCGTCTTTACATTCCGGATGCGCAGATGCTCCACCCGGTCATCGCCTTCCACAGCCTCGGCCACGGTATCCCACAGGATCTCCACATTCTCCTGGGCCAGCAGATTTTCCTGGAGGCTTTTTGCTCCGCGGAATTCATCCCGCCGGTGAATCACATATACCTTGCGGCACATCCGTGCAAGGAATATGGCATCTTCCAGGGCCACGTCGCCGCCGCCCACTACCGCCGTTACCTTATTCCGGAAAAAGGCGCCGTCACAGGTGGCGCAGTAGGATACGCCGGCTCCGGCCAGACGCTCTTCTCCCGGGATATCCAGATGGCGGTGCACAGCTCCTGTGGCAATAATCACCGTTCTGGTCTCATAGGTGCCGCCCTGGCAGACCACCTCTTTCACGGAACCAAGATCACGGATCTGCGTCACCTCATCCTCGATGAATTCGGCTCCAAGCTTGTCCGCATGCTCACGGAATTTGGTCCCCAGCTCGAAACCGCCCATGCCGGGGAGTCCCGGATAATTATCTACCTCATAAGTGGTCAGCACCTGGCCGCCGCTTACCATTTCCTTCTCGATCACGGCTGCCTGAAGTCTGGCACGGCGGGCATAAATTGCCGCCGCCAGTCCGGCAGGGCCGGACCCTATAATCATAAGATCGTATCTTTTCTTCATTCTTAAGTCCCCATATCTTGTTTTTTCACTTTTTTTAGTATATCATAATTTTCTGAATTAATCCTGATTTATTTCTTACGATTATGTTACCAAACCATCGGAGGTCAGAATGAATACAACATCACCCAAAACCATACTTGTAACAGGCGCATCCAGAGGCATCGGGAAAGCCATCGCCCTCCGCTTTGCCCGGGAAGGGTGGCAGGTGGCCATTACCTGTCTGCAAAAAAAAGACCAGCTGCTTGAAACAGCCGGAGAGATCGAGGATGCCGGCGGCGTCTGCCTGCCCTTTGTGGGAGATATGGGCCGAATGGAAGACTGCCGGAAATTATTTGAACAAATTGAAGAAAAATTCGGCGGGCTGGACATGCTGGTCAACAATGCCGGCATTTCTTATGTAGGGCTTCTTCAGGATATGTCGGAAGAGGAGTGGGACAGGCTGATCTCCGCCGATGTCAGTTCCGTCTTTTACTGCAGCAAGCTGGCCATTCCTCATATGATCCGCCGCAGACAGGGACGGATTCTCAATATTTCTTCCGTATGGGGCGTCTGCGGCGCATCCTGCGAAGCCGCCTACTCGGCTGCAAAAGGCGGAGTCAACGCCTTTACCCAGGCCCTGGCCAAAGAACTGGCCCCCAGCGGCATCGCCGTAAACGCCCTGGCCTGCGGCGCCATCGATACGGATATGAACCGGTGGCTTACCGCGGAAGAAAGGCAGGCGTTATTTGACGAAATCCCGGCCGGGCGCATGGGAACGCCGGAGGAAGTGGCCTGCATGGCTTACCTTTTGAGCGAGGCACCCTCCTATCTTACCGGCCAGATCATCCGTCTGGATGGCGGGTGGATCTGAAGCGCCGGATATAATCCATGGCCTGACGGATCCCGTCTTCCGTCACCGCAGCCGTCACGTAATCGGCCGCTTCCCTGACTTCCGGTTTTCCATTTCCCATGGCAATGCCCAGGCCGGCCCACCGGATCATGGACAGATCATTGTAGCCGTCTCCCACGGCAGCGCACTCTTCCCGGGAAATGCCGAAACGGGACAGGATACGCCGGATACCATTTTCCTTGCTGCCGTCTGCTGAAATGATGTCTATGGCCAGGCCATCGTGCCACCGCAGTCCACGGCAGCCAGGCAGCCTGTAGAGAATCTGTTCACATTCACAGGCATTCCCGTAAGGAACCATCTGGTAAACGGGATGCCCCAATCCTCTCTGCAGATCCCGGATGGGCGGAATAGCCGTACCGATGCCCGCCTGGGCCTGCCGGACCCGATCATCGACAAAATTAATATACATGGCTTCCGCCTCCATAAATATGCATGGGAGTGGCTTTTCCTCCAGAAAATCCAGCATCTGCCTTACCTGATCCTCGGGAATGGGATTCTCATAGAGAACCCGTCCCTTCCCATCCAGGCAGTACTGCCCATTTAAGGTCACCAATCCGTCCAGACTGACCCCTTCCAGAAGCGATTCCTCTTCAATCTCCAGCAGATGGCGGCCGGTGGCAGCAAAACATAAAATGCCTTCCCGCCTGGCCTGGGCCACAGCTTCCCGTGCACTCTCCGGAATCCGCCCCGTATCAAAATCTCTCAGTGTCCCGTCAATATCAAAAAATACCGCTTTGATCACGCGTTCTCCTCCGTCCGGATCTGTCTTTGCAAGTCTGTCCTGCTGTTTATCAATCGTATCCCGGAACCAGCTGAATGGTCATAGTCAGATACTTAACAATACAGCCCTCTTCCAGGTCCAGATCTTCCTGGTGGCTCACCTCAGGCAGGTCAATCCCCTCGTCCATCTCAACCTGGATCCAGTCGGTGGCCGCCGCTCTGGCTTCATCGGCCGCATCCTCCAGATCGGGACCTTCCGCAAAACATCCTTCCAGATCCGGAAAATACGCCCGGTAGCCGCTTCCATCTTCTTTTCTGGTAAATACTGCTGGATATACGATCTTCATATAAGCCTCCGTTTTTTCTTACTTCCAGTCGGCTGCCTCTTCTTTAGACAGCCGCCATGAATTATCATACCATGACTTCTCCGAAGCCACGGCATCCCTCCGGGGGATGCGCACGGTTCGACAGGGTGTTTGTCTCGCTTTGCTCGACGCGAACCGGCGCTGGTATAATGTCTGCTTCGCAGACATTATACCACAGGATCCCACAGTAAAAAAGTTCTGTTATTCTGTTTTTCCCTCTTCTGGGCCATTTTCCTCGGGAAGCGAAGAAATCTGCGCCGCCGTCTCTTCATCCACATCCTGAAACAGAAGCCTCCGCTTCCTGGGCAGATGTTCCAGATAAGTCTCCCGGATATCCCGGCTGATTCTCTCGATTTCCTCTTTCAGCTCTGCCGCCGACATCCGCAGGCCGCCCTGTCCCAGAATGATCACCTGCTCCAGGCCGTCTGAAGTGGCCACCGTAACCCGGTATTTCTTTCCCAGTTCATGGACCGTCTTTTCAATATACTGATCGGCAGTCTCCGCTTCCTTTGTGTAAACCACATGGATATTGTGATATTTTTGTACCTCGCAGCTGTGGCCTTCTACCTTATAAGCATCAAATACCAGGATCACATGGTTCTGCTTAAATCCCTGATAATTGCATAGAATGTCCATGAGCCGGTGTCTGGCTCCATCCATATTCGTCCGGGACAGTTCTTTTAATTCATCCCAGGAAAAGATCACATTATAGCCGTCCACCAGAAGATACTCTTCCTCCGGCTCTCTCTTCTCCCAGGTCTGCTGCTTTATCCGGCGCAGTGGCGCCCCTTCCGGCTGCCGCTCCATCTGACGGGCCCGCTCCCGCTTGCTTTCTCCGTAGGTGCGGCGGAAAATCGCTTCCAGTTCCTTATCATCTGCCAGAAAGGCTTTCGTGGAAGTCCCCGGACTCCAGGCCGTCTTTCCTCTGTTCTCCTGCAGGGTTTCCTCATTCTGTACCAGCGCCTCACCATCTGTATCCGTTTCGGGAACTTTTCCCAGTCCCGAATCCAGATGCATATATCCATCTGCCTCATACCAGGGAACCACAAAACCGGCCCCATGGGAGCAGAATACGGAATCCGCTGTATTTTCCAGATCCCGATCCGGATCATAGCCGATCCGCTCCAGAACCTCCTGCTGATTATGACAGGGCTCGTACCCTCTCATGGTACAGAAAATCCTTCCCATTCCTCTGGTATAGGAAGCCACCTCTTTCTGATACCCCATCATCTCCGCCACCGGCGCAGTACCTGTCAAAACGGAATTTTCCCCCTCCATAACAGGCGGTTCGAAGCGTCCGCTCATTTTCTGTACATCTGCCATGGCCCGTCCTACTGTCTGAGAGGGGACTTCCAGCCGGAAATCGTAGTAAGGCTCCAGAAGTACCGACTCAGCCTTTCTTAACCCCTGGCGCAGCGCCCGGTAAGTCGCCTGGCGAAAATCCCCGCCCTCCGTGTGCTTGATATGTGCCCGCCCGGTAACAAGGGTAATCCGCATATCCGTAATGGGCGCTCCTGCCAGAACGCCCCGGTGTTCCTTTTCTTCCAGGTGCGTCAGAATCAGCCGCTGCCAGTTCCGGTCAAGGACATCCTCACTGCACCGGCTCTCAAATACCAGACCGCTGCCGGGCTCTCCCGGCTCCAGCAGCAGATGAACCTCTGCATAATGGCGGAGAGGCTCAAAATGCCCGGCGCCCTCTGCCGCATTCCGGATGGTTTCCTTGTATACAATGTTCCCTGTCCCAAACTCCACCTCTGTCTGGAAACGGTTTCGGATCAGATCTTTCAGAACATCAATCTGCACCTCTCCCATCAGCTGAGCATGAATTTCCCCCAGCACATCATTCCACACAATATGCAAAAGAGGCTCTTCTTCCTCCAGCTGACGAAGGTTCTGCAGCATTTTATGTACGTCAGCCCCTTCCGGAAGATCGATCCGGTAGGAAAGCACCGGCCCAAGCATGGGCTCCCGGCCCTCATCCTCCAGTCCCAGTCCCTGACCGGCCCAGGTTTTTGTAAGGCCTGCTGCAGCGCAGACCGTCCCGGCCTCTGCCTGGCTGACTGTCTCAAAGCGTGAACCGGAATAGATCCGGATCTGGCTGACTTTCTCCTCCCACTCGGCGCCATCCTCTCTTCCATTTCCTGTCTGACCTTTTCCTCCGGTTCCTTCCATCCTTCCCGCGCCAAAGGCTTCGGTTCCTTTTTCCCTGCCCCGTAAAAGATCCCGGACCTTTAATACGCCGCCGGTAATCTTCATATGGGTCAGTCGATTCCCCTGCTCATCTCTGGAAATTTTAAACACACGGGCCCGAAATTCCGGAGGATAAACCGGGCACCTGGCGAAACGGCGCATCCCCTCCAGGAACTCCTCCACTCCCGTCAGCCGCAGCGCCGAACCAAAATAGCAGGGAAATACCGCCCGCTCCCGGATCAGGCCGGCTGTTTCCTCCTGGGTGATCTCTCCGGTTTCCAGATAATGTTCCAGAACCTCCTCGCTGCAGACTGCCAGACTTTCCAGGAAATCCTTTGAGCCGGCAGCCCCGGAAAAGTCAAGGCAGTGCTCGCTAAGCTGCGTCTGCAGCTGTCTAAGAAGGGCCTCCCGGTCTGTTCCCTCCTGATCCATCTTATTAATAAAGAGAAATACAGGAATCTTATAACGGCCCAGAAGCTTCCACAACGTAAGAGTATGGCCCTGCACGCCGTCAGCTCCGTTGATCACCAGAATTGCATAATCCAGCACCTGCAGAGTCCGTTCCATCTCCGCCGAAAAATCCACATGTCCCGGCGTATCCAAAAGGGTCACCTGCAGATCTCCCAGAGAAAAGACCGCCTGTTTGGAAAAGATCGTAATGCCCCGGTCCCGTTCCATCTCATAAGTATCCAGATATGCATCTTTATAATCCACCCGGCCCAGCTTCCGGATCACGCCGCTCTGATAAAGCATGGCTTCGGAAAGCGTAGTCTTTCCCGCATCTACATGGGCCAACAGACCAGCACATATTCGTTTTATCGGTTTTTTCTCTTTCCGTTCGCCCATAAAAAGCACCCCCTCTCGTGAGAACATACTGAACATAGTATATCACAAGGGGAGGCGCTAGTCGA
>DVKS01000210.1 GCA_018715905.1 Candidatus Caccovicinus merdipullorum | reverse complement strand
GCCAGCACACTAGCCATATCTGCTTTTTTGCGGTATGATACAATCAGAACGAAAAAGAAAGGGGAAAGTATAAAGATGTCCACCCACCATACTTTAGATGTACATCCGATTCCAGAAAAAGTACTCTTTGTTAACGAAACTCAACTGGCGGATCCAACAGAACTGCCGCCAGGCAGCCCGTCTGACAATATCCGCATTTATATCCCGCTGGATTTAAACCATGACGCAATCTTGCGCCGGCTGAACGGTATCTATCGGCGTTACGGCGAATTGACGGAATCCAATGAATTCAGCATCAGCAGCGAGGTTTATAACCTTATTTCTCAAATCGAAATCTATGATCAGGTTTGGTTTGTTCGAGAAGGAAACTATGGGAATAAACACAGCCAGAAAGCCACCAAGCTTGTGAAGGAAGTCGTGAAGGTGCTTATGGAAAATGAAGGCAGCGGGGAGACGTTTCCCTATGAGTTGGCAGATGAACTTAGCGAGGAGTATGGTCTGCGCAAGTAATGGCAGGCAGCAGATAATCGTCCGTATCTGACGGCATTGCACCACAACAAGACAGGTGCAAATATTTTTAGGAAAGTATTTACCAGAAAGTAGATTAACATGAAAAACAACAAAACCAACCCACCACAAAAACGAGGCCGCCCTCCAAAGAAAAACTACGATCCGGAAGTCCTGATGCGGGAACTGCTTGACGCGGCGGCGGAAATTTATCATGAGAAGGGAGAAATTAAAGCCACTGCCTTGGAGCTGTCCCTTCCGCCCAATAAGGTTAAGAAGCTGTTGATTACCGGGAAAGTCCTGTCCTATCCGGAAACGGATCAGATTCAGGAATTGATGGGCCAGGGCAGAACCATGGCTGAGATCCAGCAGATCATGGGCCTCAGTTACTCTGCCCTGCACACCTACCTTCCTTACACGAAGGTGATCTATAAGATGTCCGAGATCAGTCAGAACGCAGAGCGGGTCAGAGCGTATAAAGCGCGGAAGGAGGCTGCGGATACGCTGACAGAATCTCCTGGGGAAGAACATCTCTGGGCCTGCGTCATTGCCTTTCAGAACTACCCGTTCCATACCATTTCCGGCTTGCCTTTTTCTTATACCCTTAAGATTGGCCGGAATGGGGAATACACAAAGGAGCTGTTTATTGATCGTCGGGAGAACAGCAAATCTTTGGCGTGGAGTTCTGTGCGGATGGCATTTCAGAGAGCCATGGAGAGAAAAGGCTTCATATTTACCCGGCCCAAAGAACTGGCTGATGTCCGGGGGATAAGCTATACTTTTAGCATGCTCTGGCGTTTCGGGATGCTCACAGTGCCGGAGGACGTAGAGAGGAAACTGAAGGGAAAGAGACTTACAGATAACACGCAGGAGCTGATTTGATGTGTCGTGAGATGGATGAGATTTACAATAGGCAATCTTGACTGCCCCATGGCTTCATGGTAAAGTGAATGCATAAGAGCGGTTTATACTCTTTGGGGATCCTATGGCGAAAATCAGAAATTCCCAGGTCTGAAGGAGCGGCTTTTTGACATGCTCCATGTGTCGCTGACGCCGGAAAGGAGTGTGGGGAAGGTGAGAAAGAAACTTCCCATCGGCATCGATGGATTTGAAAAAATCAGGACGAATGATTTTTATTATGTGGATAAGACGCTGTTCATTAAGGAGCTTCTGCAAAACTGGGGGGAGGTAAATCTGTTTACCCGTCCCAGGCGCTTTGGAAAAACATTGAATATGAGCATGCTGAAGCGTTTTTTTGAGGTAGGGAGCGATCCGGCACTGTTTGATGGTTTAAAGATTGCGAAGGAAAAAGAATTATGTGAGAAATATATGGGAAAGTTCCCTGTGATCTCGATTAGCCTGAAAGGTGTGGACGGACTGAACTTTGAGTCGGCATCGGTAGCATTGCGGACACTGATTGGAAATGAAGCAAGACGATTTGATTTCTTAAGGAACAGCGCCAATTTATCGAATGACGACAAAGACGCATATGCACAGCTGACAGAGATAGGGCCTGCACAGGGTGGGTTTTACACCATGACAGAAGGAATGGCGGCAGTAAGCCTGAAAATACTTTCTCAACTTCTTGAAAAGCACTGCGGCCAGAAGACCATCCTGCTGATTGATGAGTATGACGTGCCGTTGGATAAAGCGTTCCAGGGGGGATACTATGATGAGATGGTAAATCTCATTCGAAATCTGCTTGGCAACGCGCTGAAGACCAATGACAGCCTGTTTTTTGCAGTACTTACCGGATGTCTGCGAATCTCCAAGGAGAGTATTTTCACCGGACTGAACAACCTGAAAGTGCACACGATCTCGGATGTCCGGTATGATGAGTTCTTTGGCTTTACCGATGCAGATGTGGATGAAATGCTGAAATTTTATGGTTTGTCCTCTTATAAGGATGAGATCCGCAATTGGTATGATGGGTACCGTTTCGGGGATGCGGATGTGTACTGCCCTAGGGATGTGATTAATTATTGCGATGAGCTGCTGGCAGATCCGAAGGCCATGCCCCAAAATTATTGGGCCAACACCAGCGGCAATGATCTGATTCTTGGCATGCTGAAAAAAGCTGACCAGACCACTAAGGATGAAGTAGATGAACTGTTAAACGGCGGTCGGATAACAAAACGCATAAAACAGGAACTGACATACCGCGATATCGATGACAGTACGGAAAACGTGTGGAGCGTACTCTATGCTGCAGGCTACCTGACAGGAACACATGTGGAGCAGGCAGATGCGGATATATTCAGACTGTGGGTACCAAATAGGGAGATATGCAAACTATTTTATGAATTGGTAGAGAACTGGTTCCGTATGGTGACACGTTCCGATACGGCCAGGATCAATCGATTCTGCGCGGCATTTCCAAAAGAGGATGCGCCCGCGATTCAGGATATGCTCCATGACTACCTGTGGGATTCTATCAGTGTGAGAGATACTGCGGTACGAAGGAATATGAAGGAAAACTTCTATCATGGGATGCTGCTTGGACTTTTGCGGAGCCAGGACAGCTGGCTGGTAAGATCAAACGCGGAGATGGGGGAAGGATACAGTGATATTTCCATTCAGACCCCGGATCGGATTGGAATTGTGATCGAGTTAAAGTATGCGGATGACGGGAATCTGGAAGCAGCCTGCAGTAAAGCACTCAAACAGATCGAGGAAAAGAAGTATGCGGAAGGGCTAAAGCGCCGGGGCACGAAAAAGATCATCAAATATGGCATCGCGTTTTGCGAGAAGGAGTGCATGGTTGTGATGGCATAAAACAATGTAAATTTACACCGGACAATTCACCTTTAACCAATGTTCATCATTTAAAGTTCTACTCATTTGATTCATCTCCTCCAACGTGAGATTTTGGAGTAATCAGGTACAACAAAAGCGACCCCAGATGTGAGATTAAAGCATAGCTTTTGCAGTTCCGAGAACCGGATAGGAAGTGAGTTACTCCAAGTATCTGAAGTATCTCACAAAAGTTGGAGTTTGACTATCCGGTCGATTATAAAGCGCTTAGGATCTTCAGAACGTTTTTCATTCATCAGAATTTATTTTGAATACTTTTCCAGCCGGTTTGCTACAGCCAGCAAGGAGAGAATGTTATTTTTGCTGGATAATTTAGAGAACAAGGAGCAAATTTGGGCAATGAAAAAGAGTGTGAAAGATGTTTTGGGCAGTAAACAGATGTGTGAATTTCCTGGAAGATTAGTATAAAATTATTGTTAATGTAAAAGTACATTTTTTACGGTGCCGCTTACTTTAAAAGTCCTGCTGCCGGATAGGCGGCATTAATTCAGGGATGCCAAATGCGCCGCCAGACTTTTCAGGGATGGCTGGTGCGCCGCCCGCCGGCGCATGATGGTTTACTCTAGCCAAAAGAACCGGTTTATGCTAAAATTTCTTCATGGAGAGTGAAGTATGCAGTGCAGGGCAACTCAAAATTCCCGGGCATAACTTAAAATGCGGAAAGGGGTTGCTTACATGTACAGCAAGACAGAAACAATTGACGATGGGGAAAGGAAGAAGCGGCAGGGAGCGGAGCGCAATGAGCTGGAAATCCGCTATGAGCGGTACAGGGGAATTTTAAAGAATCTGACGCTCATGAGCGATGTGTTTATGCGGAATGTATTCAAGGAACGTGAATGCACAGAATATGTCCTGCAGGTAATCATGGGCAGGAAGGATATGAAAATTACCGATCAGGTTCTCCAGAAGGATTATAAAAATCTTCAGGGAAGATCGGCGATCCTGGACTGTGTGGCACAGGACGGAGACGGACGTCAGTTTGATGTGGAAATCCAGCAGGATACGGAAGGGGCATCGCCAAAGCGGGCCAGATACCACAGCGGGCTGATGGATATGAATACGCTGAAAAATGGTGAGGATTTTGACCGACTGCCGGAGACCTATGTGATTTTTATTACCCGAGATGATGTGCTGGGATACGACCTTCCGATTTATCATATTGAGCGGAAGATAAAAGAGGTAGAGGGGGCATTTCAGGACGAAGCATATATTATTTATGTGAATTCCGGGAAACAGGAGGATACGGAACTTGGGCGTCTGATGCATGATTTTCACTGTAAGGATGCAGAGAAAATGAACAGCGAGATCCTGGCCAGGCGTGTGTGTGAACTTAAGGAGACGCAGGAGGGAGTGGAATTTATGTGTCGTGAGATGGATGCGATTTATCATGAGGGGGAAATACACGGAGAGAAACGCGGTAGGATAGAAGGTCGGGAGGAAAAAGCAAAAGAAATGGCGCATTCCCTTGCAAGCATGGGAATGCCAGCAGAGCAGATCGCTGAAGCGGCCAAGGTCAGCGTGAACCTGGTGAAGAAATGGCTGTCGGGAAGCAGGAAAGCTGCAGAATAGAGCAGAGAAGACATAGAAAAGCGTAGTGCTTAGTGAGGTTTCGGATATTTAAGACTGAAGCTGCCATGGCCGGTAATCCATCGAGGATTTCCGGCCATAAGTATGAGTAGGAGGTTATCCATGTCCCTTCAATTTGTTATCGGACCATCCGGGTCGGGAAAGACCCGGTATTTATATGATACCATCATCCGGGAGTCTATGGCGCACCCGGAGCAGCAGTACTTGTTTCTGGTGCCGGAGCAGTACACCATGCAGACCCAGAAAGAGCTGATCCGCCTGCACCCGCGCCGCGGCCTTACCAATGTGGATGTGCTCAGCTTTAACCGGCTGGCTCTTCGGGTGTTTGAGGATCTTTCGGTGGAGACACTGACGGTTTTGGATGATATGGGAAAGTCCATGGTCCTTCGGAAAATTGCCGGGGAGCGGCGGGGGAGTCTCCGTTATTACCAGAGGCATTTCGGGCAGATGGGATTTGTCAATCAGTTAAAGTCCATGATTTCCGAGATGTACCAGTACGGCGTTACGCCTGAGGTGCTGGATGAACTGCGGGAATCATCGGAAGATCCGGTCCTTAAGGACAAGCTTCAGGATCTGACCATGATTTACCGTGGATTCCAGGATTATATCCGGGAGAAATTTACTACAGCAGAGGAGGTGCTGGATCTTTGCTGCCGTATGCTTCCGCGTTGGGAGAAGCTTTCCCGCAGCCAGGTGTTTCTGGATGGCTATACCGGATTTACGCCGGTGCAGTACCGGATCCTGGAAATCTGTCTGGGCAGATGCAGCCGCGTGATGGCGGCGGTGACTGCCGATCCGGAAGGAAAGATCTATGCAGAAGCCGGCATGGAGGAACTTTTTTACATGAGCCGCCATATGGTCTGCAGACTGATCGATGCGGCATCACGGGCGGGAGCGGACCATGAAAAGGATGTGATGCTTTGCGCATATCCTCCCATCCGTTTCCGGGAAAGTCCCATGCTGGCCCGTCTGGAGCAGCAGCTGCGGGGCGGATCTTCTGGAGAATCTGTAAGAGTATCTGCAGAAGCATCTGTGGAAAAATCAGCAGAAGCGTCCCGGATTTCTTTGAAGCACACTGCCCCCAGCCGCCAGATCCTCATCCGCCGGGAAAAGAATCCGGCCGGGGAGATCCGCTTTTTGTGCCGCCGCATCCAGGAGGCCGTGCGGAAGGGAATGCGTTTCCGGGATATGGCGGTGATTACGGGAGATCTGGAGAATTACGGAAGGGAGATCCGGCGGCAGTTTGAGGAGCAGGGGATTCCCTTTTTCCTGGATGATAAAAAGAGCATTCTTTCCAGCCCGCTGGTGGAGCTGATCCGCTCGGCTTTGGAGGCGGTGCGCCTGGATTTTCCATATGAGAGCATGTTCCGGTATTTAAAGACCAGCTTTATGGCCCTGGACGGGGGAAGTGAGGAGGAATGCGAGGAACTTTTCCGCATGGAAAATTATGTGAAGGCCCTGGGCATCCGCGGATTTCGGAGATGGTCTGAGGAGTGGACCAGACAATATTCCGGAGGGGAGAACCTGAATCTGGAAATGTTAAATGCCCTGCGGGAGTCGGTGACGGGACCGCTTTTTGCCCTGCGGGAAAGACTTCGGGAGAAACCGTCTGACGGCGCTTCCATGACGGCGGCGCTGATGGCGTTTTTGGAGGAACTGTCTTTAAAGGAACGTCTCCTTGCCCGTTCGCAAAAGCTGATGGAAGAGGGAAGGAGCGAGACGGCGAAAGAATACAGCCAGGTGTATGATCTGACGGTCCAGCTTCTGGAGCGGCTCTGCCAGCTTCTGGGAGATGAGCCTATGAGCCTGGCGGAGTACAGCCAGATTCTGGATGCCGGATTCGGCGAGATTAAGGTGGGACTGATCCCGGCTACCGTAGACCGTGTGGTGGTGGGCGATATTACCAGGACCCGTCTGGATGAAATTCAGGTTCTGTTTTTTGTAGGCGTCAATGAAGGCGTTATCCCCCAGAGGAAGGAGAACCGGAGCCTTTTGACCGATGAGGAGAGGGCCTACTTTGCCCAGATGCAGGTGGAGCTGGCTCCTTCTGCCAGAGAGAGCGGGCTGATGCAGCGGTTTTATCTGTATTTAATGATGACAAAGCCTTCCCGTCAGCTGGTGCTGACCTGTGCGGCACAGAGCGGAAGCGGCAAGGAGCTTCGCCCATCTTCTCTCATCGGCGAGCTGGAGAGTCTCTTTCCCGGGGAGGATCTGCAGGCAGAGGAAGAGGATTTTTCGATTCCATGTTCGGCGGCTGAGGCAGTCCGGTGCCTGGCAGAAGGACTGCGGGAACAGACGGGAGAAAAGGAAACGTCCTTTATGGCGCTTTTTTCCTATCTTTTGGCCCAGCCGGAATACCGGGATCAGGTGAAAGAACTGGTCAATGCGGCTGTGCTGGGCGGTCAGGACGGAGAGATCGGCAGGGCGGCGGCCGGCGCATTGTATGGAAATATCCTTCAGGGAAGCGTTACCAGGCTTGAGCAGTACGCCGCCTGTGCCTATGCCCATTTCCTGAAATACGGCCTGGAGCTGATGAAACGGCAGGAGTATGAAGTGGGTGCGGTGGACATGGGCAATCTGTTTCATGAGTCCCTTGACCTGTGCTTTTCTTCCCTGAAAGAACAGGGGCTGGAACTTGTGGATCTTTCCGATGAAGAGAGACGGCAGCTGGCAGTCTCTTCTGTGACCCGGGCAGCCGAGGAATATGGAAATACCATTATGCAGAGTTCCTCCCGGAACGCCTATCTGATCCGCCGGCTTTCGCGGATTACCGACAGGACCATGTGGGCCCTGGCCGAGCAGCTGAAAAAGGGAGAGTTTAAACCGGCTGCATTCGAGGTGTCCTTCTCTGCGGCAGATAATCTGAAGGCTATGCGGATTCCCATTTCCAGGGATGAGGCCCTGTATTTGAAGGGGCGCATTGACCGTCTGGACCTGTGTGAAGAGGAAAGCCATGTATATGTAAAGATCATTGATTATAAATCCGGATCCCTGCAGTTTGATCTGACGTCCATGTATTATGGGCTGCAGCTTCAGCTGGTGGTTTATATGGACGCGGCTCTGGAGATGGAGGAGCGGCAGAATCCGGGAAAAGAAGTGGTTCCCGCCGGCTTGTTTTATTATCATATCCAGGATCCTCTGGTGGAGAAAAAGGGAGAGATGACGCCGGAGGAGATTGAGACCCAGATGAAAAAGCAGCTTCGGATGAGCGGTCTGGTAAACAGCGATCTGGATGTGATCCAGCGGATGGACCGGGAGATTGAAGGGGAGTCCGATGTGATCCCCGTGGCAATGAAGGCCGGCATCATTCAGGAAGCGCGGTCATCGGTGGCCAGCAGCCGGCGCTTTGGTTTCCTGCGGGACTATGTCCGCAGCCGGTGTCAGAAAGCGGGACAGGAGATCCTGGAAGGAAATATTGCCATGACTCCTTATAAAGATGGAAACCGCACCGGCTGCGATTACTGTCCTTACCATTCGGTCTGCGGATTTGACCGGAAGCGGCCGGGACACGGCTACCGGAAGCTTAAGAGCTTAAAGCCGGAAGAAGTTTGGAAGGAAATATTGCCCAGAGAGGATGAGGAAGAGGATGCAGTGGACCCAGGAACAGGAAAAGGTAATTCAGAGCCGTAACCGGAATCTGCTGGTTTCTGCCGCGGCCGGAAGCGGAAAGACTGCCGTTTTGGTGGAGCGGATCGTGCGGATGGTGACGGAGGGGCCGGATCTGGTGGATCTGGACCGGCTGCTGGTCATGACCTTTACCAATGCGGCAGCCGCCGAGATGCGGGAGCGGATCGGAAAAGCCATCCGGAAAAAGCTTTCGGAAGAGAAAGAGAATAAAAGGCTCCGCCTTCAGGCGGCGCTGGTTCCCCACGCCCAGATTCAGACCATTGACAGCTTCTGCCTTTCTCTGATCCGCAGCCATTATGCCGGCCTGGATATCGATCCGGCTTTCCGGGTAGGCGACGAGGGAGAGCTGACGCTTCTTCAGGCGGATGTGATGGGAGAGCTGTTTGAGGACAAATATCAGGAAGCCAGTCCGGAATTTGTGCGTTTTGTGGAAACGTACGGCGGAGGCAAGACGGATCAGGGGATTGAGGAGGCGGTAGCCCAGGTATACCAGTTTTCAGTCAGCCATCCGTGGCCGGAAAAATGGATTGCCCGCTGCAGGCAGGAGTTTCTGACGGCGGAAAATGGAAGCAGCCGGGAAGAAGGCATAGGTGAAAATCCGGGAGAGGATTTCAAGGAAAGCGCCTGGATGCAGTTCCTTTTGCGGGATGTGCAGATGCAGATGAAGGAATTTGCTGGCCAGATGGACCAGGCCATAAGGATCTGCGAAGAGCCCGACGGCCCGGCCGGCTACCTGCCCAATCTGCTGTCCGAGCGGGATATGCTGGATCGGATCGGCCGCGCCGGGAACTTTGACGAACTTCAGGCGGGGCTTCAGAGCCTTTCCTTCGGCCGCCTTTCTCCGGCCAGAAAAAAGGACATCGATCCGGCAAAGAAGGAACAGATCACTGCCATTCGTGACCGGATCAAGAAGGCGGCAGCCAAATGCCGGGACCAGTACGGAACGCTGACGGAGGATGAGATACGGGAATCCATGGCCGGATGCGCTCCGGCGGTGGAGGAATTGTTAAACCTTGCAGAGGAATTCCGGAACCGGTACCAGCAGGCCAAGAAGGAGCGGAACCTGGTGGATTTTGCTGACCTGGAACATTATGCCCTGGAAGTACTTTATGAAGAGGGAAAGCCCTCAGCAGAAGCCGAGCGTCTCAGCCGGAAATACCAGGAGATCCTGGTGGATGAGTACCAGGACAGCAATCAGGTCCAGGAAACGCTGATTGCCGCTCTTTCCAGAGAGCGGTACGGGGAACCGGATGTGTTTATGGTGGGGGATATGAAACAGAGCATTTACCGTTTCCGCCAGGCCCGTCCGGAGCTTTTCCTGGAAAAATATAAATCCTACAGCACGGAGGACTCCCTGTTTCAGAAGATCGAGCTGCAGAAAAATTTCCGCAGCCGTCCCCAGGTGCTGGAAAGCGTAAATGCAGTTTTTTATAAGATCATGGGAAGCAGCCTTGGGGGGATCGACTATACAAAAGAGGCCGCTTTGTATCCGGGGGGCCAGTTTCCGCCCCTTCCCGCTGCGCAGAATAACGGAACGGAACTTTTGGTGGTGAATACCGGCAGGGAGGAACTGGCGGGGCTGGATGAAGAGGCAAGAGATTACACCAACCGGGAGATCGAGGTAAAGCTTGCAGTAGAAAAGATCCGGCAGCTGACGGATCCGGAAACCGGTCTGATGATCTGGGATAAAGAGGAAGAATGCTACCGCAGAGCCCGGTACGGCGACGTGGTAATTCTCTTGCGGAGCATTTCCGGATGGGCGGAACTTTTTGTAAATGGACTGATGAATGAGGGGATTCCCGCTTATGCCCAGTCCCAGAGCGGCTATTTTGATACCACGGAGATCGAGACCATGTTAAGCCTTCTGGCGGTGATCGATAATCCTATCCAGGATATTCCGCTGGCGGCGGTGATGCGCTCGCCGATTCTGGGAATGACGGATCAGGAACTGGCATGGATGATGGCCCTTTATAAGCGGCACGCCAAAAAGGATCAGGACCGGGGTATTTACGGAGCATGGCAGTTCTGGCTGCGGGAGCGCCCCTGGGAGGCGAATCCGGAATTTGAAGAGATCGGCCGGAAACTCCAAAAGCTTTCCGGTCTTCTGGCCCATTTCCGCCAGCTTTCTGCTATCCTTCCCATTCATCAGCTTCTGGAACAGATCTACCAGGAGACCGGTTACTATGCCTGGGTCAGCGCCATGCCTTCCGGGGAGACCAGACAGGCCAATCTGGATCTGCTGATTGAGAAAGCGGCGGCTTATGAAAGCACCAGCTATCAGGGACTTTTTCATTTCATCCGCTATATCGAGAAGCTGAAAAAGGTAGACACGGATTTCGGCGAGGCGGCCATGGCCGGCGGCGAGGAGCGGACCGTCCGGATCATGAGCATCCACAAGAGCAAGGGACTGGAGTTCCCCATTGTGATCCTTGCCGGAATGGGAAAGAAGTTTAATAAAAAAGATGCCTACAGCCGGCTTCTTATCGATCCGGACCTGGGTGTGGCTGCTGACTATGTGGATTTGGACAGCCGTCTGAAGATGCCCACCCTGAAAAAGCAGGTTCTGAAGCGGAAGCTGGAGCTGGAAGGAATGGGAGAAGAACTGCGGGTGCTGTATGTGGCCATGACCCGCGCCAGAGAAAAGCTGGTGATGACGGCAGCGGATCCTTACCTGGAGACAAAGCTGGAGCGGTGGGGACTTTTTGTGGATACTTCCGGCGCATTCCGGAGAAAAACAAGTCTTCCCGAAGGGACGCTTCCCTTTACCTATCTTTCCAGCGCCGCTTCTTATCTGGACTGGATTTTGATGGCCATGCCGGAGAATGCGGGAATCCTTTCCTGCTGCCAGATACCGGCTGCAGAATTTTTAAGCGGAAGCCTGATAAAGGAAGCGGAACGAAGATTGTCCGCAGAGGAGCTTCTTGCGGCCGGCGAGGAAAGGGAAAAGGATGAAGAATACAGCCGTCAGATGGATGAGATCCTTCATTATCAGTACCCTTACCAGGCGGATATTTCCCTCTATGCCATGATGTCCGTTTCCGAATTAAAACGGCAGAGCCAGGAAGAAGAATGGGCCGGTGCAGTTCATCTGTACCAGGAATCTGCAGAAGCTGGCTCTGGGGAACCGGAATCGGCGGAAACGGAATTCGCAGAGCAGGAGTCCGGAGAGCCGGGAGCGACGGAAGAAAAACCGGCATTTTACGGAGGCGGAGCCGCCAGAGGAACTGCTTATCACAGGATGCTGCAGCATTTATCCTTTGCCCGGTGCCGTTCGTTTGGCCAGGTGACGGAAGAGATGGATAAGCTGGTGCAGGAGGGGAAGGTTTCTGCAAAAGAACGGAAGCTTACAGACAGCCGGGTGCTGTGGGAATTTTTCCGGAGTCCTCTCGGCCGGCGGATGACAGAGGCAGAGGAAAAGGGGCTTTTGAAAAAGGAAACCCAGTTTATGGTAGGAATCCCCGCTAGGGAGATGGACATGGGGGATTCGGATGAGCTGGTGCTGGTTCAGGGTATGATCGATGCGTATGTGAAGGAAGAAGACGGACTCCTTCTGGTGGATTACAAGACCGACCAGGCGGAATCCGGGGAGGAGCTTCTGGAACGCTACCGCATCCAGATCCGGTATTATGCCAGGGCGCTGGAACAGCTCACCGGGGAGAAGGTGAAGGAAGCCGTTCTTTATTCTCTGCGGTTCCAGAAAGAATTTTCGGTGGAAGGGCCATGGTAACCGACAGGTAACCAGTTGCAATTTCCACAAATTCCTGTATAATCATACAAGACGACATAAAGGGAAAACGATTAGGAAACCGTTCGAGAGGAGAATTCCATGATAAAATTAGAACGCACCAGTGTGATGAATCTGGAAAATGCTATACGTGGGGCCAGGAATCCGATGAACAGCTGGAATCGTATGGACAGCTATTACGATGAGAACGGTCAGTATGTTCTGGGACCCAATGATCTGGATCTGGCCATTCGGCTTAGGAAGGCCGGAAGCGACCATCGCAAGTTCATACGCCAGATCTTTGTTTCCGTAGACATTACGGCGCCGCTGTACTGGTGGAAGGAGTACGATACCTACAAAGTGGCTACCGTGGCCAATTCCACCAGCACCATGCATAAAATCCACAGCAAGCCCTTTTCCAGGGAGGATTTCAGCACGGATCATATGACGCCGGACACCCTTGCCTTTATGGATCAGGTGATCCAGCGTCTGGAATCCATCCGCTTAAAATTTGTGGAAGATGGCAAGAAGAAAGAGGACTGGTACGATCTGATCCAGCTTCTTCCTTCCAGTTATAACCAGATGCGCACCTGCTCTCTGAACTATGAGACCTTAGTAAACATCTATTATGCCAGAAAAGGCCATAAGCTGGAAGAATGGCATACCTTCTGCGACTGGATCCTGACCCTTCCTTACGGAAGAGAGCTGATTGCGGCAGAAGAGGTACAGGGGGCGGGAAAGTGAATCTGATTGTAGCGGCAGATAAAAACTGGGGAATCGGATACCAGGGAAAGCTTCTGGCAAACATTCCTGAGGACCGGAGAATGTTCCGGGAGGAGACCATGGGAAAAGTGGTGGTTATGGGAAGAAAGACCCTGGAGAGCCTTCCCGGAGGGCAGCCCCTGGCCAAGAGAACCAACATCGTTTTGTCCCGTGACCCGGACTTTACAGTGAAGGGCGCCATCGTCTGCCGGAGTGTGGAGGAGGCCCTTAAGGCATGCGAAGGTTATGCAGATGAGGACATTTTCATTGCAGGAGGGGAGACCATTTACCGGCAGTTCCTTCCCTGCTGTGATATTGCTCATGTGACTGCTCTGGATTATGCGTATCAGGCAGACACCTTTTTCCCGAACCTGGATGAGGACCCGGACTGGGTGCTGGCGGCAGAGGGGGATGAGCAGACCTGTTTCGATCTTTGCTACACCTTCCGCATGTACTGCAGAAAGAATGCAGTGAAGAAGGCCGTAAGAATGATTCAGGGAAGGTAAAGAGACCCTTTGCCTGAAAGAAAGGAGATTTCACAATTATGGGAGAAGCAAAAATGGTATGCAGGGATAAGACGGTACTGGAAAACCAGAACCTGCTTGTGGAGATCAATGCCTGGGGGTCTGAACTTGCCAGGATTTACGATAAGACCCATGACCGGGAAGTGATCTGGGAGGGAGATCCTAAGA
>DVKS01000209.1 GCA_018715905.1 Candidatus Caccovicinus merdipullorum | reverse complement strand
GCATTCTTTCAGAGTTCCAGTTGTGGGATGAAGTCTGACATCACCAACAGAATAATAATGTTCTTGGGTATAGACCGGTATCAACCCCTTGCAGGCAATCCCATCTGTTTTATCTTCGGCTACCGCCATTTCTTCCATAAGTTTTGTTCTTGCGTATCTAATAACGCTTTCGAGCACGTCTGACATCATGTCGTTAATCCCCTTTCAATCGCGGCCTTCAATTCTTGGATTTCTGCTAATGCTTGAACTCCCGGGTCAATAGATTGGGGTTTATATTGGTAATCTAGGTAATCCTCCGGATGGGCCTGGATGTCAGCCACCGGGATTTCCGTCTCTGGTCCCACAATCTCGTTATAGTCATACTCGTAATAGGTTTCCTGGCTCTGCCCATCGCCCATGTCGGGGTAGCTTTCAGTTCCCCGCTGCTCATTCAGGCAGATAAAGACATACGCCATCCCGTCGGCCTGCACTACTTTAACCGGCTGTTGCTGGCTGGAAAATCTTGCTTTCACCTCGTATTACTCCTTTACATTTTTTAATCATGCTTCTTACTTTCCATTTTCTTTCAATTCTGCGGCTATTGCTGTGTTTTAGATATCCGTAATAGGATATGCATTTTCGGGCTATGCGCATAGTCGGCAACTTATAAATCCTCTTAAATGTTCTACGTATTCGGATAAATATGGACTTTCGAATCTCTACATGTGTTCTGAAAATCCTGAATCCCAGCATATCAATGCAGCCTGCTTCGATTTTTCTTACTTGATGGTTCGGCTTAATCGTCAGCCCCATATCATCCGCCAGTGTCGCCACATTTTTGATAGCTTTTTCCATGTCGCGTTTTCGGCTTCCTATCAGCAGTATATCGTCCATATAAATCATACAGTGACGGATTAAATTTGTTCTATTTCCCCGCCTAGCCTTATACATGCCCTCTTTTATTCGATGGTAGATAATGCTCATGTATGCATTGCACAGATACTGGCTCAAATACGATCCGATACTTAGGCCATTCTCAAAGCTGTCAACAAGAACTTTGACCAGCCACAGTAACTGCTCATTTTTAATGTGCAGCTGCAGGAAGTCCATGAGTTTATCGTGGCTAATGCTTTCAAAGCATTTGCGCACATCCAGTTTTGCAAAGTAGCGCATATCTGGATTGCGTATCCATCTCCGGATTACTTTCGCGCCTTTTACAGTGCCTCTCCCTTTGATGGACGCGTATTGATATTCCCCGAAGCGCTTCCAGAACGGCCCCATAGCCTCAACCGCGATGCAATCATACAACTGTTGCTTGATGTTCTGGATTCCGATTCTACGTACTTTCCCGCTGGAGCCGTCAACCTTGGTCCGATACCAGATAGGAGGGAAAGTCACATTGCGGTTGATTATCTCCTCCCGGACCGTATCGATTACCCGCTCCACAATCCACCGCAGGGCTGTTTTGCCGCCACGGTGGAGAATGTATCTGATTTGGTTGCCTGTCAGAACTGTGAATCCCGACAGAAATTTAATGGTGTCATTACGCTTGTATTTTTTCTTCAGGCAGGCGTATACTGCCCGACTAATCAGGCCCCTGTCCGTTATGTCAACGTCCTTGCATAATCTTTTCATCGATTATTTAAAAGAGGGTGTTCGGTTTTGCTACTAGCCCCGGCGCGCAACTCCATGCACACCCCTACTTTCCCCGCCGGGATTTCGGCTGGCCTTTCTAACTTATTTTAGGATTTTACAATCCAAAGAGCCCTTTCAGGCTACGCCTTCAGGCGCGAAACACGACGCAAAATATTATTGTGTAATTGCGCGACAGGCAGTTCCAGTTCCCGTTCCCGAGCCTGTTCCTGCAGTTCAGGTAGGAGATGCCGGCATTCGAGCCGTTCCTGAGGTTCCCGCCTTTGCGCCGCGAGTCCTTGCATATTTATTGAGGGGAGAGCCCCTCTTTCCCCTCCGGGGAAATTCACCCCCGGGAGGCCATTTTAATCGCGCGACAGGCAGTACCAGCTCCCGCTCCCGAGCCCGTCCCCGCAGCTCAGGCAGGAGACGCCGGCAAACGAGCCGTACCCGAGGTACCCGCCCTGTAAATACCCGCGGAGACCAGATGTTGCTGTCGAACCACCAGCATAAACCCTATCGCCAGTGCCTTGGGAAGAGCCAGAACCCTCAACAGCCGGGAACCATACGCCGGTATCATTGTCTAGAGTTATGTCCCCAACCCACCAGTCTGCATTGTTTCCTGCGGCCGCTGCCGGAATCGTGCCAATCTCTGTGTATGTACTGCGGATTGTCGCGTCAGAAGAGGAGTGCGCTACGCCCTTCGGGGCCACAAGCACCTTTTTGGTAAAATCGGCCTGCAAATCCATGACCGTATCCGATGCAACCATATATCCGCCCACTGCATACTCGCGGCCCTGTACCCGGTACGGATATTTGCCGTTAGTGTTACTGCCCGGCGAACCATCATGCCGCCCTTTGACCGCATCCGTGGCTCCAGACCACCAGTGCATTGTTGACAGGATGATAGGTGCCGACAGTGTTTCTGTGTGGACGTGCGGCATCGTGTTAAACGCTGCCCCCTCCGGGATGTCCAGATACACCGCCATGTTGCTGTCGTCCAGGGTTTCAATGGACAGGATTTTTACATCGTCCGCATAGGCATGTACTGATGATTGTCCTCTGTCCTGGTTGACCGCTCCATTGTTGTTGCTGCCGTATCCCACAGATACATAGCTTCCTACCACTAGATTTCCAGCCTGGGCGTTTGTGACTGGGAAATAGGTATGGGTGTCTTCAGACTGCACAGCCGCTTCATACTGATAATTGTAGGACGTGCATCCGGCATACAGCGTCTGGCTGTTTTTGGTTGCGCCCTTGATTGCATTCATTATGAACTGGAATGTGTTTGCTTCAGAGCCCGCGCCCCAATATCCCTCTCCCTTTTTCTGGTAATTGGTGATCGTGTTATTATGCGATTGGGCACGTTCCGGCTTTAACCCCGGCTGTGACCTCAGCAGACCGTCAGATGCAATGCCAGAAAAATACGCGCTGCCAATGCACCAGGGCACAACCGTACCGTCTGCCTTTTTGCACTCTGTCCAGGGCTTCAATCCTAATTCCGGGTGCGGCAGATCAGATATGGTAATCAGGTCATAATCTGGATTGCTGGCATCCCATTTAAACCACCAGCCCATTTGCATGGCTCCCACGTCCACCGCACCGGTAGTTGCGTAATTGCTCATGCCCTCGATTGCAATGGGACGGGGCGTGCCATCGCTGTCCCGGATGTAGTTTACGTGTACCCAGTCAAACAGGTGGTTCTGGCCGTTCAGGTAATCGTCCTCGGCCTCAGACACATCTGTGGACGGGGCAAATGCCAGCCCTGTATTGTCCAGCTGCTTTTCTCCGGCGCCGGATGGATTGCTTAAAAACTTCCATAATTTGGTCTGATAAACCTTCCCGGTGCGGCGGAGAGCGTAGTAGGTTTCAATGGCCTGCTCCAGGCTACTTTGCGAATCAGCCGGCATCAATCCCAGATCTTCGGCACTCAGATCGCCCTGCAGCGTCACGCCGTTTATGGACGGCTTATTTGTCAGATTATTGTAGTTTGTAGTTCCGGTCCCGCCTCCTCCGCCGGTATTCCTTAGCGGATAGATTCCTCCCGGCCTATTCCCGATAACGTTTATGCATCATACCTCCATCAATACTGCACTGGCTGCACCTCGACGGAATCCGTTTCTGATGCGTCAGAAATGATATACAATGTGTCAAATGCCTCATAGGGCCACGGACCATTAACATTTCCGCCGACCACCTGCGCTGTGCCTGCCGGGATCCGTGCCATGCCTTCGGTCTTGGTTGCGTCAGATTCTACGCCCACCCAGATATCGTTTTCGCCAAAATTCTTGATCAGCGCCTGCTGGCACCGCACCCCAAGTTCAACCTGAACCGGGGTATCCCCGGTAGTCGAAACCGTCTGTATTCCTAACCACGCCATTCAATTCCCTCCCTTACATAGTTGCTATAATGCCTGATGCTAAAAATATCATGCTTAGCACCGGGCGATGATTACGCCAATAATAAACGGCCATATCGACCGCAAAAATAAAACCGATTAAATTTGCCATGTCATTTATATTCCAATTCTCCACGCCGGCAGTGCATTTACTCGATACCGTAATGCATCCGGCCCGTGATCCAACTGTTTTACTGGTTTCTCTTCTCCGCGCTCAGCAGCTTTATCATCCCATACATAGGACTGTGTTTCCGAAATCAGGCCTTTGCAGTTGTTCCTGTTTATCCTGATCTGATGCTTCGCGTACAATGCGCCCACCTTTCGGATGCCGTCCAGCACCTCATTGTCAGCTTCCTTCACCACCCAGCCGCGGGAGCGTAACTCCTGGATAAACGATGCTGCCGATGGGTCCACGATGATCAGGCACTGATCTTCCGGCCGACTTCCCATGAATTCAGCCATATCATCCGCATACTGAGCATCTGTTTTCTGCGGGTTTGCAGACCGCCGTGCTTCTTCAGACCGGCTGTCCCACCGGTATTCCCGCTCCACCCAGATCGTTTCCCCATCATCCCATGTTTCCAGGAATACGCACGGATTTGTGGTGCCATAGTCCACTGCAATTACCTTGCTGGATATGTGCCGGGTGCGATCATCCAGCCCATCGTACAGGTTGGCATCTGTAAACATGGTGTAGATCAGGCCCTCAGCGGTTTTCCATAGCCCCTTGATGTATCGCAGGAAGAATACGCCGGCATACATGCTCCGGTATTTGGCTTTGATCTTTTCTGACAGGCTCAGGTTGTCATCCATTGTAAAATGCAGATACAGCAGCTTTTTCTGCCTACATTTATCAATCCAGTTGACCTTAAACCAGTGTAATGGCCCGCCCGGGTTACAGTTAAACCACCACTTTGCTCCTTCCACGGAACATCGGCCGGTGGCCTGGTTTACGAACGATTCCGGCATCAGCGCCACCTCATCAAAGAAAGCGCCGGCAGCCGTAATGCCTTGCACCAGATCCTGGGATCCCTCATCCTTCCCACCAAATATGTAGAAATAATTGGTTACACCTTTCCGGGATACTTCCAGCATGTTCGGAGTTTCACCGGATATGTGATGGATGCAGTGATATCCCCGGCTCCGCAGCATGGTTTTCAGGTTCGTAAGCACGTTCCTCTGAAAGGAGCTGATCGTCTTTCCGGCCATGATAAAATTTTCCCCATCGAAGTTTTCCATTGCCCAAAACACAAAGGAAAGTGACATGGAAACGGTCTTTCCGGATCGGATTGCGCCGTCCGCGATAATTCCATCATAATTCTTGACCGGGCTGTTTTCCGCCCACCAGTTCAGAACCATCCTCTGCTTTCTCGAAAATGGCTTAAACTTAAATATCGGTCTACGTTTCTTTATTATCTTCCAGTTCATCCTCCTCTTCATCCGGCGGTTCTGCGCCTTCCCAGTCCTCGGCCGCCGATCCCTTTAAGGCTTCCAGGAATCCATCATCCGGGACTTCTTCTTCCTCGTCCTGGCCGGATTTTGCTTTTGCCGCTGCCGTCTGTGCCTTGGTGGCCTCTGTCCTGGCCTTCTGCTCCTCCTGGTCAGCATCTGTCCGATCAGACTGGCCGGAGTATCTGGATATCGCTTCATAGGCCTTAACGTTTCCGTTCAGCGCTTCTCGGATCATAGCGGCATTCACGGCCGCCTCTACGGTGCTGTCCAGACCAAGCGATTCCAGGAACGGTGTCCATTCAGGGTGATCTATTTTAGCGGTCAGAATGGCGTTCAGGGCTTTCCGGAAATTGGCTTTTTTGCGTCTGGTCTCACCAGATGCTTTTCCGCCTTTGCGACCATTTTCCCTCGCTTCATCCTTGCTTCGATTGCTAAATGGAATTAAGTTTTCATGTCCACCAGCCAATCACCTCACCTTCCGTTCTTTTTGGATTTGTGCATGCATAAAAAGAACGCCCAGGCCAAAACCCAGGCGTTCTCTTTTGAAAGGAGCACTACATGAAAATTATGAAAGTAAAATTGCAGGGGCAGGATTCGAGCCTGCGACCTCCGGGGCATAAACCCGGCGAGCTACCAAACTGCTCCACCCTGCGATAACGCCGGGAACGGGGGATAAAGGCGACTATCTGCACCCGGCTTGCAGATCGGGCCGCGTCGCTTATGGCCCAAATCTCCCGCCAAGCTGTGACCCCTGGCGGGCGAAAAATATAAGTAACAGGGAGGATAAGTAGTGTTGCACCGTTCATCCGATGCTTACAGCCTACACTATAGCACAGAAAAAACGAACAAAACGAACAAAACGAACAAACTTTTAAAAATCTTCCATAAATCGCTGAAATTCCATCCTTACCCCGTCCGCCGTGGCTTTCCGTCCCATCCGTACCGCCACCTCTCCCCAGGTTAAATTATCGAATACTTTGTACCGGATAATCCGCTGCATCCGTGGGGATATGGTCAGCATCCATTCATCCACCTGCTTCCGGATGGCCATTGCTGCATCTTTCCGTTTCTGGGCCAGCGCCTCCTGGTATTCCTCCTCCTTATTCATCTTTTCGACGTCTCCGGCAACGCCCTCCAGGTGAAACGTTTTCCCCGAATACGGAAAATCGTGCATGGACCCCTTGACGGAGTCCTGCACAATCGTCTGTTTCCTTTTTCTGATTTTTTGGAGATCGGCCTCGGCCATATCCCACAGGGCGCAAGCATCAATGTACTGCACCAGAATATTTTTATCCACCTTAACCATCCTCCCTTTACCGTCTTACCAGATGATCTTTGTTTTTTTGTCCTTAACCGCCACATAGCCGACGATCTCCAGATCCATAATCTCTGCCAGATCCTTGATAGTCTTTATGTACCAACTGATCAGTTCCGGCTGTTGGCTGGCTTTCTGAATTGCCTTTCCTGCGGTGGGATCGTGATACTTTTCGGCGTTTCGGTAGGTATCATGCTTCTTCATTTCTCGCCTCCTGGCTTAATATCGCTCTTTCCTTCCAGTGCTTCGATTGCTCTATAGACTGCCTGATGCAGACAGTAATAGTCAAAATCATCTTCTGTTCCAATAAAATTGTAATCTGGCAAATATCCACGAGAAATTCTTTTAAGTAACTCTATCGCTTGTTCATTGCTTAAATTAGTTTTGAAATTTTCATAATCTTCCGGATCATATTCTATTACAGTATATTCCCTCATTCTCCCTCGCTCCTTTCCGGCCGGTATGGTTCCGGCAGCAGCATCCAGGCATTGACATATAGATCCTGACTAATGCATGTGTCCTCCCCATCACAATCTCCCAGATAAAACGCACCGCTGCCGTCTGTTTCTGCTTCATATCGTCCTATCATCGGCAACCCAAAATTCTTAAATGATAGAATAATATAGTCATTGCTTTCCGGTAGCCGCTCCTCCACCGGGATCCATCTATGTTTCCTCTGCTCCTCATTCAGTTTCTTCAGCATTATTCCGACCTGACTCTTCTCGAAATCGTTCAGCCGTTCTATCTCTTCAGGTTCCAGCCCGGTATTCTCGTACTCCGCCAGCCGCTGTACCAGTACTTCTTTCTTTTCTGGTGACCAATACCCAGTTTTTATTCCATTGGCTCGCTCATGTGTTAATCGCTCCATATTCTCTTTTCCGCCTTTCTTTTCTGGTTTTCATTTTCCCGTGTAGTACCACCCTGCCAGCAGTCGCAGCAGTCCCGGAACATGGTGTACTTACCATACTCATCCGAATCCTCGCACACACACCTGTAGTCCACATCATCCTCATGTTCGTGATATATACAGCTTCCGCAGCATCTTTCCATAGTTTCATCCTTTCCTCCAGATCTCTTCTCACCTTTTCAATTCTTTCGGAAATTCCTGAACCAATGGCTCTCCCCAAACATCCGAAAGACTTGATTTCATAAATACTGGTATATCAGCTTTTCGGCACTCATTCACAATATCCTCAATCCATTTTCTTCCCGGTACAACTTTATCTTTCCTGCGCCCGGTTTCTGCTCCGATAATTACCCAGTCAACGCCTCTGATATGGAATTCTTTGAATGGATCCAGCAAAGGCTCAATGCTGATAAAAGTCCTAACGGAATGATGTGTTGTAAAATCACATTTATTCCCCATTGGGCCAGTCTGCGACCACCCAAACCACATATTAGGCGGCATGTATCGGCCAAGAATTTTTTCATATCGTTTTGGATTTTTCGTAAGAAATAAATAATTGTGCTGCGGTGCTTTCTCGCAAGCCTCAAACACTTCCGCTATCCATTCATCTGGTACCCAATCTCCAAACAAATCAGCCATACTGCAAACAAATATATTTCTGCCCTTCTTGTTCTTGTATTCATCCAGCCGATATTTGTGAAATGTTGGCATAAATCCATACGGATAAGGCGATGACTTATCTGATTCATCATCTGGATACAATTTATTTTCAAGGATAAAAGTCTCATTATCTGACCATTTCTCCCCACCACACGAAAACCTTTTCGCAATTCCCTTGGCGTAACAATATTCACACCCATGTAAACATCCCGTTACTGGATTCCATGTGCTGTCGCACCAGTCAATCTTTGTTTTCTCCATTTTTTACCCTTTCTTCTGGATCTCTTTCAGCTTTTCGATCATTGTTGTTCTGTTGGTTCTGCAGTCCTCTAGATAATGGTATTCCGGCGTCAGCAGGTACTCCCTTGTACCGGTGCATTCCGGTTCCCCGCCGTAACCATATTTCACCTTCCAGGAAGCCCAGTAATGATACTCGCAGATTACCAGGCTGCATCCGTCCTCTAAATCATACCGGTAATAGACCTCTGCCGCCTGCGGCACTTCAAACCACACCGGCCAGTCACAAAATGTCTCCAGAAATTCTTTCCGCTGGTCGTTGTTTTTCATGGCAGGGAGTTCTGGCTGTTCTGCTGTCTGTGCCGTTCCTTGCCCGTCTGCATTTTCCAAATCACACAGCATACCGGCCAGCACCCCAACCAGAATCTTTTTCTTTCGGATCATATTTTCCGGAAGTTTCTCCACCTTATCCACCTTCAGATATTCGCTAAGCCATTCCTTCTCTTTTTCCAGCATCCCACGCAGCAGCTCCATGTCTGATACTTCCGCCTCTCTGCTAGCCTCCGTTTCTTCTGCTGTTTCTGACACCGGCCCCTCCTGCTGATCCAGCGCCTTCATTGCCCTGCTGCATATACACTCGCACGGATCCTGGCAATCCTTGCAGCATGGACTCGGTGCTCCGTCACCCGCGCGGTGATACGCCAGATCATGATCCACAAACTGGCATCCCTCCGGTAGATCTGCAAAACCGCCCTTTACGATCTCACAGGGGAATGGATTTCCCAGTGGAGCCTCCCGGCAGTACCGGTCTTCCTGGCGGATTCGGCAATCCATGGCGCATCCGAAACAATCATGTCCGCCCTCGCATCCCTCTTCGGAAATCAGGCTATCCGGTGGATACACCCGCTTCGGCGTTCCATAAGCGGATAATGGTTCCGCTGCCATTTCCGCAGCGTCTTCTTCTGATTCGTTGCCGTTTTCGCAAACGGTTTCCGGCATCTGTTGCGACGTCGCAACGGCTTCTCCTCCCAGCATGTCCTCGACGCTTACCGTATATGCCTCTGCCGGCGCCTGCTTTTCGGTCACTGGAAATGTTGCCAGATCCTCACCGGCCAGAAGGTCCTCCAGTTCGATCTGTCCGGGAAGCGCAACATACGGCACCGGTTTCTCTGCCGGCCGATGGATTTCCCGGATCTGGCGCACCGTCATATCCGGCGTAACCTGCTCCAGCTCGCTGTCCGTCAATGACAGCATTTCCTGTAACTGGGATTTATTAAAATCCCGGTATTTCTCATCCAGAATCGAGCTGTTGCCGTTCCGGGAGAATCGGTCATTGCGTGTCATATACCGGGAGGCCGTCGATTTGCTGAACCCGAACCGTTCCCAGGCATAATCCCAAATATTTTCGCATCCGGCCTCACGGAAAAGGCCGTTATCCCGGATATTTTTGAGGTAATACCCGATGGCAATTACATTCCGTACCGCTGACCGCAGATTGGACGCAATAAACCGTTCAGCCTCATCCAGGGTGATATTTTCATACCACATCGGTACCGGATTATCCGGCTGTACAACTCTTACTTCCTCCTCGCCCATCTATCTCTCCTTTGAGAACCTATATTCCATCAAATCCGCAAGCATCAGATATTCTTTTGCTCTTTTTGTTTCGCCATGGGTTTCCTTCACCTTTTCCCGGAATTCGTTTAGCGTCCCATAAAAGCACCCGCATTTGACCCCCACATTTCCATCATTTAGCCGAAAGAACGTTGTAGCACGGTATTCTGATCCGAATCCCTGTGCTATTGCATAATCGGCATTGCCGGACACCCTGGCATCGCCGTACACCTTGGCATCGCCGTACACCTTGGCATTGCCGTACACCCAGGCATCGCCGTACACCCCGGCATCGCCGTACACCTCGGCATCGCCGTACACCTTGGCATCGCCGGACACCCAGGCATCGCCGTACACCTTGGCATCGCCGTACACCTTGGCAT
>DVKS01000208.1 GCA_018715905.1 Candidatus Caccovicinus merdipullorum | reverse complement strand
AAGATTTTTCAAGGCATAGTACCCGCTATGTCCAATGTTTATGTCCATTTCTCATAAATTTCTTTTCCTGCACGATATTCAGTTGTCAAGTTTCGGTCGGAATCTCATTTATTGAGATTCCGAGAAGTTATTCTGCATATTTATAGAATAACAAGGGGAACAGATCAGCCACAATCCCTAGATACCGGGTATAAAAAACCGGGATTAGAAATCTCTGCAGAGGCATCCGAAAGTACAGTGAAAATTTGTTTCCAGAGGGAATTTGCCTTGTAATCTCCATGTATTTGTACTATAATGGGAAAGATAAGCATAAGGCCGAACGGTAATTCTGGCCTGCGGGAGGAAAGAATATGAAGTTTGCAAAAAGAATGGATCAGTTTGGAGAGGGGATTTTTTCCAGACTGCTGGAGATAAAAAAACAGAGACTGGAGAAAGGGGAACCGGTAATTGATTTAAGTGTGGGAACACCGAATATCCCTCCGGCAGAACATATCCGGAAGGCGCTGTGCGAAGCGGCTTCCGATGAGAAAAATTATATTTATGCAATTAATGATCAGAGGGAACTGCTGGAAGCGGTGGCCGGATGGTATGACAGAAGATACGGCGTGGAGTTGGATCCCCAGAAAGAGATTTGTTCTTTGTTAGGATCTCAGGAGGGACTGGCTCACATCGCTCTTTCCATCGTGGATGAGGGAGATCTTGTGCTGGTTCCGGATCCCTGTTATCCGGTATTTTCAGACGGCCCCATGATTGCCGGGGCCAAACTTTTTTACATGCCTCAGAAGAAGGAGAACGGCTATATTATCCAGCTTCAGGAAATCCCGGAGGATGTGGCAAGAAAAGCGAAATTCATGATCGTGTCCTATCCCAATAACCCGACTACGGTGATGGCGCCGGACAGCTTTTATGAAGAACTGATCGCTTTTGCCAGGAAATACGATATTATCGTTCTTCATGATAACGCCTACAGCGAACTGGTGTTTGACGGCAGGCGGGGAGGAAGTTTTCTTCGTTATCCCGGCGCAAAGGATGTGGGCGTAGAATTTAATTCCCTGTCAAAAACCTATGGACTTGCCGGCGCCAGGATCGGATTCTGTGTGGGAAATGAGCAGGTGGTATCGCACCTGAAAACATTGAAATCCAATATGGATTACGGCATGTTTATCCCGGTGCAGAAGGCGGCCGTTGCCGCAATATCCGGAGATCAGTCTTGTGTGGAAGTCACCAGAAAAGCTTATGAAAAACGGCGCGATGTACTTTGTGACGGTTTTTCCTCCATCGGATGGAAGATGGAGAAGCCGGAGGCCACCATGTTTGTCTGGGCACGGATCCCGGAAAATTACGATTCATCGGAGCGCTTTGCCATGGATCTGGTGGAGAAGGCCGGCGTTATGGTGACGCCGGGAAGCGCTTTCGGACCTTCCGGAGAAGGGCATGTCCGTCTGGCTCTGGTACAGGATGAGCCGGTGTTAAATCAGGCAGTGGAAGCTGTAAAAATAAGCGGAATCCTTAAGACACAGGAGGCCTTATGACGGAAAAACCATCCATATGGGCAGGCTTAAGCCTGGAGCCGGCGCATATCTGGCATATTTTGCTTGCAGTTTGGATTCTTGTAATGTTCGGTCATTCCATGACGCCGGCGGATTTATCCTCTAAGGAAAGCGGCAGCGTTCTGGCATTCCTTTGCAGCATGCTGGAAGGCGCCGGTATCGGCAGCAGCTGGCTTACAGAACATCTGGTGAGAAAGACGGCACATTTTTGTGAATACGGCGTGTTTGGACTTCTTCTTATGAAGAACTTTTATCTGCTTCAGGGAAGAAGGGGCCGGGGATACCGGCAGAGCCTGACGGCCAGATTCTGCCCGCTGGTGCTGGCGGTTCTGGCCGTGCCTTTTCTGGATGAGACGATTCAGAGCTTTTCACCGGGCCGTTCACCGCAGATTGGCGATGTATGGCTGGATATGGCGGGGGCCTGCTGCGGTCTTTTGGCTGCGGCTGTGCTGAAAAGACTTTGGGGATCTTATGGGCATTCCAGAAGAAGACGGAGACGCTTTCGGTGACCGGCGCTGTTTTTCCGGGCGCCAGGGCGGAGGCGGGAAAGGATAAGATAAGTGAAAGGTCAGAGCAATTATCTGTTCCGCATTCAATATGATGGGACGCGGTATGAAGGCTGGCAGAAGCAGAAAAATACAGATCGAACCATTCAGGGAAAGTTAGAGCGGGTTTTGGAGGAATTCTGCGGCTTCCCTACAGAAGTGTGCGGTTCCGGGCGCACAGATGCAGGCGTGCATGCGCTGGGGCAGATGGCCAGTGTGCGGCTGCCGGAAGGAACGGATCCGGAAGAAATAATGAAGTATGCAAATCATTATCTTCCGGAAGATATCCGGATTCTTGCGGTTTCTCAGGTCCCGGACCGGTTCCATGCCAGACTTTCCGCAGTATGGAAAACCTATTGTTATCATATTGACACCGGGAGTAAAAAGGACGTATTTGAGAGAAAATATACCTATGGATTTCCTTTTTCGCTGGATGTGGAAAAGATGCGGCAGGCGGCGCGTCTTCTGGAAGGAACCCATGATTTTAAAAGTTTCTGCGGCAATAAAAAGATGAAAAAGTCCACCGTGCGGACCATCTGGCAGATACACATTTCCAGGGAGGGGACGAAGATTGCCATTTCCTATACGGGAGATGGATTCCTTCAGTATATGGTTCGGATTCTGACCGGCACCCTGCTGGAGATCGGCCTTGGAAAACGCAGCCCGGAATCGGTAACCGAGATTCTTTATGCGCGGGAACGGGGAGCGGCAGGCTTTACAGCCCCTCCGGAAGGGCTGTTTTTAGTATCTGTGGGATATTCGCTGCCGGAATTCCGTCAGGATCAGCAGAGCGGGCCCATCGGAGGGGAACGTTAGCCCGGGGCAGGGCAGTTGGAGGAAATTATGACAGATTTTTTGGTGAAATTATGGATACCGGACTGGGAAAATACGGAAGATCCCCAGGTCCGGACACGGTATGGAATGCTTTCCGGCATTGTAGGTATTGTATGCAACCTGATGCTGTTTGCGGCAAAAATTTCCATTGGCCTGCTGGTCAACAGTATTTCCGTCATGGCAGATGCTTTCAATAATCTGTCCGATGCAGCCTCTTCGATCATTGGATTCGTGGGGGCCAGGATGGCGGGGAAACCTGCAGATGATGACCACCCTTTTGGCCATGGAAGAATTGAATATATATCTGCCTTTATTGTAGCCTTCCTGGTGATCCAGGTGGGATTTTCGCTTTTTAAGACATCTGTGGGGAAGATCCTCCATCCGGAAGAGATGAGTTTTCAGGCGGTATCCGTGGTGATCCTCCTTTTGTCTGTGGCGGTAAAGCTGTGGATGGGCATGTTTAATAAAAAGCTGGGAAACCGCATCCATTCTTCTGTGATGCTGGCAACTTCTGCCGATTCGCTGGGAGATGTGGGTGCCACAGCGGCTACCATTCTGTCTCTTCTGGTATTTGGAACCATGGGATGGAACATCGACGGAATCGTGGGATTGCTGGTTTCTCTGGCAGTTATGATTGCCGGAATTAATATTGCAAAAGAAACTCTGGAGCCTTTAATCGGAGCGCCCATTGATCACAGCCTGTATATGGAAATCAGTAATTATGTAGAAAGTTTTGACGGAATCGTGGGAACCCATGACCTGATCATACATAATTACGGGCCGTCCAGAAGCATGGCTTCTATCCATGCGGAGGTGCCCAATGATGTGGATATTCAGGTTTCCCATGAGATTGTGGACCGGATCGAGCAGGAAGCTTATAAACGCTTCCACATTTCCCTGGTTATCCATATGGATCCGGTGGAGACGAAAAATCAGAAATATCTGGAAAAGAAAGAGATGCTGGGGAAGGTGCTGGCGGAAGTGGATTCTCGTCTGGAGTTCCATGATTTCCGTATGGTAGACGGTGTGGAGCGGATCAATCTGATTTTTGATCTGGTGGTTCCAAGAGATTATAAATACAGCCAGTATGACCAGCTCAGAGAGCGGATTAACCGTCTTGTACAGGAAAAGGACAGCAGGTGCCGCTGTGTCATGACCATAGAGAACAGCTATTGTGAGAGTGCTGCTGCCGAATAGGCAGTGTGGAATCGGGAATGCCGGATGCGCCAGGAGATTTTCGCACAGAGCATCAAAGGGATGCGGAAATATTTTGCCGTGAAATGCAATAAGTTTTGTATTTCCTGCATTAACTAAGTAGGGAAAGGAATTCCAATCCATGTTATCTTTGGATGCCTTAAACATTTCCGAGCCTGCGGAGCAGTCAGTGGACGAGGAACTGCTGCGCCGGGTAGGTGAAGGAAGTCAGGAAGCTTTTAAGCAGTTATATGAGAAAACAGACAGAACTTTATATGGATATATCTTATCGATTCTCAGGAATCCCCACGATGCCGAAGAGGTTATGCAGGAAACCTACATGAAGATATGGACTTCCGCTGCAGGATATCAGTCCCAGGGCAAACCCCTGGCCTGGATATTTACCATTGCCAGAAATCTTTGCTATATGAAGTTCCGGGAGCAGAAGCACCAGTCTGATGTAGAACTTGACCAGTTAAATGGAACAGAGGCCGGTGAATTCTGCCCGCAGATCGAGAATGCGGCGGATAAGCTGGTTTTAAAGGCTGCGCTGGAAGCATTAAAGGAAGAGGAGAGGCAGATTGTACTCCTTAAAAATTCTTCCGGCCTTAAGCACAGAGAGATTGCTGAAGCGCTGGGTATGCCTCTGGCTACTGTTTTGTCCAAATATAACCGCGCAATGAAAAAGCTGGAACAATATTTAAGAGAGGAGTGAAGCACGTGGAGCACAGGGAAAAACAGAATACTGTTTTTACGCAGCAGGACATCGAAAAGCATCTGCAGTCTGCTCTGGCGGCAGCAACTCCGGATGTGTGGTCTAAGCTGGACCTTTCGGCTGTACAGGAGAGGCCGGCAAAAAGCGGGGAGAAGAACGGCAGGAAGATTTCTGCATTCCACCGGCGGTTTGGCGGTCTGTGCGCGGCTGCATGCGTCTGCCTGACAGTGATGGGCGGAGGATACTATCACTACGAGTATGTGCAGGTGGTTTCAGAGGTGGGGATAGACGTAAATCCCAGTTTGAAACTTTTGCTGAACCGAAAGGATCGGGTTACTGAGGCGCAGGGACTGAATGAGGACGGTCAGGCCCTGCTAGCGGACACCAATTTAAAGGGAAATACGGTGGAAGACGCGGTGGATCAGGTCATGTCTTCTCTGGTGGATCAGGGATATTTAAATGCCGATGGCGCAAAGAACGCAGTTCTGGTATCCGTTTCCGGCAGGAACCAGAAAAAGGCAGAGGCAGTGAAAACGGAAGTTTCCGCCAACGTAGAAAAGACTTTGACGGAAAAGCAGGTAAATGCCGTAGTCTATGACCAGACGATCCAGGTGACGGATGAACTGAAGGAACTGGCTGAAAATTATCAGGTTTCTCCGGGAAAAGCGGAGTTTGTGGGTCTGCTGGTAAATGAAAACGATACGTTAAACTCCGACACCCAGAGTTCTTATGAGCGGATGATGGGACAGACCATGGAAGAGCTGACCCAGGAGATTCAGGAGAACGAATATTATGTAAGTTCCAAAGTAACGATCATTAAAGCAGAGCCGGTTTCCAAACAGGAAGAGAGAGAACTGGCCGGCCGGGACCGGGATGAAAAGCGGGACCGGCAGGAAAATTCTGCAGATAAGGAAGTTCCTGCAGATAAGGAAGCGGCAGTTTCTGTGGAGACGGATCATGAGAATGGGGCAGAGGTTTCAGAGAGCGCCGGTGAGAGTGCGCCGGCAGAGGAAACAACCGGTCAGGATACAGAGCAGATTGATCTTGCGGCTGCACCGCAGGAATCCCCCAGGGAAAATCTGGATGAAGCTGTAATGGAGCCGGCTGACGTTCCCCAAGAGACAGAACCCCGGGAAGAAGAGGTTTTCACTTCATGGGAGCCTGAAGAAGAAGCGGATCTCCAGGAACCTGCGGAATCGGCAGAACAGAAGGAGCCGGAAGAGACCGGTTTGCCTGAAGCAAAAGAGGAAAAGGACCAGGCAGAAACCGAATCTGAGTCTCAAGAGGAAGTGTGCGTTCCTGCAGATGGGACTGCCACGCCTGCGGATGCAGCCTCAAAAGAGGATTCGGAGAATAGCCGGGAGGATGAAAGCGGCGCAGAAGAAAGCATTCCGGAAGATGAGAAAGATCCAGAACTCCCTGGTGAAGAGACTGCGGTTTCAGAGGCAGAGCCGGAAAAGGACACGGATAGAGAGCAGGAGCCGGAGGAGAGTGTTTCCGATCCCTCTAAAGAGGAGATTTCCGATTCAGAATCCGACGCTGATCCAGGATTCGATTCGACCAATGATGAGGAATCTCTGGATATGACTAATAATGAGGAAGTTTTGGATGTGATCAGGGATGCGGAGACTGTTCCGGAGAAGGAGCCGGAAGAAGGTGTGGTATCGGATGATGAAAGCGTTCCAACGGATTCCGTCACGGTTGATGCCAAAGAGGAGACATCCCAAAATAGCGTAGAGATTATTCCCAGCCTGGAGAAGGAACCGGATCTGTTTGGGCCTGGTGATGCCATCAAATATTCACAGACCGGCATTCAGATTACCCAGAATGGAACGCAGATCATTTTCGAGCCCAAGGAAGAAACAGAAGAGAAGAAAACAGTATATGCATCGGATTATCTCAGCGGGCGGGAGCGTCAGCTGATCCGCAAAGGACCGGGAATGTATCCGGATGCCTGGTCGGAAGGGGTTCCCGAAGAGATGCTTCAGCCGGAGATTCAGGAGTATCTGGGTGTCCGCGGTGTTCTGCAGCAGGATATGCTTATAAGCGGGGAGATTCTTATTCCTGCCGTATACAGACAGAACAGCGGAGCTGTTTCCATAATAAAAATGAAATAATGCAGGAAACAGGACGAAATGTCCTGTTTTTTGCTTTACTGCAATTTTATTGCATAAAAAGTAAAAAAGTACTTGACCAAAATGTCCTGATGTTGTATAATGTCATCGTTGTGCTGATGGGCTATCGCCAAATGGTAAGGCAACGGACTCTGACTCCGTCATTGTGAAGGTTCGAATCCTTCTAGCCCAGTTTTTTATTTGAGAGCTTTCCGGAAGAGGGAAGCTCTTTTTGTTTCACAGAAAGCTGCAATGCGCGGGATGACGCTGTGCGCTGAAAATGGTAATGTGTGGAATGACTCTAATGACAGAAAAAGGAAGGAGATGCGGAAATATGATGGATTCGGGGAAAAGGGGAATTCTGGAGGTGTGCTGCGGGAGCTTTGAGGATGCAGTGAATGCCTGGAAGGCAGGGGCCAGGCGGGTGGAGTTAAATTCTGCCCTTCATCTGGGGGGACTGACGCCGTCAGCATCATGTCTGGACCTGGTAAAAAAACATACCGGTCTCCAGGTGATCTGCATGGTAAGACCAAGAGGAGCGGGATTTTGCTACACCGCCCTGCAGCGGGAGCAGATGTTTGCGGAAGCGAAAGAGCTTTTGGAACATGGGTGTGACGGTCTTGCATTTGGATTCCTTACGGAGACTGGCAAGATTGATGAGGAAAATACGGGACGCATGACGGAGCTGATTCACCGGTACGGAAAAAAAGCAGTGTTTCACCGGGCGTTTGATTGTGTCAAAGATCCTTATGCTGCAGCAGAAGGGCTGATTATCCTTAAGACCGATCGGATCCTTACCAGCGGACTGGAAGAAAAAGCCTGGGACGGAATCCCGGTGATCGGCAGCCTGCAGAAGCGTTTCGGGGATCGGATTGAGATCCTGGCCGGAAGCGGGATCAATGCTTCCAATGCCCTGGAGATTATGGAGCAGACGGGAATCTCTCAGGTACATTCTTCCTGCCGGGCATGGATGGAGGATCCGACAACCACGGGAGGGAAGGTAAGCTATTCTTTCGGATCGGGAATCTGGAAAGACGCTTATGATTTTGTCAGCGGCGATCTGGTAAAAGAAATGGTTGAACTGGGCTTATAACGGCATTCTGCGTCTTTTAATTGCCTTGCCTTCCTTTCCAAAGTATTCTATAATAAGGGGCACAGAAAATTTTAGGGACATGAGAGGAAAAGGAAAATGAATACCTTAAAGAAATTTATCCGATATTACCGGCCGTACCAGGCGGTGTTTTATCTGGACCTGATATGTGCGGCGGTAATCAGTGTGATTGATTTGGCTTATCCCCAAATCCTGCGCACATTGACCAGAACTCTGTTTCGTGAGGAAGCCGGCCGTGTGCTTCAGGCGCTTCTCCCCATTGCTCTGGGTATGCTTGTGATGTATGCCGTTCAGGCTTTCTGCAAGTATTACGTAAGCTATCAGGGACATATGATGGGAGCTCACATGGAACGGGATATGCGGCAGCAGCTGTTTGACCATTATGAGCAGCTGTCCTTTTCGTATTATGACAATAATAATTCCGGGCAGATGATGAGCAAGCTGGTATCGGACCTGTTTGATATTGCGGAATTTGCTCATCACGGTCCGGAGAATCTGTTTATCTCCCTGATTAAGATCATCGGATCATTTATCTGCCTGTTTATGATTAACGCCAGGCTGGCGGTGCCGCTTATGGTCCTTGTATTGTTCATGATCTTTTTCTCAGCCAGGCAGAATGCCAGGATGCAGGAAACCTTCATGGATAACCGGAGAAAGATCGGCGATGTAAATGCCAGCCTTCAGGACACCCTGGCAGGCATCCGGGTGGTGCAGTCCTTTGCGAATGAAGAGGTAGAAAGAAAAAAATTCCGCAAAAGCAATGAAAGCTTTCTCCAGTCTAAAAACAACAATTATCGCTGCATGGGAACTTTCATGGGCGGGAATCTGTTTTTCCAGGGAATGATGTACCTGGTGACGGTGGTGTACGGAGGATGGCTGATTGCACAGGGACAGATGGCGGCAGATGACCTTGCCATGTATGCTCTGTATATCGGTATTTTTATCAGCCCCATCCAGATTCTGGTTGAACTGGCTGAGATGATGCAGAAAGGACTTTCCGGATTTAAGCGTTTCCTGGCTGTGATCGAGACGGAGCCGCAGATTGTGGATGCGCCGGATGCTCAGGAACTAAAGGATGTGAAAGGGCATGTGGTGTATGAGGATGTAAGCTTCCGCTACAGCCAGGAGGAAGAAGTATTAAACCATGTTTCCTTTGAGATTCCTGCAGGACGTTCTGTGGCTCTGGTGGGCCCCTCCGGCGGCGGAAAGACCACCATCTGTTCTTTGCTTCCGCGATTTTATGATGTAACAGGCGGCAGGATTACCATTGATGGGAAGGACGTCAGCCATGTGACCTTAAAGAGCCTGCGGAGCATGATCGGCATCGTGCAGCAGGATGTATATCTGTTTTGCGGTACAGTAAAGGATAATATTGCTTACGGAAAGCCGGGGGCTTCCATGGAGGAGATCATGGAGGCTGCCAGAAAAGCCAATATTCATGATTTTATTATGAGTCTGCCCGACGGATACGATACTTTTGTGGGAGAGCGGGGAACCCGTCTTTCCGGAGGACAGAAACAGCGTATATCCATTGCCAGAGTATTCTTAAAAAATCCTCCCATTCTGATCCTGGATGAGGCAACATCGGCTCTGGATAATGAAAGCGAGCGGCATATCCAGCAGAGCCTTGAAAAGCTTTCAAAGAACCGGACTACCATTACCATCGCTCATCGTCTTTCTACTATCCGCAATGCAGACGAGATCATTGTAATCAATAATGAAGGAATTGCAGAGAGAGGAAACCATAAGGAATTGATGGAAAAAGGCGGAATCTATGCCCATTACTATAAGATGCAGTTTGAAGGGCTGGAAACAGCAGAAGACATGAAGTAATACAGCTGCCCGCCCTGTGGTTTTGCCCAGGGCGGGTCATCTTCCTGAACGGTTACATACAACAATGTAAAAAAGAAAAAAAGAAAAAAGAGAAAAAAAGCTTGACGGAATACCATAAAACATGTATAATAACCTTCGCAGTCGAGTGACGGCAAAAAATAAAATATTGGGCTATCGCCAAATGGTAAGGCAACGGACTCTGACTCCGTCATTTCCAGGTTCGAGCCCTGGTAGCCCAGCTTCAAAAACCTTTCAGGCAATTTTGCCTGGAAGGTTTTTTTCAATAACCCTGCGATTTCTTCCTCTCTTTCTTGACAGATAATATGAACACTGATATGATTAATAATATAAGCAACTGCAAATGCCATGACCGCCAGCGGCGGACAGCCGGCTTCAAAACAGCAGCAGGAATGTGCGGAGAATGAGAAGGTACGGAGGATGAGGAAAAGTATGGGAAAACAGCTGGACAAAAAGATATATGATAATTTTGTGATGATTTTAAAGGATGAACTGGTTCCGGCGCTGGGGTGTACAGAACCCATTGCCATTGCTTACGCGGCAGCCAAGGCACGGGAAGTGCTTGGACAGATGCCGGAGTCCATGGAAATGTGCTGCAGCGGAAATATCATTAAGAATGTAATGGGAGTTACGGTGCCCAATTCCAACGGCCTGCGTGGAATCGATGTGGCGGCTACTCTTGGCGTAGTGGGCGGAGATGCTTCCAGGGAACTGGAAGTTCTGGAGAGCGTAACCCCGGAGGATGTGGAGCGGACCAAAGAACTGGTAAAGAACGGATTCTGCCGCTGTACCCTTCAGGAAGGCGTTGAGAATCTTTATATTGTGGCGAAAGTGTTCGGCTCGGGACACAGTGCGGAAGTAACGATCATTAACCGTCATACACTGATTACCAAAATTGTTCGTGACGGGGAGATCATTTACGAGCATAAGATCAGCGACAGTGCTTTGGAAAAGGGAGATAAATCCCTTCTGAATGTAAGAGATATTCTGACTTTTGCAGATACGGTGGCCTTGGAAGATATAGAAGAAGTGATTGGAGATCAGATCGAAAAGAATACAGCCATCAGTCAGGAAGGGGTGATCCATCCTTACGGAGCTCAGATCGGACGGACCCTTCTGGATGTTTTTGGCAACGATGTGCGGACCAGGGCACGGGCCAAGGCTGCAGCCGGATCAGATGCCAGAATGGGAGGCTGTGCTCTTCCGGTTGTTATTAATTCCGGAAGCGGAAACCAGGGTATGACTGTCAGTCTGCCGGTAATCGAATATGCCAAAGAATACAATGCCACAAAAGATCAGCTGTACCGTGCGCTGGTGGTGGCAAATCTCATTTCCATACATCAGAAGAAATACATCGGAAGCCTTTCTGCTTACTGCGGGGCTGTCAGCGCTGCCTGCGGAGCTGGAGCTGCCATTACCTATCTTCGGGGCGGCACTTACGAAGAAGTGGGTCTGACCATTATCAATACCATCGGAAATGTAGGAGGCATTGTCTGCGACGGTGCAAAGTCTTCCTGTGCGGCAAAGATTGCTTCGGCAGTAGACGCTGCTATCCTGGCTCATTATATGGCCATGAAGCATGTATCCTTCCAGCCTGGTGAGGGAATTATTCAGGAAGATCTGGAAGACACCATAAAGAGCATGGGATATATCGGCCGTGTGGGAATGAAGCGGACAGATACGGAAATTCTGAATATTATGATTGATCGGGTGGACGTTCATCAGCTGTAATCAGCTGTCCGCCAGGCAAGGAAGATAAGAACACAGAAAATGTAAAACAAAAGGGGCTGGAAAAGTCAAGAACTTTTCAGCCCCTTTTCAATTACTCAACCCAGACACCGGTAGCATCTACATAATACATGCCGTCAATAATGGTGTCTTTCTGAAGTGCGCCGCTGGCATCGAAATAATACCACTCGGTCTGAATCTGCTTCCATCCGGTTACCATATAGCCTTTTCCGGTAAAATAATAAGTATTTCCGTATTCATCGGTCCAGAAGGTGTCACGCAGATAACCGCCGTCATCAGTCTGGTACCACCAGCCTACGGAATCCAGCTGCCATGATCCTGCATAGCTGGTCAGGGCTCCTCCTGCCGTCATGGCTGCTGCCATGCCCAGGGCAGCTAATGTTCTCACAAACTTTTTCATAGCCTCTCCTTTCTGATAATTCACCGTGTAAAATGAATTTCTATAATAAGTTTAGGCTGAAAACTGAAAATTGTCAAGCTACATGCAGCCGAAATCTTTCAGATCAAGTTCCAGATAATGAAGTGCTTCGCTGATGTTTTTTTGACGGATACAGGAGAGAATCTGTTTGTGGTAACGCATGTCCATGGGATTATATAGATTGTTCCATCGATTCCAGTAAACCTGCGCATAGGCCCGCTTCAGAATGTCCATAGAGCGCTGCAGCTCCTGGCAGGCATATTCGTTCCCTGCACAGGAAAGAAGTTTCAGATGAAAATGGGTATTATGCTCCCAGTGAACCCACAGGTCATCGGAAGTCTCATTGCAGAGATCGTCCAGCTGTGCAAGTTCGTCCAGCTGTTCTTCGCTGATACGCTGATAGCAATCTTTCAGGAAACCGCCTTCCAGATGAAACCGGTAGCGCAGAATAAAAGCGGCGTCCTCACTGGTAAGACGCACAACTTCATAGCCGTATCGGGGGATGTTATGTAAGACCCCTTCGTTGCATAAAGAAAGGAGGGCCTCGCGGATCGGAGCCTTACTGAAGCCGAATTTTTCCACCAGTTCCTGTTCATTTATGATTTGATTTGCCTTGTATTCTCCTCGTATGATTCCGTCAAGGGTTTCCTGGTATACGATTGATTTTAAGCTGTTTTTTTGTTTCATAATTATTCTCCATCCTTTGTCTTGACTAATCATAGCAAAAAAAGGGAGGAAAGTAAAGGTATATGCCCACATCTTTACTGGACAATCACCGATGAATCGTATATAATTGTACTGATTTTAAGCAGTCTGGAGGGAAGGGAATGTATCAGTTTGAAAGTCGTATCCGCTACAGCGAAACGGGGGAAGACGGCTGCCTGACATTAACCGGGATGATTAATTACCTGCAGGACTGCAGTATCTTCCAGTCAGAAGACATGGGGGTGGGCGTAAACTATCTGGACGAAGTGTGCAAGGCATGGATGCTGTCTGCATGGCGGATCCGGATTATGCGCTATCCCAGACAGGGCGAGCGTGTTGCGATCGGTACCTGGCACTACGGACAGAAGGGAATTTACGGATACCGCAATTTCATTATGGAAGATGCTGGCGGAAAGAGGCTGGCAGAGGCGGATTCCAGATGGTTTCTGCTGGACTTACGGACTGGTCTTCCCAGCAGAGTCCGGGCGGAAGATATTGCGCCCTATGGGACGCCGTCAGAGAGGCTTCCCATGGAAGCGGCGGGAAGAGTGATGGTTCCGCCAGATTATGTGGAGGGACGGCCTGTCACCATAGCCCGTCATCAGATTGATACCAATCATCATGTAAACAATGCGCAGTACGTAGAGATTGCCCGGGAAGCTGCGGGGATAAATGGTGCTGTGAGGCAGCTTCATGTGGATTATAAGAAGGCTGCGGTTCTGGGGGATGTGCTGTATCCTGGAATCAGCCGACAGGGAAGAGAAACCACAGTGGTGCTGCATAATGACCGAAAGGAAGTGTGCGCAGCCATCTGGATGGAGCAGATGGAGGACGAGACAATAAGTGAGGGCGAGGAATGATTGAATTAGGAAAAGTGCAGGAGCTGGAAGTTGTCCGGCTCAAAGAATTCGGCGTTTACTTAAGTGAGGAAGCCGGCAGCAGTTTAAGTGTGCTGCTTCCTAAAAAGCAGGTACCGGAGGGAACGAAGGTCGGAGACCGGCTGTCCGTATTCATCTATAAGGATTCGGAAGACCGGCTTATTGCTACCACAGGGATTCCGAAACTGCAGGTAGGAGAATGCGGTGTCCTGGAAGTAAAGGATGTTTCCAGGATTGGAGCTTTTCTGGATATGGGATTGGAGAAGGATCTCCTTCTTCCATTTAAAGAGCAGAGCCATCCCGTCAGTAAGGGAGAGCGCTGTCTGGTAGCGCTCTATGTGGATAAAAGCAAGCGGCTGGCTGCCACCATGAAGGTATATTCTCACATGAGCAACGAGTCTCCCTATCACCAGGATGACTTGGTTCAGGGCTGGATTTACGAAATTAATGAAAATCTCGGCGCATTTGTGGCCGTGGATTATAAATATTACGGTTTGATTCCGAAAAAGGAGCTGTTTGGCGATTACCGGGAAGGCGATCAGGTGGAATGCCGCGTGATCAAGGTCAGAGATGACGGAAAACTTGATTTAAGTCCCAGAAAGAAAGCCCATCTGCAGATGAATGAGGATGCGGAAACCGTACTTCAGGCGCTGGATCGTCTGAACGGCGTTCTGCCCTTTAATGACAAGGCCAGCCCGGAGATCATCCGGAAAGAATTTCAGATGAGCAAGAATGCGTTTAAGCGTGCAGTCGGACGGCTTTTAAAGGAAGGCAGAATTCGGATTACGGAAACAACCATTGAACGATTATAGGAGGAAGAAGTGGACCCAATAGACTATTATAATAAGTACGCAGCGAAAGTTTTTGAAGATACGGTGGACCAGAATATGGATGCGATTACCGCTCCGTTTCTGGAACTTCTGGAGGAAGGGGATACCATTCTGGATATGGGCTGCGGTTCCGGTCGGGACAGCCTGACCTTTTACGATCTGGGATATGATGTGACGCCTCTGGACGGATCCGAGGAAATGTGCCGTCTGGCAGAGGTGCATACGGGACTGGATGTACTGCAGATGACTTATGAGGAGATGGCCTTTGACGGTGCCTTCGACGGCGTGTGGGCCTGCGGCGCGTTCGTGCATATCCCCAAGGATGAGATGCCGGCTCTGTTCCGGAAAGTGGCCAGAGCCTTGACGGAGGACGGGATCTTTTATCTTTCCATGCGTCTGGGAGATTTCGAAGGCTTTCAGGGTGAGCGGTACTTCAGTTGTTATTCAGAAAAGGAACTGCGTTCTTTGGTGGAAGGGGACGGTCTTTTTACCGTTTTAAAGGAGTGGGTGACCCGGGATGTACGGTCCGGCCATTCCGATATTCAATGGATTAATATTCTTGCAAGGAAAAAATAAAGCTGGTGCAGATACCATGTGCCCGGCATCCCCATCCTGCATGGATCCGGCTGAGAAAAGTCCG
>DVKS01000207.1 GCA_018715905.1 Candidatus Caccovicinus merdipullorum | reverse complement strand
TCAATAATTTCAAAAGGAAGGCTCTCCACAGCCCCTTCTTTCCCGCTGGGACTCTGGTTCCATTCCAGATCAAACACAATATACTTCATGACTCACTCCGTGTGCAAATATGTTTGAATCAAACAATGTTTACTCTGAAACAATACCTTCCGGGGCGGCCAAAAAAAGCGCAGACTGCCCCTATGAAGGCTTCAAAACGTTTTATGACCTCGACTGAAAGGCTTATGCGGCAACTACAGAAACTTCACAGCCAAGTGCTTTTAACTTTTTAAGGTACGCATTAATCTTGCGTTCCCGATTGAACTGATTGTAATAATCCGCTCCCAGATCATTGAAAACGACTCCATCCTTCAGAATGTGATAGATGGCAACCAGCATGGAATGAGCCACAGCGACATAAGCCCGCTTCTTTCCCCGATGGGCGCTGATCCTTGCAAACTGCGCAGAAAAGTAACTGGTCTTATTCTTCACCGCTGCATGGGCACAAACAACCAGTGTGTCCCGCAGCAGTGCATTTCCCTTCGTGGTTCTTCCGGACTTTCGCTTATGCGCACTTTCATTACTCCCAGGACACAGACCTGCCCATGAAGACAGGTGGGCATCGGTGGGAAAACGTTCCATGTCAGTTCCGATAACCGAGATGATCGCCTGTGCACCGGTGTTCCCAATACCTGGGATGTCCTGTATCACTTCAGCGGCTCTTTTCTCTTCGGGCTTCATGAAATTGTCAATGTCATCATCCAGCTCTCGGATATGGGCGTTCAGTTCATCCAGATGGTTCAGGAGGATACGCATCATCTTCTTTTGAAGGTCAGACATTACCCCATTAAGATCATCAATGATCTGTTCCTTTGTGGCCTTCAGATTGTGTGCGATGACTTTCTGCTGATAAAGAATGTCATACTCAGCAGAATCCATCTTTTTGCCTGACAGAATATGCTCTAAGATGTTACGGGCACTCTTGCCATTGATATCCGTGATCGTTCCGGAAAGTTTAATATTGGCTCCTTCCAGCATCTTCTGAAGCCGGTTGAGTTCCCGATTGCGTTCTCCAACGAGGCTCTTGCGATAACGCACAAGCTCCCGCAGTTCCCTCTGATCCCTGTCCGGAATATAACTTGCGGTAAGCAGTCCGTGCTGCAGAAGGTCCGCAATCCATTCCGCATCTTTCACATCCGTCTTGCGTCCCGGAACGGCTTTCATGTGCCGTGCATTAACGACTATCACGTTCAGTTCGCAAACTTCAAGGATGTTGTACAGAGGCTTCCAATAAGATGACGTGCTCTCCATAGCGATCATTTCACAGCCGCCTTTTTTGAGCCAGTCAGCCATTTCCAGAAGCTCTCTGGTTGTTGCACCGAAGTCACGTATTTCCTGCCTGTTGCCTTGTTTAAAGCAGGCTACGATTAACTTTTTGTGCACATCAATACCACAACACTTGTCGTAAACTCTATCCATAAATGACACCTCCGAAAATAAGTTTACGGCAAGGCTTCCTGTCTTTTGTTATTTTACTCTGCGTCCTTATCTGCCGTATACGGCGGGACAGATGGTGGTGCAAATGAGGAAGCCACAAGTCAGTTTACTCTGCGGGCTAAATGCGCCAAACGGAAACCGACCTTTGCCGATAAGCTTATTATACATCAGAGTTTACGACATGTAACTATCACCAGCCTGCCGTCTTCAATGTTTCATTTATGGTGGTGCCGGGCATCGCGCGGCATGGGGGTTTACTCTGATAATCTGCCGCCGGATAGGCGGCGTTAATTCAGGGATGCCAAATGCGCCGCCAAGACTTTTGCGGGATGGCTGGTGCATCGGCCGCCGGCGCATGATGGTTTTCCTTAGAAAACCACGGAGAAACCTAAGGAAAAGGAAAGAGTTGAGCAAGGATTTTGTAAGATACGTTTCATTGTATTTAGAGGCTTTATCATGTATAATGACTGCAGAAATACATTTTACCTGAAGGAATCGATTTTATGGATGAAAAGAACTATGAAGATATTTTGAAACGCCGCCAGGAGCGTTGGAAAGATGAGAAAAAACGCCGCAGACGGAAAGTACTGTTTATTTACGGCGGGATCCTTGTAGCTGTGCTTGCTGCAGGAATTCTTGGATATGGCTTTTGGAAGAGCCGTCACGGAGCGGTTCCGGAGAATGTTTACGACGGAGAAAGCACAGCGGAAGAAAGCAGCAAAGCGCAGGCGGATGAAGGCGTAGGCAGGCTTTTTTCCTGGCTGGGAAACTTGTTTGATCAGGAAGAGAAAGGGCTCCTGGTGAATCCGGGGCAGGTACTGAACCCGGACGGCAATGAAGTCTCCGGATCTTCTGACAAAGACAGCACCGGAGGGACAGAAGACGGGGAAAAGGGAGACGGGTCATCCGGCGCCGGGGACGATACATCTGCCGGCGCCGGAGAGGAGACACCTGCCGGAACACAGGAAGAAGAAGAGCCGGATACGCTGGAGGCCCTTTTATCCAGGGCGGACCGGCTGGCTGCCGGGTACGATTATGACGGGGCCATTGCCCTGATTGAGGGAAACAGCGAATTCTCCGGCACACAGGAGGCCCAGGAGGCTGTAAGCCGCTACCAGGAGACGAAAGCAGGGCTGGTGGAGCAGGATGTGACACAGATCACCCATGTGTTTTTCCATTCTCTGGTTATTGATACGGCAAAGGCCTTTGACGGGGATGCTGATGCCAACGGCTATAATCAGGTGATGACCACAAAGGATGAATTCGAAAAAATCCTGAATGAAATGTATAACCGGGGCTATGTTCTGGTGCGGCTTCATGATATTGCCCATGAGGAGACCGATGAAAATGGAAATACCCGCATGGTAAAAGGAAAGATCCTTCTGCCGGAAGGGAAAAAGGCCTTCGTTATGTCACAGGATGATGTCTGCTACTATCCTTACATGGATGGAGATGGATTTGCCAGACGGATCGTCATCGGCGAGGACGGGAAGCCCACCTGCGAGATGGTTCTGGATGACGGAACGGCAGTTACCGGCGAGTACGATCTGGTGCCCATCCTGGAACGTTTTATTGAGGAGCACCCGGACTTTTCCTATAAAGGGGCCAGGGCGGTTCTGGCGTTTACCGGATACGAAGGCATTTTAGGCTACCGGACGGCATCTTCCTATAAAGACAGCCCCACTTACCAGGAGGACTTAAAGCAGGCAGCAGCGGTGGCCCAGTGTCTGCGGGACAATGGCTGGGAACTGGCTTCCCACAGCTGGGGCCACCGGTACCTGGGACAGCTTGATATGGACAGCTTCCGCACAGATACAGATAAATGGGAATCTGAGGTGGAGACGCTGATTGGTCCTACGGATATCATTCTGTATCCCTTCGGCGATGACATTTCCGACTGGCATCCTTACGCAGCAGACAATGAAAAATATGCCTATCTCCACGAAAAAGGATTCCGCTATTTCTGTACAGTGGATTCCAGTCAGTACTGGGTGCAGATCGGAGATGATTTTCTCCGTCAGGGAAGACGCAATCTGGACGGCTATCGGATGTGGCAGGATATTGCTGCAGCGCAGGAAGGCGGAAGCGGCGTGCGCCGCCTGGATGATCTGTTCCGGGCGGAGGATGTATTTGATCCGGCGCGGCCCACACCGGTAGTATGGGATTAAAGAATGCCCCATTAAATCAAAAACACAGTCAGAAGCCCTTTCCAGTAATCGGCAAATCCGGCCTTTTCCACATCACGGGCAAAATACACCGGGAGACGGCCGATTTCCTCTCCGTTCAGGGAGTAGGCCAGCCACCCGGCCTGGCTACCGGCAGTTACAGGAGCCTCAGCGTATTCCTGAAGGATGAGTTCCTTTTGGATGGCTGAGAGATCTTCTCCATTCATGCTGAGCCAGGAGAACGTCTCCTGATAAGAGAGGGGAACGGTTTCTTCTTTGCCGTTTTTTACCGCCATTTCCGGAAGGGGAAGCCTTTCGGTATCCTGGTACAGCCGGCACATGCCGAATCCGTAGTTTAAGAGAGTCAGGGCATCGGAAAAACGGGACTTATAATCCGGTGCAGCCATGACAGCAGCGATGAGACGGACTCCGTCTTTTTCGGCTGTGCCGGAAAAACAGTATTTTGCCAGGGAAGTAGAGCCGGTCTTTAAGCCGGTTACGGTGAAATTCGTGGCCATTTTCAGGAGTTTATTGGTGTTGGAAAGGCCGAATTCCTTGCTTCCCTGGCGTGTTACATGGGTAATAGTATCCATCCAGATCGTGGAATAGGTGTGGATCTGGGGATAGCGGTTGATCAGTTCCCGGCTCATCAGAGCAATGTCTCTGGCGGTGGTGACGTGGGTGGGAGAATCGGTCAGGCCGCAGCAGTCCTCGAAGTGGGTATTTTCCATCCCCAGTCCGGCGGCCCGCTCGTTCATCCGGCGGACAAATTCGGCTTCGCTTCCGGCTACGTATTCGGCCATGGCTACGGAAGCGTCATTTCCGGAAGCGATGACGATGCATTTGATCAGCGTTTCCACAGTCTGCACTTCACCTTCTTCCAGAAATACCTGGGAGCCGCCCATTGACTGGGCATAGGCGCTTGTGGTAACGGAGTCCGATAGCTGGATCTCACCGGCTTCCAGAGCATCAAAAATCAGAATAAGGGTCATAATCTTTGTAATGCTGGCAGGGCTTTTCGGCTCGTCAGCATTTTTTTCGTAGAGGACCTGGCCGGTGGAAGCTTCCATTAGGAGGGCCGACGGGGCAGAAATAGAGAGGGAAGCGGAGCCGGAGGCATTGGCAAGGACCGCATCGCCGGGCTGGCCGGTCAGATCCGGCAGGGAACCATCTGCTGCTCGGGAGGCTTCTGCATTTCCGGCCAGATCCGGCGGGACAGAAGCGGAGCAGACAGAAGGAAAGACCGGGCTGAAGGTGAGGATAAGGGAAAGGAGAAAAGCAAGCCATGATTTCATAGGGGATTCCTCGGAAGAAGATTCTCTTTCCAGTTTATGAGAGGTGGTGTAAAAAGAATGACAGAAAATCGTAAACAGTTTATGGTAAAAAAAGCTGTGTTTTATGTTATACTTTTTTATTATGAGGCTTGTTATGATGATTCATAGGCATACAAGAAGCGATACAGACATGGAGGAAATCGAATTATGAGGAAAATCAGACGGCTGTTTTGTGCGGCAGCGGCAGTTACATTATTATGTACCAATACGGCAGGAGCGGCGGAAGTGATCGTTGAGCCCAGTCCGCTTACCGGCGGACAGCAGCAGACTTCTGTTTCTTCCCAGGGACCGGGAGGGGAGACTTCTGCTTCTGTTTCCACGGAAGGGCCGGGGGCAGTAAATGCCGGTTCATCACAGATTGCTTTGGGGCCGGGAGCTTCTCTTTCCGGAGATGACCAGACACAGGCTGGCAGCCAGACCCAGCCAGGCAACCAGGCCCAGACGAACGGACCGGGCGGACAGGCCCAGCAGACGGGAGACCAGTCCCTTGAAGGAACCGTTTTTGCAGGCTCGGCTTCTGTGGCGGCCCCTACGGTATCGGCAGAAGGAGCGGTGCTTTTAAACTGCAATACAGGACAGATCCTTTTTGAGAAGAATTCCTCCACACAGTTTTTTCCGGCCAGCATTACCAAGGTGATGACGGCCCTTCTGACTGTGGAAAACTGCAGCCTGGATGAGATCGTGACTTTTTCGGAGACGGCCACTACAAATCTGGAGTCCGGGGCTGTTACCATTAATCTGACGGCAGGCGACCAGCTGACGGTGGAGCAGAGTCTGTATGCCCTGCTTTTAAAGTCGGCCAATGAGGTGGCAAACGGCCTTGCAGAGCATATTTCCGGCAGCGTTTCCGCCTTTGCGGATCTGATGAACCAGAGGGCGGCACAGCTTGGCTGTACGGGGACCCATTTTGCCAATCCAAACGGCCTGAATGACAGCACTCATGTGACCACACCCCACGATATGGCGTTGATTGCGCGGGCGGCTTACGCCAATCCTACAATAGCGGCCATTTCTTCTACCCTGTCTTATCAGCTGCCTGCCACCATAAAAAGCAGCGGCATGACGATTTCCATGGGACACAAGATGCTTTATCCCACGGATTCCCGGTACTATGAAGGGATCGTGGCAGGAAAGACCGGCTATACTTCGAAAGCAGGGAATACTCTGGTGACCTGTGCAGAGCGCAACGGCCTGCGCCTGGTTGCCGTGGTCATGAAGGCCAGCGGAACCCATTACACCGATACCAAGGCCATGCTGGATTACGGGTTTGCCCTGGCGGAAAACGGCGAGATCAGTACTTCTGCAGGCGCAGTGCTTTCCCAGAGCGGAACCGGCTGGCAGCAGGACGGAACCGGCTGGTATTACCTTCTTCCGGATGGATCAAGGGCAGCAGGCCGCTGGATTGAGGATGGGGGAAAGACCTACTGGATAAACGGGGCCGGCTATATGGCCACAGGCTGGCAGCAGCCAGACGGAAGCACCTGGTATTATTTCCACTCTGACGGCGCCATGGCGGTAAGCGAGTGGGTGGATGAAAACGGACTGTGGTATTATCTGGGAAGCGATGGAAAGATGCTGACCAATGCAGTTACGCCGGACGGCTATTACGTAGGAGCCAACGGAAGCATGACTGCCGGAGCGTAACGGGCAAAAAGAACATAAGAGCAGTTAAAAGAATCCTGACTTTGATGCGGGGTTCTTTTTTCTTGCATTCCCGGCTTATCATGGCTTATTTTTGGCTTGTCCTGACAGCCGGATGCATACAGGTTTTATATTTATTTCATAGTTAATTCAAATATATTACAGTTTCATTAAAGCTTTCTCCATTATCATAGTAGTGATGAAAATACACCGGCGGCAGACCTCCAAAATGCAGGAAAGGGATGCAAACGGTGTTTTTGAAAAATCTGCCTTTGGGCAGGAAGGAGAGGCTTTATGGAAAAAATCATTGCAAGAAAAAGAGAAGAGGAACTGGCGGGGATCCGCCGCCGCATCTGGGGCTTTACTCTGATTGCGGCTGTTTTTCTGATGCTTCTGACCGGCCATATGAGCGCTTACGGTGCAGGCGGTCTGGAGATCAGCACCGATTATCCGGGGATTTCGGTTATGCCGGGTGACAGTTTAAGCATTGATCTGAATCTGGAGAACACCACCGGAAGCGGCCTGGATGCAGATGTATCCATTTCATCCCTTCCGGAAGGCTGGGAAGGCTACCTGCAGGGCGGGAGCTATCAGGTAAGCCAGGTTCATGTAAACAGCGGGGCGGAAGGAGCGCAGCTTACCCTGCATGTTACGGTTCCGGATGAACTGACAGAGGGAACGTATCAGGCCACCGTACAGGCTTCGGCAGGTGATGGCATCCAGGATTCTCTTACCATTTCCTTTATGGTAAACCAGGTCAATGCAGGACAGGGCAGCTTTACTTCTGAATATCCGGAGCAGGAAGGTCCCTCCGGCACCACATTCAGCTTCAGCACGACTCTCATCAACAATGGCTTAAAGACCCAGTCCTACAGTTTATCTTCCAATGCGCCTGCAGGCTGGAGCGTAAGCTTTACCCCTTCCGGCGAGACGACGAACGTGGCCGGAATCGAGGTGGAACCGGGAAACAGCCAGGGACTGAATGTATCTGTGGAACCGCCGGAAGGCGTGGAAGCAGGAGAATATGACATTTCCTGCAGCGCCGTATCTGCCGATGAGACTCTGAGTACCGATCTTAAGGTGGTGATTACCGGAACCTATGGGCTTACCGTAAGCACGCCGGACGGCCGTTTAAGTTTTGACGCTTATGCAAATCAGGAGTCGGATCTTACCCTGGATGTAACGAACACCGGAAATGTAGATCTGCAGAATATTTCGTTAACTTCCTCCCTTCCCACCGGCTGGACTGCTACGTTTGACCTGGAGGAGAATATGATCACCTCTCTTCCCGCAGGAAATACCACCCAGGTAATCGTTCATGTGACTCCCGATTCCGATGCCATCACCGGTGACTATGTGGCCAGCTTTACGGCATTCTGCGATGAAACCAGTGCGTCGGCAGATTTCCGCGTATCGGTAAAGACCAGTACCGTATGGGGAGTTGTTGCGATCCTGGTAATTATCTGCACCGTGGGCGGTGTAGGCTATGTGTTCCGCAAGTACGGAAGACGCTGAGAATGCGTCTGAAAAGGAAATCAGCCATGGAAGGAGGAGAATGCCTTGGCAGAAGAAACGTACATTATTCGGACAGAAGGCCTGACAAAGCTTTACGGTGAGAAAAAGGCTGTAGATAACTTAAATCTGGAAATCCGCAAAGGCGAGATCTTCGGACTTTTAGGACCAAACGGTGCGGGGAAAACCACCACAACCCTGATGCTTTTAGGACTGACGGAGCCCAGTGAGGGACAGGCCTGGATCGATGGAAAGGACTGTACCAGGGACCCCATTGCCATAAAGCGGATGGTAGGATACCTTCCGGACAATGTGGGATTTTACGCAGATATGACAGGAAGAGAGAATCTGCGGTTTACCGGTCAGTTAAACGGTCTGCCACGGGATCTGGCGGAAGCGAGAATTGACGATCTCTTACAAAAAGTGGGAATGACGGAGGCTGCGGATCAGAAGACGGGAACCTATTCCCGCGGTATGCGCCAGCGGCTCGGCATTGCCGATGTACTGATGAAAGATCCCAGCGTAGTGATCATGGATGAGCCGACTCTGGGCATTGACCCGGAAGGAATGCGTGAATTGATGGATCTGATCCGGGCACTGGCAGTGGAGGAGGGAAGAACCATTCTGATCTCATCCCACCAGCTGTACCAGATTCAGCAGATCTGTGACCGGGTGGGTCTGTTTGTAAACGGCCGACTCATAGCCTGCGGCCGGATTGATGAACTGGCGGCCCAGACCAGCCAGGAGGGACGCTACGTGCTGGAAACATCCGCCATCCCCAACGATGCGGGATACGGAGAATTATTAAAGAGCCTGTCAAATGTAGAACGGGTAGAGCGGAAAGGCGACTATTTTATGGTAGAGTCCCGCTGGGATATACGGCGGGAATTAAGCCGCCGGGCCGTTGACGCAGGCTATACCATCGCCCACTTGCGGCAGAGGGGCGATGATCTGGATGAGATCTACCGCAGATATTTTGAGAAAGGGGATGAGAAGAATGACGAAGGCAATACAGGAAAAAATAAAGGCTTCCTTTCTCGATATCGGAAAGAACGGTAACGAAAAGCCGGAAAGAAGCTATGGTCTGGGGGCCCTCTACCGCAAGGAGATGGCGGACCACATCCGCAGCAAGCGGTTCCTGATCGTGCTGTTCCTGATCCTTCTGACCAGCTGCGCCAGCATTTACGGAGCCCTTTCCAGCCTTTCCGATGCGGTAGCGTCCGATTCCAATTATATTTTCCTGAAGCTGTTTACCTTAAGCGGAAATTCCATCCCGTCCTTTACTTCGTTTATTGCCCTGCTGGGGCCCTTTGTAGGGCTTACTCTTGGGTTCGATGCCATTAACAGCGAGCGTTCGGAGGGAACTCTGAACCGGCTGGTGGCCCAGCCCATTTACCGGGATGCGGTGATCAACGGGAAATTCCTTGCAGGAGCGGCCATTATCTTTCTTATGGTATTTTCCATGGGACTGATCATCGGTGCGGTAGGCCTTCTGTTTTCCGGAATCCTGCCCACCTCTGAGGAAGTGGGAAGAGTGGCGGTGTTTCTTTTCTTCACCGCGATTTATATCTGCTTCTGGCTGGCTTTGTCCATCTTTTTCTCTGTGATCTGCCGTCACGCAGCCACATCGGCCATGGCGGTAATCGCACTGTGGATCTTTTTTGCGCTGTTTATGTCCCTGGTGGTAAGCATTGTGACAGATGTGATCTATCCCGCTTCCCAGATCCAGACGGCAGGACAGCTTCTGGACCAGTATAATCTGCAGCTGAATTTAAACCGTCTGTCGCCTTATTATCTTTACAGTGAGGCAGTATCGACGATCATGAATCCGGCGGTGCGGACCACCAACATTATCCTGCCCCAGCAGCTTTCCGGCGCCATAAACGGATACCTGTCTCTGGGACAGAGCCTGCTTTTAGTATGGCCTCATCTCACCGGTCTTCTGGCTGCAGCGGCCATCGCTTTCGCGGCTTCTTACATCTGCTTTATGCGCAGTGAAATCCGGAGCCGTTAGTAACTATTATGCGCCGGCGGGCGGCGCTCCAGCCGTTCCATGAAAGTTTTGGCGGCGCATTTGGCATCCCTGAATACCTGCTACCTATCCGGCGGAGGGACCTTCAAGGTAAAAGGGAAAACTGTGAATTATATGTGAAATCCATCTGGATTCTCTTGCATTTTACTAAAAAATGCCGGAAAATACAGATGGATTTCTTTTTATATAAACCATCATGCGCCGGCGGGCAAAGCAGCATCCATCCTGCAAAAATCTTGGCGGCGCATTTGGAATCCCTGAATTAACGCCGCCTAATCGGCGGCAGATTATCAGAGTAAGCAGGAGTGGTGATAAGATGAGAATATTAATTGTGGAGGACAATGAACGGCTGGCAGAGTCCATCCGGGATATCTTAAAACACCGGTATGACTGCCAGATCTGCAATGACGGCGAGACGGGAGCCTGTCTTTTAAAAGATGGAAATTTTGATGGGGCGATCCTGGATGTGATGCTGCCTGGAAAAGACGGCATTTCCATTATCCGGGAACTGCGTCAGAACCGGAACAGCATGCCGGTGCTGATGCTTTCGGCCAGAAGCGATACGGATAACCGGGTCCTGGGCCTTGAAAGCGGGGCAGATTATTACCTGACCAAGCCCTTTGATGTTTCGGAGCTGGTGGCGGTGATGGGAGCGCTGACCCGGAGAAAAGGCGAGGTGATGCCGGCAGTTCTTACATATGGAAATATTTCTCTGAATCAGGGGGATTTTACGCTTCAGGGGCCGGAAGGAAGCATCCGGCTGGGAAAGAAGGAATATGAGATCATGCGGATCCTGATGAGCAGCCGCGAGATCGTGATCCCCAAAGAGACTCTGCTTTTGAAGGTCTGGGGAAATGAGCGGGAAGCCGTGGAAAACAATGTGGAGACCCACATCTCCTTCCTCAGAAGAAAACTGGAATTTCTGGATGCGGACATTGAGATTCGGACTTTGCGGAAGCTGGGGTACCGGCTTGCTGAGAAAGAAATGAAGATGGAGGCGGCAGGAAGATGAAAACAGAAAGACTTCGTCTGAAATTTATCGTCTGTACCATGGCGGTGGTGACGGCTGCGGTTCTGCTTTCCATGGCTGCCGCTCTTCTGGCCGGCGGGCATATGCGCCGGGATCTGTTCCGGATCCAGCTGATGACCTGCAGTGTGATCTGGAGCTGCGCACTGGTTTTTTCTCTGTTTTTTTCCAGGTGGGCCGCAGGATCTGCCGAACGGAGGATGCGTTATCAGAAGCGTGCGGTGGCAGATGTTTCCCACGAACTGAAAACGCCGCTGACTGTTATCACCGCAGATGCGGCTCTTTTAAAAGAAAACTGTCATGGAATCTGTGATGACTGGGACCGGTGGCTGGATCATATGGATGAAGAATGCCGGCAGATGACTGCCCTGCTGGAAAGCATCATGTCCCTTGCTAAAAGCGAGGAAATGAGCCGGAGCCGGAAATACTGGAAAGATTTCAATTTAAGCCGTGCGGTTACCGAAAAGATCCTGCTTTTCGAGCCGCTTTTTTATCAGATGGGAAAAGAGATTTCCTGGCAGATCGAAAAAAACCTGTCGGTCCGGGGAAATGAAACCCAGATCGGCCAGGTGATCCAGGTGCTTCTGGACAACAGCGCAAAATACACACCGGAGGGAGGGCGCACCCAGGTGATCCTGGAACGCATTTCAAGAAACAGTGTGCGTCTCTGGGTAAACAGCCAGGGAAAGCCGATCCCCAGCGAGACGAAGGAACGGATTTTCTGCCGGTATTACCGGGCGGAGGAGGCTGCCGGGCGAAAGGGCTGCGGCCTTGGACTGTCCATAGCCGGAGACATTATCCACTTCCATGGAGGACGGGCCGGGGTGGAATACAAAGACGGAATGAACTGCTTTTATGTGATTTTGAAAACCCGACAGGGAGAAATCCGCAAAACCTGGGAATCTCTTTACAAGGCACAGAAATCTTGTGTATAATAAACGTAACTGTGCCGGGAAAGCATTCTGGTGATATGTCA
>DVKS01000206.1 GCA_018715905.1 Candidatus Caccovicinus merdipullorum | reverse complement strand
TATCCGCCCGCGGAACCGTTTTTCCGCTTACATACTGGCTTACATGGCTTTTCCCAAGCTTCACGCCTTTTCCGGCAGCCGCCCGGCAAAGGTCCACCTGCTTAAGCCCCCGTCGGTCCATGGCCAGCTTCAGCCGGTCTGCAAAGGTCTCCCTGCCCATCTCGTTTCCTCCAGAATGTTCAATTTCATTCTTTTAGTTCAATTTATTGTATTATACTATACCACGCACGCAGAAAAAGTTCAATATAAAGCAGCTTTTTTCGGAAAAATATCAATATTTTTTCTCATCCTGCCATATCCGGAACCTTCATCAGTTTATACACTATTAACCAATGCAATTTTTATTTTAGAGATTGAACATAATTTTGTCACATCTCCCATGTATGATTATAACCATCAAGGATGACTTCCTTGTTTACATACACTTTTCATAACTTCCTCTTTCGGCAGCCAGCTGGCTGCTTTTTTTATTTCACAGAGGACTTCGTCCCCTGTAAAATAAAAAAACGCTCCGTTATGGATGCGCAGGGCCTGCCCCAGCGAAGCGAGGGCACTCCGCGTTTAAGGAAAATGGTTGCTGGTGCAGCCGCGCTCCGGCGCAAGTGTGCGCTGAAGCTCACACTTTTTGTAACGCGTCCAATCCACGCATTGACAGTCTCTTCCGCTCCCACTAAAATAGAGAAAGAACCCAATACAGAAAGGCAGTGATTTACAAATGAAATACGATTTTACTACAATTATGGACCGGCTGGGAAAGGATGCCATCGCAGTGGATTCCCCTGCTTCTGCTGCCGGCGGCCAGGAAGGCTTCTTTGCCGGGGCAAAGATCCGCGATGGATTTTCCATTATTCCCATGTGGGTGGCTGACATGAACTTTCCGGCTCTCCCCGCCATCCCTCAGGCAATTATCCAGCGGGCAAACCATCCGGCATACGGATATTTCAATCCTCCGAAAGCCTACTTCGATTCCATTATCCGCTGGCATGAAGAAAGCTACGGCACCACAGGTCTTACGCCGGAATGCATCGGCTACGAAAACGGCGTTTTAGGAGGAGTAGTAAGCGCTCTCCGTATTTTATGCCAGCCGGGAGATTCCATCATCATCCAGTCTCCCACCTACATCGGCTTCTCCCACTCAGTAGAGGACAACGGCTGGAACCTGGTCTTAAATCCCCTGATCCAGGACGAAGAAGGCGTATGGCGCATCGACTATAAGGATCTGGAAGAAAAGGTGGCAAAACAAAATATCCATACTGCCATCTTCTGCTCTCCCCACAATCCTGCCGGCCGTGTATGGGAGCGCTGGGAAGTGGAAAAGCTGATGGAAATTTATAAAAAGTACAATGTATATGTGATTTCCGATGAAATCTGGGCCGATCTGACCATGCCCGGCATCCGCCACACCCCCACCCAGATGGTATCTGAGGATGCCCGCATGCGCACCGTAGCCCTCTATGCGCCTTCCAAAACCTTTAATCTGGCCGGATTGATCGGTTCCTACCACGTAATCTACAATCCTTATCTCCGCGACCGGATTACAAAGGCAGGAAAGGCCACCCACTATAATTCCATGAACGTCCTTTCCATGCACGCCCTCATTGCCGCCTACAGTCCCGAAGGCCAGGAATGGGTGAAAGAGCTTCGCCAGGTGTTAAATGAAAACCTGGAATATGCCGTTTCCTTCATCCACACGCATTTTAAAGGCGTCAATGTGACAAAACCGCAAGGCACTTACATGCTGTTTTTAGACTGCACCGACTGGTGCGCACAGCACAATACCGATATCGAATCCCTGCAGAAAGCCGGCATCGAAGTCGGCGTGATCTGGCAGGACGGCCGGCCCTTCCATGGAGACTGCCATATCCGCATGAACCTTGCCCTTCCCCACAGCCTTGTGACGGAAGCATTTGACCGGCTGGAAAAATACGTTTTCGTGTAAAAGTGAAATCAAATAATAAAACTGAGCAAGAATGATGAAAACCTGCGGCCAAAAATCTGCTATCCTGTTTCCGGAAAGGAGGAGATCATGGAAAAGAATTCCGAAGAAAGCATTGAGAGGGTCCTTTCCTGCATCGAAGAAAATCTTTTTCGGAAGCCGGATCTTAACATGGCGGCCCATGCGGCCCATTACTCCAGATATCACCTTCACCGTATGTTCACCCGTATGACCGGCATGCCTCTGTACAGCTATATGGAGCGCCGCCGGCTTACGAAAGCTGCAAAGCTTCTGGCATACGGCGCAGCTTACGCTGCACTGTCTGCAGCCGTCCGAAAGTGGATGAAATAAAAAATGGGATCCTCTGAAAACCTTCAGACAGAACCCAAACCCCAAAAACCGGGTGCAGGAAAATCCTGCACCCGGCAAATTATAAACATATTAAATTCGGATGGACATTCTCTCCGGAAATCAGTCTAACTGAGGACCAGCAGCTACCAGAGCCTTGCCAGCCTCATTGCCCTCATACTTGGAGAAGTTCTTGATGAATCTCTGTGCCAGATCCTTCGCCTTGGTCTCCCACTCGGAAGCGTCTGCGTAGGTGTCACGAGGATCCAGAATATTGGTATCAACGCCCGGAAGCTCGGTGGGAACTTCGATGTTGAAGTAAGGAATCTTCTTGGTGGGCGCCTTCAGGATGTCGCCGTTTAAGATAGCGTCAATGATACCTCTGGTATCCTTGATGGAGATACGCTTGCCGCTGCCGTTCCAGCCGGTGTTAACCAGGTAAGCCTTGGCACCGCTCTGCTCCATTCTCTTAACCAGCTCTTCTGCATACTTGGTAGGATGCAGCTCCAGGAATGCCTGGCCGAAGCAAGCGGAGAAGGTAGGAGTCGGCTCGGTGATGCCGCGCTCCGTTCCTGCTAACTTTGCGGTAAATCCGGACAGGAAGTAGTACTGGGTCTGCTCCGGAGTCAGGATGGATACCGGCGGAAGTACGCCGAATGCATCTGCAGACAGGAAGATTACTTCCTTTGCAGCCGGTGCAGAGGATACCGGACGAACGATGTTCTGGATGTGGTCGATAGGATAAGATACGCGGGTATTCTCCGTTACGCTCTTATCGGTAAAATCGATCTTTCCGTCAGCGTCTACCGTTACGTTCTCTAACAGAGCGTTTCTCTTAATCGCATTGTAGATATCCGGCTCAGACTCCTTGTCCAGGTCGATAACCTTCGCATAGCAGCCGCCCTCAAAGTTAAATACGCCATTGTCATCCCAGCCGTGCTCGTCATCGCCGATCAGCAGACGCTTCGGGTCGGTAGACAGGGTGGTCTTTCCGGTTCCGGAAAGTCCGAAGAAGATAGCGGTATTCTCGCCGTTCATATCGGTGTTTGCGGAGCAGTGCATGGAAGCAATGCCCTTTAACGGCAGATAGTAGTTCATCATGGAGAACATACCCTTCTTCATCTCGCCGCCGTACCATGTATTTAAGATAACCTGCTCACGGCTGGTGATGTTAAATACAACTGCGGTCTCGGAATTCAGGCCTAATTCCTTGTAGTTCTCTACCTTAGCCTTGGAAGCATTGTAAACAACGAAATCCGGCTCGAAGTCCTTTAACTCTTCCTCGGTAGGTCTGATGAACATGTTGGTTACGAAATGAGCCTGCCATGCTACTTCCATAATAAAACGGATTGCCATGCGGGTGTCCTTGTTTGCGCCGCAGAAAGCATCCACTACGTAAAGCTTCTTATTGGATAACTCTTTGATTGCAAGATCCTTTACTACATTCCAGGTCTCCTGAGAAGCCGGATGGTTGTCGTTCTTATATTCATCGGAAGTCCACCATACCGTATCCTTGGAATTCTCGTCCATTACAATGAACTTGTCCTTGGGAGAACGGCCAGTGTACACACCTGTCATAACATTCACTGCGCCCAGCTCGCTGACCTGGCCCTTTTCATAGCCTTCCAGTCCCGGCTTGGTCTCTTCTTCAAATAACAATTCATAAGAAGGATTGTGTACGATTTCTAAGGTTCCCGTAATGCCATACTTGCTTAAATTAATTTCTGCCATCTTACATTTAACCTCTTTTCCTTGATTTTTGAAGGTTGCGTCCCGACCTTCCTACCATAATTATACATAATAAATCCATTAAATCAACAAAATCCTTTTCGTTTTTCTAAAAATTTTATGAATTGCTGTCCTTACCGGTTGTATTCAGAACTTTTTATGAATGGCGTTACTGACTGCGCCGGATTTCATAGCGAAGATAGTCCAGATACTGAATTTTCTTTTCCCGAAAATGAATTTCATCCAGAATTCCCTCCCGCTTTTTCTGAAGCATCTGCATCTTTCTGTCATTGGCGCCTGCGCCTTCCAGGACCAGCGTCATATAGGTTTCAATCTCCTCTCTGTCAAATCCGATATCATGGAGAGTCATGATAAGGCTCAACCGCTCCAGATCCTGGTCATCATACTGCCAGGCGCCCATCACCTTTTTTACCGCGTCGCATCCGCCCCAGCTTTCATATTCTTTCAGAACTTTTTTCGGGAATCTGATACTGTCTGCTTACCTCGTCAATAGTCACTTCTCTCACCTGCCTTTGCTGTTCTTATCTTATTGTAACTGCAGGTTTCCGGTAAGTCTAATACCTGTATCATATGCTGATAAATGCTTTTTTGGCATTTCTTACTGTGGTGCGGGCAGCTCCTGAGTCTACCGTGCCGGCCGCCGCAGCTCCCAGAAAGCCACCGCACTGGCCGCCGCCACGTTAAGAGAGTCCACACCGCCTGCCATGGGAATGCGCACAGTATAATCGCAGTCTGCGATAGTTTCCGATGCCAGCCCGTCTCCTTCCGTCCCCAGCACTACCGCCAGCTTTTCCGCTTTCTTTAATTCCAAAGCGTCAATTCCTATGGAGTCATCGCACAAGGCCATGGCCGCCGTCTGAAATCCCATTTTCTTTAAAACGTCCATGCCTTTTCCCGGCCACGATTCCTCTTCCTCGTCAAAAAAAGTCCAGGGGACCTGAAAAACCGTTCCCATACTTACCCTGGCCGCTCTTCGGTAAAGCGGATCGCTGCAGCCGGGCGTCAGCAGCACCGCATCCATCCCCAGGGCAGCTGCAGAGCGGAAAATAGAACCTATATTGGCAGGATTCATCACATTTTCCAGAACGGCCACCCGTTCAGCACCCCGGCAGAGCATTTCTGCTTTCGGCAAAGGACGCCTCCGCATGGCGCAGAGGACACCCCGGGTAAGCGGGAAACCGGTAAGCTTCGTCAGGACGTCAAATTCCGCTGTATATACCGTAATATTCCCGCACCGGCCGATCACATCCGCCGCCTCTCCTTCCACATGCTTTGTCTCCACCAGAAAAGACAGGGGCTCGTATCCGGCATTCAGCGCCCGCTCAATCACCTTCGGGCTTTCTGCAATAAATATCCCTTCCTCCGGCTCATAGTAATGAAGAAGCTGCCGCTCTGAAAGACGGGCATAAATATCCAGTTCCGGAGATGAAAAATCCGTAATCAACGTTATATCTGCCATTCACTCATTCCTTTTTTAATTTCTCGTCGGCGCACAAATGCATCGCCGTACTGATTTTATCACAGGCCGTCCGGCATAGCAAGTTGTAAGGACGGCACAGATCCGCTATAATATCTGTAACCGTTCACACAGCACGGAAAAGTTAACAGGAGGTCCATCTTATTATGGAAATTCGGAATAAAAATATCGATGCCGGAAAAGCCTTTGACTGGGGGCGCACATCTCTGGATTACGCAAAATACCGGGATATCTATCCCCCTGTATTCTATGAAAAGATCGCAGACCGGAATCTCTGCATTAAGGGACAGCGTGTGCTGGATCTGGGAACCGGAACCGGTGTCCTTCCCAGAAACATGTACCATTACGGCGCAGAATGGACCGGAACGGATCTCTCAGAAATGCAGATTGCACAGGCCAGGCGGCTGTCAGAAGAAAAGGGACAGAATATCCGCTATCTGGTTTCAGCGGCAGAAGATCTTGTCTTCCCCGACAATTCCTTCGATACTGTCACCGCCTGCCAGTGTTTCTGGTACTTTGACCACAAACGGCTTATGCCCCGCCTGTCCCGCATGCTGAAAAAGGAAGGGCATCTCCTTATCCTTTACATGGCCTGGCTTCCCTTTGAAGATCCCATTGCCGGCGAAAGTGAAAAACTGGTGCTGAAATACAGCCCCCACTGGTCAGGCGCCGGAGAAACCATGCATCCCATCTCTGTGCCGGACTGTGTTCTGGACTTTTTCACACCGGTATCCCATGAGGAATATCAGCTCGATCTGCCCTTCACCCGGGACAGCTGGCACGGGCGCATGAAGGCATGCCGCGGCATCGGCGCCAGCCTGTCCCAGGAAGAGATCGCCCAATGGGAAACCGAACATCGAAAACTCCTTGCTTCCATCGCTCCGGAAGAATTTACGGTGCGGCATTATGCAGCTATGCTGGAACTGACACTGCGCTGACTGTGACTATGTCACGGAAAACTTCTCTCTGTTCTGGTAAGATAAGGCCATAACAAATAAAAAAACAACAGGAGGAATGAATATGTCAGTTTATCATATTACACAGAATAATTTTCAGGAAGAAGTGATCCGCAGCAGCAAACCGGTTCTTTTGGATTTCTGGGCTCCCTGGTGCGGCCCCTGCCGGATGGTAGGCCCCATTCTGGATCAGATCGCCGAGGAGCGCCCGGACATTAAGGTGTGCAAGATCAATGTAGATGAAGAACCCGAACTGGCCGGTTCTTTCCAGGTTATGAGTATTCCCACCCTGGTAGTTATGCAGGACGGCAAAGTGGCAAACCGCTCCATGGGTGCCCAGCCGAAAGCACGCATTCTCTCCATGCTGAACTAAGCGTTCTGCCTGAAAAGGCAGAGCTTCCCGCCATCTGAGAAAAGGAGGACAAACCAAATCATGAAAGTGGTTATCATCGGGGGTGTGGCCGGCGGCGCTACTGCCGCTGCCAGAATACGAAGACTGGACGAATCTGCCGAGATTCATGTTTTTGAACGGTCCGGTTACGTTTCTTACGCAAACTGCGGGCTTCCCTATTATATCGGCGGGGTCATCACAGACCCGGAAGAGCTTACGCTGCAGACACCGGAAAGCTTCTGGAAACGGTTCCGTATCCATATGCATGTCTGCCATGAGGTGACCGCCATCCATCCGGAAAGAAAATCTGTGACCGTAAAAAATCTGGAAACCGGAGAAAGCTTTGAAGAATCTTATGACAAACTTCTTCTCTCTCCCGGAGCAAAACCCATCGTGCCTGATTTTCACGGACCAAAACCGGGTGCCGTATTCACCCTGCGCACAGTGGAAGATACCTTTCGGATCCGTTCCTTTGCCGAAGAAAAACGCCCCCGGTCCGCTGTACTGGCCGGCGGCGGCTTTATCAGCCTGGAACTGGCAGAAAATCTCCGCAGGATGGGCATGGAAGTAACGATCGTCCAGAAGCTGGATCATCTTTTGAACCCTCTGGATTATGATATGGCTTCTTTTCTTCACGGAAAAATGCGGAGTATGGGTGTCCGCCTGATCCTGGAAAGAGCCGTGACCGGTCTTTCTGCGGAAAATGACAGCATTAAAGTAGAAGTAGAAGATCATGCCCCCCTTACGGCAGATATGGTAATTCTGGCCATCGGCGTACGGCCGGATACCAGTCTGGCAAAAGATGCCGGCCTGGCCTTAGGTGCGGGAGGCAGTATTATTGTGAACAGCCGCATGGAAACTTCCATTCCGGATATCTATGCAGCGGGCGATGCCGTGCAGATCCGTCACCGGGTCACCGGAAAGGATACCAGGATCGCACTGGCCGGTCCTGCCAATAAGCAGGGAAGGATTGCGGCTGACAATATCTGCGGCGGCGACAGCCATTATGAAGGAGCCCAGGGTACTTCTATCATTAAAATCTTTGATATGACTTTTGCCGTGACCGGACTGAATGAGCAGGCGGCACAGGCTGCGAAAATCTCCTATGACAAAGTGTATCTTTCTCCATCCAGCCATGCCTCCTATTACCCGGGGGCCAGAACCATGACTATGAAGGTTCTCTTTGAAAAAGGGTCCCTGAAACTTTTAGGCGCTCAGATCGCAGGCTTTGACGGCGTGGATAAACGGATCGATGTGCTGGCCGCTGCCATCTATGCCGGCCTTTCCGCCTCCGCCTTAAAAGATCTGGATCTGGCCTATGCCCCTCCGTACGCTTCCGCCAAAGATCCGGTAAACATGGCCGGTTATCTCATCGAAAATCTGGCCCAGGGACGCGTAAAGCAGATTTTCTGGGATCAGTTAAAGGATCTGCCTTATGACGGCAGCGCCCTTCTTTTGGATGTCCGTACGCCGGCAGAATATGAAAAAAGCCATATGGAGGGATTTGTGAATGTTCCCCTTGATGAACTGCGGGACCATCTTTCTGACCTGGATCCCTCAAAACCAGTCTACGTACTCTGCCAGAGCGGACTGCGAAGCTACCTGGCCTGCCGGATTCTGATGCAGCACGGCTTTGACTGCAGCCACATTGCCGGCGGATATCTTCTGTGCCAGTCTGTCTTTGCAGACCGCGCTCCGGCCCAAAAACATCGGCCCTGCGGTATGGAAACGGCACAGCCGGCGGACAGTGCTCAGACCATCTCATAAAAGCCAGGCAGCTGGAATTTCAAGCTGAAATTTCATAATCGCTTCCGCATAAAAACGTCCTTCCGGGCCGGTCAAAAGACAACCCGGAAGGACGTTTAAATTTCCGCAAGTTTTTCCCGAGACAGGATGCAGATGGTTCCCCGGGACAGTTCCACCAGTCCCTCCCGCTGGAAATACCGGAGCATTCTGGTTACTACTTCCCTGGCAGATCCCAGGTGATTGGCAATCTTTTCGTGGGTGATCAAAAGGGAATCACTGCCTTCCAGTGCGCTCTCTTCCAGCAGAAATGATGCCAGACGCCGGTCAAAGCGGTTCCACATGATCTGCTCCATCAGCCACATTACTTCCGAAAACCGGCTTCCCATTACCTCATTGGTATAGTTCGCGGCAGCCGCTGATTCTTCCGTCAGTTTCCTGTAAAGTTTCGGCGGGATCACCCACGCCTCCGTGTCCTTCTCCGCCTCTATGGTAATATCAAATTGTATGTTCCGCATCATACAGGAGGCAGAAAAGAGACAGATATCCCGTTCAAACAGACGGTATATGGTAATCTCCCGTCCTTCTTCTGAAATAATATAGGCCCGCAGCTGTCCGGAACACACCAGCAAAAGTCCCAGACAGTCCGCCGATCCGCTATGGACAACGGTACCCTTTTCTAT
>DVKS01000205.1 GCA_018715905.1 Candidatus Caccovicinus merdipullorum | reverse complement strand
CTGCACTTTTTATTTCCGCGGGCAACGAGCCAAGCGGACATGCCTGCATGTCCATTTGGCGACTGCCGCGAGGGTCAAATACCCCGCAGCTTGGCTGCGCTGCAAATTTGATGCCTCGTAGCTTGCTGCGGGGTTTTTGAATTACATGTTTTCCAGACAGCAGGAGAGACTAACAGGAGAAAATGACACCTTTCTGCAGTACAGATATTTTGCGGCGGCGCGGCAGAAAGGGAAAGGAGAAAACAAATGAAGCAGAGAACGGCTGCAGCAGACTATGTTCTGATTATTACAGGTTCATTTATTATGGGCTATGCCATTAAAAATATTTACGATCCGGCAAATCTGGTTACAGGCGGGGCATCCGGCCTGGCCATTGTGGTGAAGGAATTGGCGGGAATTCCGCTGTGGCTTACCAATACGATTTTAAATATTCCTCTGTTCCTTGCAGCGTGGAAGATTCAGGGATGGCGTTTTATCAAACGGACACTGGTAGCCACTATGGCACTTTCTCTTTCACTGTATGTGATTCCGGAGCGTGTGCTGATACCTTCGGGAGACATGCTTCTTATTGCTTTGTTTGGAGGCATTATAACCGGTGTGGGCACAGGAATGGTTTTTCTTGCCCAGGCCACCACAGGGGGTACCGATATGCTGGCAGCGCTGATCCAGAAGAAATTTCCCCACTACACCCTTCCGCAGGTCCTGCAGGTCCTGGATGCGCTGATCGTTCTGGCCGGTGTGGCGGTATTCGGCATACAGCCGGCGCTGTATGCGCTGATTGCCATCTATGCCCTTTCCAAGGTGTCGGACGGAATCCTGGAAGGATTGAAGTTTTCCAAGATGGTTTATATTATTTCAGATGAAAGCGAGCAGATTGCCCGGTCTGTTATGGAAGAAATGGGAAGAGGCGTTACAGGACTGGATGCCACGGGCCTCTACTCGGGGACCCGGCGGCAGATGCTCTGCTGTGTGGTTTCTAAAAAGGAAATCAGCCGTTTGAAAGAGCTGGTCAGAGAACAGGACAGAAAGGCCTTCGTCATTGTAAGTGATGTTCGGGAAGTGCTGGGAGAAGGCTTTATCGAATATTGACAAGCTGCTGCGACGATTTTTAACTAAAATTTGACATTTCCGATATTTTTTCTTTTGAATATACAGATTAGCCAAAAAGAAAATTTTCTTTTTGGCTATTTCAAGTATAGTAAAAAAAAAGTTTTTTTAGTATCATTACAACAGATAGAAAAAGCAGGTCAGTGTCCGCTGATCCGCTTGGAAATCGCATAAACTAATAATCTTTTTTAGAAAAGCAGGAGGATTTGTAATGGCAAGCTTATCTTTAAGACACATTGAAAAGAAGTATCCCAACGGCTTTGTGGCAGTTAAGGATTTTAATCTGGAGATCGCAGACAAGGAGTTCATCATTTTCGTAGGACCTTCCGGATGCGGTAAGTCTACCACCCTTCGTATGATCGCTGGTCTGGAAGACATTACTTCCGGCGAGCTGTACATCGACGGCAAGCTGGTTAACGACGTAGAGCCGAAGGATCGTGATATCGCCATGGTATTCCAGAACTACGCTCTGTATCCCCATATGACCGTTTATGATAACATGGCATTCGGCTTAAAGCTGAGAAAGACTCCGAAGGCTGAGATTGACAAGCTGGTTCAGGAGGCTGCAAGAATCCTTGACCTGTCCCACTTATTAGACAGAAAGCCCAAGGCTCTGTCCGGTGGTCAGAGACAGCGTGTTGCTATGGGACGTGCTATCGTACGTAATCCTAAGGTATTCTTAATGGACGAGCCGCTGTCCAACCTGGATGCAAAGCTGAGAGGCCAGATGAGAATTGAGATTTCCAAGCTGCATCAGAGACTGGAAGCTACCATCATCTACGTAACCCATGACCAGACCGAGGCTATGACTCTGGGAAGCCGTATCGTAGTTATGAAGGATGGCGTGGTTCAGCAGGTTGATACTCCTCAGAACTTATATGACAAGCCCTGCAACAAGTTCGTTGCCGGATTCATCGGCGCTCCGCAGATGAACCTGGTAGACGCTACCGTTGCCAAGAACGGTGCAGACGTAACCTTAACCTTTGATGGCAATACCATCGCTCTTCCTGCTGACAAGGCAAAGAAGTTAGAGGGTGCAGGCTATGTAGGAAAGACTGTTACCATGGGTATCCGTCCTGAGGATTTACATGATGAAGAGGCATGGATCGCTGCAAATCCCAAGGCTGTTCTGACCGCTACCATCCGTGTATACGAGCTGTTAGGTGCTGAGGTTTACTTATACTTTGATATCCACGATACCAACTGCACGGCACGTGTAAATCCGCGTACCACTGCAAGACCTGGCGATACCGTAAAGCTGGCTATGGACTTAACCAAGATCCATATCTTCGACAAGGATACCGAGAAGGTAGTTGTTAACTAGTCTGAATATATTTTAAAAAGTTGTAAATTTTAGGCAAGCGAGTGAGATACTCGCTTGCTTTTTTTGTGTATTTGCATTAAGATATAATCAGGTAAAATTCATAAAAAGGAGAGAATTGCCATGATTTCAAACCAAATACTTCAGACAACCATAGAAGGCTTAAAGGGAATCACCAGAATTGACTTATGTATTTGCGATACGGAAGGCAAGATCCTGGCGACTACCTTTAACGATGCGGAAGAGTATGAAAGCTCTATCTTAGCATTTGTGGACTCTCCGGCAGACAGCCAGGTTATTCAGGGTTATCAGTTTTTTAAGGTGTTCGATGAGCATCAATTGGAATATATCCTGCTTGCCAAGGGCGGCAGCGACGATGTATATATGGTAGGAAAGCTTGCTGCCTTCCAGATCCAGAATCTTCTTGTGGCATATAAGGAGCGTTTTGATAAAGATAATTTCATCAAGAACCTGCTTTTGGACAATATGCTTTTAGTGGATATCTATAACCGTGCAAAGAAGCTTCATATCGAGACGAATGTGAAGCGGGTAGTATTCCTGATTGAAACCCACCATGAGAAGGATGTGAATGCTTTAGAGACGGTGCGCAGCCTTTTCGCAGCAAAGACCAAAGACTTTATCACTGCCGTAGACGAGAAGAATATCATCCTGGTAAAAGAAGTGAAGCCGGGAGAGACTTACGAGGATCTGGAGAAGACTGCCAGCACGATCCTGGATATGCTGAATACGGAAGCCATGACGAAAGTCCATGTGGCATACGGAACCATTGTCAATGAAATCAAAGAAGTTTCCCGTTCCTACAAAGAGGCGAAGATGGCTCTGGATGTAGGAAAGATTTTCTACAGCAATAAAAATGTCATTGCCTACTCTCATTTGGGCATCGGCCGTCTGATTTATCAGCTTCCGCTGCCGCTGTGCCGGATGTTTATTAAGGAGATCTTTGATAACAAATCTCCCGATGATTTCGATGAGGAGACGCTGACTACCATCAATAAGTTCTTTGAAAACAGCCTGAATGTGTCTGAGACCTCCAGACAGCTTTATATCCATCGGAATACCCTTGTATACCGTCTGGACAAGCTGCAGAAGAGTACCGGGCTGGATCTTCGCGTGTTTGAAGATGCCATTACCTTTAAGATTGCTCTTATGGTTGTTAAATATATGAAATATATGGAGAGTCTGGAATACTAAGGCATGATTGAAATAAAAAAAGTAAATAAGACCTACAAAAGCGGCAATAAAGCATTAAAGGATGTGTCCATTACCATTGATGACGGAGAGTTTGTCTTTATCGTAGGCCGGAGCGGTTCCGGAAAGTCCACTCTTTTAAAGCTTCTTCTTAAGGAAGTAGAACCTACCTCTGGCCGGATCGTGGTAAATGATATGGATCTCCAGAAGATGCCCAGACGCTACGTGCCCAAGTACAGAAGGAAGCTTGGCGTGGTATTTCAGGATTTCCGCCTTCTGAAGGACCGGACGGTTTTTGAAAATGTGGCTTTTGCCCAGCGGGTCATTGGGGAATCCAACCGAACCATTAAGGAGTCGGTGCCCCGGATGCTGCGCATGGTGGGCCTTTCTTCCAAATATAAGGTTTATCCCACCCAGCTCTCCGGAGGAGAGCAGCAGCGGGTGGCCATAGCCCGTGCGCTGATCAACCGGCCGGAGGTCCTTCTGGCTGATGAACCTACAGGAAATCTGGACAGCTTTAATACCGGTGAGATTATGAAGCTTTTGGAGGAGATTAACCGCCAGGGGACCACTGTAGTTGTGGTGACCCACAGCCAGGAGATGGTGGCTGCCATGAAGAAGCGGGTTATCACCATGGATCGCGGGCAGGTGGTCAGTGATGAGAGGGCGGTATCGGAATTATGAGAATCAGCACATTTATTTATTGTCTGAAACAGGGGCTGATCAATATACGCAGAAATCTTCTGCATTCGCTGGCATCCACGGCAACGATTTCTGCGTGTATTTTTTTATTCTGTCTTTTTTTTGCCATAATCGGCAATGTGCGGCATTTTGCCATGGAAGCAGAGACAACGGTGGGAATTACCGTGTTTTTCGATGAATCCCTGAGTGAGGATGAGATTCTGGCTATCGGGGATCAGATTCAGGTCAGAAGCGAGGTGGCGGAGATGAATTATATTTCCGCGCAGGAAGCCTGGGAGTCCTTTAAGACGGAGTATTTCGGAGATATGGAGGAACTGGCGGAAGGATTTGCAGAGGATAACCCGCTGGCAGGTTCTGCGTCTTTTGAGATTTTCCTGAAGGATATCAGTCTGCAGGACCAGATGGTGGAGTATTTAAATTCTATCGAGGGTGTCCGGAAGGTGAATTATTCCAATGCGGCAGCAGCCGGATTAAATAGTTTAAACCGGATTATCGGTGCAGTGTCGGCTGTGATCATCGGCGTGCTTCTGGCGGTGGCGGTGTTCCTGATCAGCAATACGATTTCTGTGGCGGCAGCTTTCCGCAAGCAGGAAAACGAGATCATGAAGCTGATCGGCGCTACAAACTATATGATCCGGGCGCCTTTTGTGGTGGAAGGCCTTTTAATCGGCCTGGTAGGAGCGGCCATTCCTCTGGCTGCAGTATTTTTTCTGTACAGAGAGACGGCAGACTATGTGACGGCGCATTATGTGATCATGACGGGGATTTTTACCCCCGTGCCGATCCAGGAAATGATGCCGGTGATGACGGCGGTGGCTCTTGCTTTGGGAGGCGGCATCGGATTCTTCGGAAGCTTCTTTACGATTCGGAAGCATCTGCGGGTGTAACGGAGCACCTGCGGAAATGAGACAGATCCAGAGGTGAATGATTCAATGAAGATAAAATTAAAGGGGGGACTTGCGGCGGCAGGCGTTCTGCTGCTGCTATGTCTCTCTTTTCCTGCTTATGGGACGAAAAAGGAACTGGAGGCGGAGAAGGAAAAGATCTCCGTTATTGAGGAAGAAAAGAAAAAGGTAGAAGATACCTTAAAGAACCTGGAGGGGCAGAAAGCAGACACGGAAAGCTATGTGCGCCAGCTGGACCAGGAGATGGCAGCCATCAGCAGCCAGTTAGAGGAACTTTCCGGGCAGATCGCAGACAAGGAGTCGGAAATTGCCGTTACCCAGGAAGAACTTTCTGCGGCGCAGGAGGCGGAGGTACAGCAGTACGATGCCATGAAGCTCCGGATTAAATATATGTATGAGAAAGGCGATACCACCTTTATCGATCTTATCCTGGAGTCAAAGAGCATATCCCAGCTTTTAAACCGGGCGGAGTACATCTCGCAGATATCCCAGTATGACCGTCAGATGCTGGACGAGTATGCAGCCACCAGACAGACCATAGCGGACAATGAGGCAAAACTTGAGTCTGAGCGGGCGGACCTTCTGGCGCTTCAGGAATCTACCCAGGCAAAGCATAATTCGGTAGAAGAACTTCTGGCGGCCAAGGAGGAGCAGTTAAAGTCTTACGAAACGCAGATTGCTTCAGCGCAGAGCCAGATCAATGCCTATGAGCAGGATCTGGCGGCCCAGGAATCGAAGATCCGTCAGATCGAGGAGGAAATGCAGAAGGCAGAGGAAGAGGCAAGGAAAAAGGCTGAATCTTCCGGCACTTCGTATACTGTAAAGAGCCTGGGAAATACTAAATTTATCTGGCCATGTCCTTCAAGCAGCCGGATCACCTCTGCTTTCGGAGGAAGAGAGTCGCCGACGGAAGGTGCCTCCAGCAATCATCAGGGAATCGATATCGGTGCCAGTACAGGCAGCGATATTGTAGCGGCGGCAGACGGGGTGGTAACCATTGCCACCTACAGTGCTTCTGCGGGAAATTATGTGATGCTCAGCCATGGCGGCGGGGTTTCTACGGTGTATATGCATTGTTCTTCTCTGAATGTGTCGGAAGGACAGTCGGTGACCCAGGGACAGGTGATTGCCAAGGTAGGTTCCACGGGATATTCCACCGGGCCCCATCTGCATTTCGGGATCCGCAGCGGCGGAAGTTATGTGAATCCGTCTAATTACGTGAGTCCATAGGAGATAAATCGCTCTGTGGGTCTGCAGAGATGGAAATCACGGAGAAATAGAAAGATAGGAGATATAGGTTTTGGAGAACAGAAACAAATTTTGGAAAGGCGTTCTGGTGGGAGCGCTGGTGACTGCATTTGCAGGACTGATCGTGGTGGGAATGTCGGCAGGCATTTTTCTGATTGGAAGAAGTGTGATGTCGCGGCAGCCTCAGGGACAGACCGCGCAGGGCGGAGAGGAAGCAGATATCAACTGGAGCCAGGTGTCATCCAAGGCCCAGCTGATCCAGGCATACATTGAAAAATACTTCCTTTTTGATGAAGATGTAGAAAATGTGGAGGAATACATCTATAAGGGGCTGATGGCCGGATTGGGTGATGACTATTCCACTTATTACACAGCAGAGGAATTTCAGGATCTGATGGAGGAAACCAGCGGAGAATACTGCGGAATCGGCGCTATGGTTTCCAAGAATATGACTACCGGCGTTATCTCCATTGTAAAGGTGTTTAAGAATACGCCGGCAGAGGAAGCGGGGCTGATGGCCGGCGATGTTTTCTACCAGATCGATGATCTGGAGGTGACCGGCGATATGGACCTGGATATTCTGGTAAGTCAGCATGTGAAGGGCGAGGAAGGCACCACGGTCCACTTAAAAATGTACCGGCCAGGTATCGATGATTATATAGAAGTGGATGTGGAGCGGCGCCAGGTGGAAGTGCAGACGGTGGAGTATGAGATGAAAGATGAGAACCTGGGCTATGTATCGGTGAGTCAGTTTGAGGAGGCCACAACGCAGCAGTTTACCCAGGCCATCGAAGATCTGGAAAGTCAGGGAATGGAAGGTCTGATTATCGATCTGCGGGGAAATCCGGGCGGAGTCCTGGATACGGCAGTAGACATGCTGGACTATATGCTGCCGGACGATCTGACAGAATACAGCGGGAATGGCAAGACTCTTCTGGTTTCCACAGCAGACAGAAACGGAGAGGGAGACAGCTATTACTGTGATGACGGACACAGCCTGGACATTCCGGTGGTGATCCTTGTGGATGGAAATTCTGCCAGTGCTTCCGAGGTATTTTCCGGCGCTATGAAGGACTACGGAAGGGCTGCCCTGGTGGGAACCACCACCTTTGGAAAGGGGATTGTACAGACGGTATTCAGTTTAAATGACGGATCTGCCATTAAGCTGACGACAGCACATTACTACAGCCCCAGCGGATTTGATCTGCATGGCATCGGAATCCAGCCGGATGTGGAGATTGCATATCAGGTCCCGGAAATTGCGGAGGCGTCCAACGGTGCGGATCCTTCCGGCAGTGCAGAAGCATCTGACAGCGCAGAAGATTCCGGAGATACCGATGACAATCAGTTAGTGAAGGCGAAAGAAGTTCTCCAGGAAATGATCGGAGAAAATTCGGATGGAGCGGACAGCGGTTCCGGAGAGGAGACCTCTCCCAATGAAGTGCGGAACGAGAATGTAGATGACGGGGCAAAAAATGCCGCGTAAGTTAATAAAGCTGCTACAAATGAGAAAAGATTAAAGCATGGCGGGGCGGTACAGACCGGCTTGCTTGCCTGCAGGTTTTCTGAGACTATTTATAAGATCAGAGAGCCTGCAGGCTTTTTTATTATCAGGAACTTTTGTGCTTATCAGGAACCGAAAGGGGATCAGATCCCCGGTGGTATGTTTTATATCCGGCTGAATTATTTTCCGGCCAGTCTTCGGAAATCTTCGGTAAATCTTCGTACCGCTTCTTCCTTGGTGGCCCAGGAGGTGACAAAACGGACCGCTGTATGGGAGTCATCTATTTTCTGCTGATTCTGGAATTCATAGGATTCCCGCAGCTTTTCGATGAGATCATTGGGAAGAATGGGAAACTGCTGGTTTGTGGCGGAATCGGAGAGGAAGGAGAATCCGCAGTCCTGAAAAGTCTTTTTTAAGATGGCTGCCATTTCATTGGCATGGGAAGCGCAGTCGTAAAAAAGATTATTCTGGAACAGCTCTTCAAACTGGATTCCCAGAAGGAAACCTTTGGCCAGCATGGCGCCCTTTTGCTTGATCATGTAGCGGAAATCCGGTTTCAGATCGGGATGGGTGATCACCAGTGCTTCGCCGAACAGTGCGCCGTTCTTTGTGCCTCCGATGTAGAATACGTCGGTGAGGCGGGCAATATCAGCAAGACTCATGTCATTGATGGGGCTGGTAAGGGCAGCGCCCAGACGCGCTCCGTCCAGAAACAGATATAAACCATTCTGCCGACAGAATCGGGAAAGGGATTCCAGTTCGGACAGGGTATACTGGGTGCCGATTTCCGTGGTGTTGGAGATATATACCATCTTTGGCTGAACCATATGTTCGTCTGTATGCCAGTCCAGTGTTTTCTGGATCAGGTCTGGTGTCAGCTTTCCGTCTGGTGAATACTGGGTCAGCACTTTGTGGCCGGTGGATTCCACTGCGCCTGTTTCATGGACATTGATGTGGCCGGTTTCGGCGGCAATGACTGCCTGATGGGGGCGCAGAGCGGCGCTGATGGTGATCATGTTGGTCTGGGTGCCGCCTACAAGTATATGGATGTCTGCATCCTCCCGCTGGATTTCTTTTTTGATTAATTCTTTGGCATGTTCGGTGTGGGTGTCCATGCTGTATCCACTGTGCTGGTCCAGACTGGCCTCGATTAAGGCTTTCATGATCTGGGGATGGGCTCCCTCGCTGTAGTCATTATTAAAACAATACATCTTTGTCAGTCTCCTTTCGGTGTGGTACTGAAGGATATCATAATATACTTTGGGCGGGATGTCCAGTGGACGGATACCGTGTTTTTCCGAATCGTGAAAGATACTTGCGGTTTTTCGCGGAATGCGGTATGCTCATATGGTCTTAGTTCTGTGTAAATTCTGCCGTCTGTTTGACTGCGGAGTTTCGGGTATGCCAAATATTTCTTAGGAGTGAAGAATGAATCACAAGATAAAGAAGAAGCGAAAGATTGCCCTTTCGGTAAAACTGAATATTGCGCTGATTCTGTCATTTTGTGTGCTGATCGGCTGGGGAATTTATCTGGTAAGAGATAAACTTCTGCGGAATGCGTACGAGATGGGAAATCAGCTGGCACAAAGTTATGCAGATGAGGAAGAAAACAGGATTTCCATGTATCGGCTGATGATGAATCTGGGAGCGGTTTATATTAATGAGAAGATCGAACAGGGAGCCAGTCATCAGGAACTCCGGGAATGGATGGAACAGTATAGCAGCAATATTTCTTCTGTGCTGCATGCAGCTATCATTGACCCCTTTGCGGTAATTGACGGGGAAATCATTGGTGCATTCTCCTGGGAGGGGGACGCCGATTATAATTATGCCGGCACGGAATGGTATCAGAACGCCCTGGATGGGGAGGGGCATATTATTTTTACCAATGCATATGAGGATGCCATTACCGGGAAACAGCTGGTGACTATGGCGGTAAAGCTGAATGAGAAGGCAGATGTGCTGGCCTTTGACATTCTCCTGGAAAATTTTCATGTACATAAGAATAAAGCCAGCATGCCGGACCGCAGTTCGTATTTCTTGTTTGATGGAGCGGGGAAACTGATTTATCTGTCCAGTAGGCTGGACATGGACAGTCCGGAAAGCCGGGATTATATTGAGCGTCTGGTTCGTGAAATCGAGGGGGGCGGTATGGACAGCCACCAGGCTTCAATCCGGGATATGGAAGGCGTGAAGAGGGGCGTGTATTATTATGCCATGGATAATGGATGGATTTCCGTTATTACGATTCCTCTTCAGAATATCCTGCAGGATGACTGGGACG
>DVKS01000204.1 GCA_018715905.1 Candidatus Caccovicinus merdipullorum | reverse complement strand
TTTCAAGACTTGCCAGGATTGTTTCTCTTTCTGCAAGACTTTCATTGCACCGGACCATCACCGGCCGCTCCCGCAAAAAGGCCTTCAGGACCGTTTCGGTCCGCTCTTCCCCAAGTTCGTCCCTCCACATGGCAGTCAGCCACTTCGGAACGCTTAAGCGGACCGAAAGATCCGGAAGGCTCTCCGTGATCCCTTCTTTTTCACGCGAAATTCTCCGAAGGATACCGTTTACGAAGCCTTTCAGCCCCTGGAAATGCCGTTTCCCGGCCAGCTTCACCGCCTCATTGCAGGCAGCAGAATCCGGAATCCGGTCCATATAAAGGATCTGGTACACTGACATCCGGAGAATATTGCGGATCACCGGCTTCATTTTTGATACCGGCGTTTTCGAGCAGGAATTTAAAATATAATCGATCTGGATCAGATACTCCAGCGTGCCTTCTGTCACCCGGGTGATAAATGCCCGGTCCTGCTTCGATAAAAACTGATATTTTCCCAGAGCCTGGCGGAGGACCACATGGCTTGGCCCTCCCTTTTCCAGAATCTCCATCAAAATGTCCAGGACAAGTTCCCGGCTGTTTCCTGCATCAGTCATCGTTTCTTCTTCCTCCAAACAGAATCACCAGACGCAAAAGCTGCAGGATGGAAGAAGCAGCTGCCGCCACGTAGGTCAGAGCTGCCGATCCTAACACCTCTCTGGCCTTCTTTACCTCATCTTCTGCCAGGATCCGGCTGTCTCCCAGAATCTTAAGTGCCCTGGATGAAGCATTAAATTCCACCGGAAGCGTCACCAGCTGAAATAAAACAGCCAGGCTGAACATCAGGATGCCGATCTCCGCAAGGGGAGAACCCACACCGCCGATGATCACGCCAAGAATGATCAGCGGAATCGCAAGGTTGCTTCCGATATTTGCCACCGGAACCAGAGCAGCCCGGATTTTTAAGGGCACATATTCCCTTGCATCCTGAATCACATGGCCGCATTCATGGGCCGCCACGCCGATGGCGGAAATCGATGTGGATCCATACACCGCCGCAGAAAGGTTTACCGTCCGGGAACGGGGATCAAAATGATCTGTCAGATTTCCCGGCACCTGCCGCACGGTTACATCGTAAATGCCGTTTGCGTTTAAAATCTGTCTGGCCGCCTCCGCACCGGTTATCCCGCTGCGTGACCAGGTTCTGGAGTATTTACTGAACGTGCCGTTTACTTTTGCTGATGCGGCCAGTGAGAGCACCAGACCGATCACTACCAGAATATAAGTCCAGTCAAGGTAATAATAGCCAAATCCACCGTAAAACATAATTACTGCCTCCTCTCCAGGCTGCCAAGGATTGTCCCGGCCTCAACTCCGTTTCCCCGCAGAAAAGCTTCCGTATCCATCCGCTTCTTTCCCTCCAGCTGAAGAGAAAGGATCTGAAGCACGCCTTTTCCGGTTTTTACCAGAAAACGGTCCTTTCCTGCCTCTACCACCTGGCCAAAGGCACCATCCGGCTCTTCGTCAAGGACCTTGGCCTGCCAGATCTTTAAAGTCTTTTCACCCAGACGGGTATATGCGCTGGGCCATGGATTCAGTCCGCGGATCAGTCTTTCAATCTGCGCCGCATCCTGGCTCCAGTCAATGTCTCCGAAACTTTTCGTCAGCATACCCACATGGGTTGCTCCCTGGGACGGCTGAGGAACCGCCTTTAAAGTTCCTTCTTCCAGCTTCTTTAAAGTGGAAAGGATCAGTGGGCCGCCCTGGGCGCTTAACTTATCGTGAAGGCTTCCGCCGGTCTCATCCGGCGCGATGGGAATGACCACCTGCTCCAGCATATCGCCGGTATCCACTCCGGCATCCATCTGCATGGTGGTAATTCCGGTCTCTGCATCTCCGTTGATCACTGCCCACTGGATGGGCGCTGCTCCCCGGTATTTGGGGAGAAGAGAGGCATGGATATTAATGCAGCCAAAACGCGGAACATCCAAAAGCTTCTGAGACAGGATCTGTCCGAAAGCCACCACTACCGCCACATCCGGTGCAAGTTCTTTCATCTGCTCAATAAACCCTTCATCCCTGGCCCTTGCCGGCTGATATACCGGGATTCCCAGTTCCAGGGCCTTTTCCTTCACCGGAGTCACCTGTACGGCCTTTCCCCTGCCTTTGGGCTTATCCGGCTGCGTAACCACAGCAATCACCTGATGGCCTCCCTGAACCAGAGCCTCCAGGATCGGAACGGAAAACTCCGGAGTTCCCATAAAAACAATTCTCATCATTTATTCCTCTTCCCCTTCTGCCGGTTCTGTATCTTCCAGTTCGCCCTCTACCAGATCTACATACAGTTCACCGTGGAGGTGGGCACATTCATGGCAGATGGCTCTTGCCAGAAGATCCTCGCCGGTCACGGTAATTTCCTGCATGTTCTCATCCAGCGCACGAACCGTAACCTTCTGCGGGCGGGTCACAATACCGGTCTTTCCCGGTACACTTAAACACCCTTCATATCCGGTCTGGCTTCCTTCGGCCTCCACAATCTCGGGATTGATCAGAAGATACTGGTTTCCATCCTCTACATCAATGACCACAATCTGCTTCATCACGCCTACCTGGGGCGCTGCCAGACCTACGCCATTGGCCTCATACATAGTTTCAAACATATCTTCAATAAGCTCCCGGACCCGCGGAGTCATCGCCTTTACCGGCTTGCACTCCTTCCTTAAGATCTCATCGCCGATAGTTCTGATTTTTCTGACTGCCATTTACTTTCTCCATCCTTCCTGCGTTTTCTCTCCGGGACAGCCTGTACCCGGCGGCGGCATCTTTATGAAAGCCGTTTCTTTCCGGAATTCAGACATGCCCTTCCATCGCCGCCCTGCGGATTATCATAATATGTCGAACTGCGTGCTTACACTGCGGCTCAGTCCGCTGCCTTTCAGCACCTGTTCCACCTGATCTCGGATTTTTATTAGTATATCATAGTTTTCGCTCTTCATATATAAAATTTTTCTGTATATATCATTAAGTTTGTATACAGGTGCATTCACCGGTCCGATCAGCTCCGCCTCTGAAAATGTCTTCGCCTCTGCAGCTGCCCTTTCCATGGCAGCCCCGGCCGCCTCTTCCCTTTCAGAACCGATAAGAAGCGTCATCATGACGCACGCCGGCGGATAATGCAGAAGCCGGCGGTATTCCATCTCTCTGGCATAAAAAGCATCATAATCCTGTGCCGCTGCCGTCTGAATACAGTAATGTTCCGGACTGTAGGACTGTATCACCACCTGGCCGGGCTTTTCATCCCGGCCGGCACGGCCGGCTGCCTGGGTCAGAAGCTGAAACGTCTTCTCCCCGCAGCGGTAATCCGGAGCATACAGGGAAAGATCCGCCGCCAGGATTCCCACCAGGGTAACTGCCGGAAAATCATGTCCCTTCACGATCATCTGGGTACCGATGAGAATGTCTGCCTGATGATCAGCAAAAGCAGACAGAATTGCCTCGTGTCCGCCTTTTTTAGAGGTGGTATCCAGATCCATTCTGAGAATGCGGGCACCGGGAAATGTCTCCCTTGCCATGGCCTCAATCTTCTGGGTGCCGGTGCCGAAAGGCGCCAGATAAGGCGAACCGCACACCGGGCAAAGTTTTGGCCGGGGAACCTGATAACCGCAGTAATGGCAGATCAGCTGCCCGTTCTGATGAAGCGTCAGCGTCACATCACAGTGGGGGCACTTCATGGCCTCGCCGCAGCTTCTGCAGGAAAGGAAATGTGAATATCCTCTCCGGTTTAAAAAGAGCATGATCTGCTGACCCTTTTCCAGCTTTTCCTCCATCTGCTCCCGGAGAAGACGGCTGAAAATAGAACGGTTCCCCTCTTTCAGTTCCGTGCGCATATCCACAATGTGAACCTTTGGAAGGATACTGTTTTTCTTGGCCCGCTTCCGGATCCGGAAATATCCGTATATCCCGCGGCTGGCCTTGGTATACGTTTCCACCGACGGCGTAGCCGACCCCAGCACCAGGCTGGCACCGCTAAGGCGCGCCCTCTGCTCCGCCGCCTCTCTGGCATGGTACCTGGGCGTAATCTCGCTTTTATAAGCGTTTTCATGTTCTTCGTCAATAATGATAAGCCCCAGATCCGGAAAGGGGGTAAAAAGAGCGGACCGGGGGCCGATCATAATCTGGACCTCTCCCTTTTTTGCCCGCTCAAACTGATCATATTTTTCCCCCTGGGACAGCCGGGAATTCATAAAAGACACCCGGCTCCCAAAGCGCTTGGTAAAACGCAGCACCGTCTGATAGGTCAGGGCAATCTCCGGAATCAGGAGAATCACCTGCCTGCCCAGTCCGGTCACATGGCGGATCAGTTCCATGTAAACCTCTGTCTTTCCGCTTCCGGTAACACCGTGAAGAAGGTACGTCTTCCGGATTCCCTGGTTGTACTGGCTGATAATCCCGTCTGCTGCCGCCTGCTGCTCTTCATTTAACCGGATATCCTCTTCCCATCTTCCCTTTTCCCCAAGGAAGCCGGATCCCGGATCCCGGTAAACTGCCTGGGAATCTACCGTCAGGATTCCCTTTTCTTCCAGGGGCTTTATGGCGGCCCTGGTCAGATTCAGCTGCCCGACCGCCATCTCATAGGGGATCA
>DVKS01000203.1 GCA_018715905.1 Candidatus Caccovicinus merdipullorum | reverse complement strand
AAAAATGGCTAGATTAAAAGAAATTTATCAGAGCGAAATCGTAGACGCGATGATTAAAAAATTCGGATACAAGAACATTATGGAAGTGCCGAAGCTCAATAAGATCGTTATCAACATGGGCGTAGGCGAAGCAAAAGAAAATGCCAAGGTTTTAGACTCTGCTGTAAGAGATCTGGAGATCATCACCGGACAGAAGGCAGTTACCACCAAGGCTAAGAAGTCTGTTGCTAACTTCAAGATTCGTGAAGGCATGGCCATCGGCTGCAAGGTAACCCTGCGCGGCGAGAGAATGTATGAGTTCGCTGATCGTCTGATCAACCTGGCGCTGCCCCGCGTACGTGACTTCCGCGGCGTGAACCCCAACGCATTCGATGGAAGAGGAAACTACGCGCTTGGTATCAAGGAGCAGTTAATCTTCCCGGAGATCGAGTACGATAAGGTAGATAAGGTGAGAGGTATGGACATCATCTTCGTTACCACCGCCAAGACCGATGAAGAAGCTCGTGAACTGTTGACATTATTTAATATGCCTTTTGCGAAATAATTAGGAGGATTTATCCATGGCTAAGACTTCAATGAAGATTAAGCAGCAGCGTCCTGCTAAGTTCTCTACCAGAGAATATAACCGTTGCAGAATCTGTGGTCGTCCACATGCTTATTTAAGGAAGTACGGCATCTGCCGTATCTGCTTCCGTGAGTTGGCATACAAGGGCCAGATCCCGGGCGTAAAGAAGGCAAGTTGGTGATTTAGTAGAGAAAGAAAAGGAGGCTACCCACTATGACGATGAGTGATCCGATTGCAGATATGCTTACCAGAATCCGTAATGCAAATACTGCAAAGCATGATACAGTAGACGTACCTTCTTCCAAGATGAAGCTGGCAATCGCCGACATCCTGGTAAAAGAGGGATACATTAAGAAATATGACGTTGTTGAGGATGGCGGTTTCAATACCATCCGCATCACCTTAAAGTACGGCAAGGACAAGAATGAGAAGATCATTACCGGCATCAAGAGAATTTCCAAGCCGGGTCTGCGCGTGTACGCCAGCAGAGAAGAGCTGCCGAAGGTATTAGGCGGCTTAGGCATCGCTATCATTTCCACCAACCAGGGCGTAGTAACCGATAAGGAAGCACGTCAGTTAGGCGTAGGCGGCGAGGTTCTCGCATTTGTTTGGTAGGCCGGAAGCACTTAGCGAGGTATTTCACAAGCTTAGTGCGAGGCCGTTCGCGAATCTTGGTGAGGTCTTTTCGAACCTAGATGAGCGAACATCCCCAGCACTTAGCGAGGTATATATAGAACACTGAAAACAGAAGACCCGCACACGGGTCTTCCGAAAATCTAAGTAGGAGGTAACTGGCATGTCACGTATCGGAAAAATGCCAATCGCAATCCCCGCAGGCGTAACTGTAACGATTGCAGAGAACAACAAAGTGACTGTAAAAGGTCCTAAGGGCACTCTGGAAAGAGAGCTGCCGGTTGAGATGACCATCGAAGAGAAAGATGGCCACATCGTAGTAAGCAGACCCAATGATTTAAAGAAGATGAAGTCCTTACATGGTCTGACCAGAACCCTGATCAACAACATGATCCACGGTGTAACGGAAGGCTATGAGAAGGTTCTTGAGGTTAACGGTGTAGGTTACCGTGCTGCAAAGCAGGGTAAGACCTTAGTTCTGAACCTGGGTTACTCTCACCAGGTTGATATGGTTGATCCGGAAGGAATCGAGACCGTATTAGACGGACAGAACAAGATCATCGTTAAGGGCATCAGCAAGGAAAAAGTAGGCCAGTACGCTGCTGAAATCAGAGACAAGAGAAGACCTGAGCCGTATAAGGGCAAGGGCATCAAGTATGCTGACGAAGTAATCAGACGTAAAGTTGGTAAGACTGGTAAGAAATAAGTAAGGAGAGTGTAAGAATGGTTAGCAAACAGTCAAGAAGCGAAGTTCGCGTTAAAAAGCACATGAGAATGCGCAATCGTTTTGCAGGCACCGCCGAGAGACCCCGTCTGGCTGTGTTCAGAAGTAATAATCATATGTATGCTCAAATTATTGACGATACAGTTGGACATACTTTAGTTGCTGCTTCTACAGCAGAGAAGGCAGTTAAGGCTGAGCTGGAGAAGACCAATGATGTGGCTGCTGCTGCATATGTTGGTACTGTAATTGCCAAGAGAGCATTAGAAAAGGGAATCAAGGAAGTTGTTTTCGACAGAGGCGGCTTCATTTATCACGGAAAAGTTCAGGCATTGGCAGATGCAGCCCGCGAGGCTGGTCTGGAATTCTAGTAGAGAGGAGAACGAGCATGAAGCGTACAATTATTGATGCCAGCCAGTTAGAGCTTACTGACAGAGTTGTGGCAATCAAAAGAGTTAGCAAGACCGTAAAAGGTGGACGTACCATGAGATTTTCCGCTCTGGTAGTAGTAGGTGACGGCAACGGACACGTTGGCGCAGGTTTAGGCAAGGCCGGCGAGGTTCCGGAGGCTATCCGTAAAGGAAAAGAAGCAGCAACCAAGAATCTGGTAGAGATTCCCATGGACGAGAACAACAGTATTCCCCATGACTTCTTCGGAAAGTTCGGCAGCGCAAACGTGCTGTTAAAGAGAGCTCCCGAAGGTACCGGTATCATCGCCGGCGGCCCGGTTCGTGCCGTGGTTGAGTTAGCGGGTATCAAGAACATCCGTACCAAGTCCTTAGGTTCCAACAATAAGACGAATGTAGTGTTAGCTACCCTTCAGGGTCTGACTTCCTTAAAGACTCCGGATCAGGTTGCAAAGCTGCGCGGTAAATCTGTGGAAGAAATTTTAAACTAATAGGAGGATAAGAACATGGCAGAGAAGTTAAAGATCACATTAGTAAAATCCCCTATCGGTGCTATCCCTAAGCAGAGAGCAACTGTTGAAGCATTAGGCTTAAAGAAAATGCACAAGACAGTTGAATTACCGGATAACGGCGCTGTTAGAGGTATGATTCAGAGTGTTCGTCACTTAGTAGAAGTGGAAGAAATCTAAAGTTTAAGGAGGTGCAGACATGGAGTTATCTAATTTAAGACCGGCTGAAGGTTCCAAGCACAGCGATAATTTCAGAAGAGGCCGCGGACACGGATCCGGAAACGGCAAGACTGCAGGCAAGGGCCACAAGGGTCAGAAGGCTCGTTCCGGAGCTCCGAGAATCGGCTTCGAAGGTGGACAGATGCCTTTATACAGACGTCTGCCGAAGAGAGGTTTTACCAACCGCAATTCTAAGACGATTGTAGGCGTTAACGTCAGCGCATTAGAGAGATTCGATAATGATACCGTAGTTACCGTAGAGACTTTACTGGAGAACGGCATCATTAAGAATGTTTATGATGGTGTTAAGATTCTTGGAAACGGCGAATTAACCAAGAAGCTGACGGTTAAAGTAAATGCTTTCAGCGAAGGCGCAAAGGCTAAGATCGAGGCTTTAGGTGGAACCTGCGAGGTGATCTAATATGTTTCAAACGATTCGTAACGCATTTAAGGTGAAGGAAATCCGCAAGGGTCTCCTTTACACCTTCATGATGTTAGCGGTGATTCGGTTTGGTTCCCAGCTTCCCATTCCGGGAGTTGACCCTACCTACTTTAAGAGTTTCTTTGCTCAGGCAGGGGACGCGCTGGGATTTTTCAATGCCATGACGGGAAGTTCTTTTGAGAATATGTCCGTTCTGGCACTGAGTATTACCCCCTATATCACATCTTCCATCATTATTCAGCTGCTTACGATTGCGATTCCTAAGTTGGAAGAAATGCAGAAAGACGGCGAGGACGGAAGAAAGAAGATTTTGGAGTATACCAGATATGTGACGGTTGGTCTTGCACTGCTGCAGTCATCAGCCATGTCCATCGGCTTTGGCCGCCAGGGACTGCTTCTGGACTACAACGTGTGGAGCGTAATTGTTGCCATCGCCTGCATGACGGCAGGAAGTGCCTTCTTAATGTGGATCGGTGAACAGATCACGGAGAAAGGCGTAGGCAATGGTATTTCCATCGTGCTTCTTTTTAACATCATTTCCAGCGTTCCGAATGACGGTGCGACTTTATTTAACCGGTTTATCAGCGGAAAGAGTGTGCCGGTGGCAGTGATATCTGCCATTATCATCCTGGTGATCCTGATCGCCATGGTGGTTTTCGTTATCATCTTAAATGACGGTGAGAGAAGAATTCCCGTACAGTATTCCAAGAAGATGCAGGGCCGCAAGATGGTAGGAGGCCAGTCTTCCCACATCCCGTTAAAGGTCAATACCGCAGGTGTTATGCCGGTTATTTTTGCATCTTCCATCATGTCATTCCCGGTTATCATCGGACAGTTCCTGAATGTGGACTATAATTCGATTCCCGGCAAAATCCTGATGGTACTGAATTCTTCCAGCTGGCTTGTTCCGTCAAGGCCGAAGTACTCTATCGGTCTGATAATCTATCTGGTATTGCTGGTGGCATTTGCGTATTTCTATACGTCCATTACCTTCAATCCCATGGAGGTTGCCAATAACATGAAGAAGCAGGGCGGTTTTATTCCGGGTATTCGTCCCGGCAAGCCTACTTCCGATTATTTAAACCACATTTTGAACTACATTGTATTAATTGGTGTGGCTGGATTAGCGGTTATAGCCGTTCTTCCCATTGCCTTTTCCGGTATTTTTACTGTTAGCCGGATTTCCTTCTCCGGAACATCCCTGATCATTATTGTCAGTGTTGTTCTGGAAACCATTAAATCAATCGAGTCCAAGATGCTTGTACGGAACTACAAAGGTTTTTTGAATGACTAAATGTGGAAAGGTTGAAGTGGTTCGCTGCAGTTTTTTGCAGCGATTCCATGGAAACTGACCGGGAAGCACTCTCGTTTTTGAGGGTGCTTTTAGAGTATAAAAAAGGAGGAAGGAACTTATGAAGCTCATCATGTTAGGCGCGCCTGGAGCCGGAAAAGGAACCCAGGCCAAGAAGATTGCTGCAAAATACCAGATTCCCCACATCTCCACCGGCGATATCTTCCGTGCAAACATCAAGGCGGGAACGGAGTTGGGCATGAAGGCCAAATCCTACATGGATCAGGGACAGCTGGTGCCGGATGAGGTAACCATCGGCATGCTTTTAGACCGGATTTCTCAGGATGACTGCGAAAACGGCTACGTACTGGACGGCTTCCCCAGAACCATTCCCCAGGCAGAAAGCCTCACTGCTGCGCTGAAGGAGCGGGGAGAAAAGATCGATTATGCCGTAGATGTGGATGTACCCGATTCTAATATCGTAACCCGGATGTCCGGACGCCGTGCCTGCCTGGGATGCGGCGCTACTTATCATATTGTGTACAATGCACCAAAGAACGAAGGAATCTGCGATGTCTGCGGCGAGAAGCTGGTGCTTCGCGATGATGATAAGCCGGAGACGGTGCAGAAGCGTCTTTCTGTATACCATGAGCAGACCCAGCCGCTGATCGACTACTATAAGCAGGAGGGTATTCTGGCAGAAGTAGACGGAACACAGGATATGGAAAAGGTGTTCCAGGATATCGTGAAGATTCTGGGCTAAGACGGGAGCAGATGCCATGGTATCCATAAAATCAGAGAGAGAAATTGAATTAATGCGTGAAGCGGGCAGAATTCTTGCCCGCGTTCACGAAGAACTGGAACATGCCCTGAAACCTGGCATGTCCACCCTGGATGTGGACCGGCTGGGAGAAAAAATTATCCGCGGCTATGGCTGCATTCCTTCTTTTAAGAATTATAACGGGTATCCGGCTTCCATCTGCGTTTCCGTAAATGACGAGGTGGTTCACGGAATTCCCAATAAGCATCATTACCTGAAGGAAGGCGATATTGTCAGCCTGGATGCAGGGGTAATCTATAAGGGGTATCATTCCGATGCGGCAAGAACCCACGGGATCGGCCAGATTTCGCCGGAGGCACAGAAGCTGATTGATGTGACCCGGCAAAGTTTTTTTGAAGGGATTAAGTTTGCAAAAGCTGGAAATCATTTAAATGATATCTCTTCTGCCATTCAGGCTTATGCAGAAGGTTTCGGCTACGGGGTAGTCCGGGATCTGGTAGGCCACGGAATCGGCAGCCATCTCCACGAAGACCCGGAAGTACCGAATTTTTCCCAGAAGCGGCGGGGAATCCTGCTGCGGCCGGGAATGACGTTAGCCATAGAGCCCATGATCAATGAGGGAAGCTGGGATGTGGTTTGGATGGATGATGACTGGACGGTAGTGACGAGAGACGGATCACTTTCCGCCCACTACGAAAATACGATCCTGATCACAGAAGGAGAGCCGGAAATTTTATCGCTGCTGAAATAAGCCGGAGTTTTCCGCAAAAGCGCTGCCGCGGCATAACTTTTAAAGTAAGGAGGTCTTGGGCAGATGCTGAAATATGAACCAGGCTGTCTGGCCAGAAGCCTTGCAGGCCGGGACAGGGGCCGCCTTTATATCATATTGGAAGCGGCAGATGAATATGTTGCTCTGACGGATGGAAATACCCGTCAGATGGATCGGCCGAAGCGGAAGAAAAAGAAGCATATCCAGCTTCAGTATCCGCAGGATGAAACGATGAAGCAGAAGCTGAGAGGAGAGAAGAACGTTACAGACCAGGAGATCCGGGATTTCCTGGAAAAGGAAACGTCTTCCCGTCAAGGAGGGAATAAATAAATGTCGAAAGCAGATGTAATTGAAATTGAAGGAACTGTAGTAGAGAAGCTGCCTAACGCCATGTTCCAGGTGGAGCTGGAGAACGGCCATCAGGTGCTGGCGCATATCAGCGGCAAGCTCCGCATGAACTACATCCGTATTCTTCCGGGTGACAAGGTAACCCTGGAAATGTCTCCCTATGATTTATCCAAAGGACGCATCATTTGGAGAGACAAATAAGATCCCGCATCTTCCCAGTGCTTTTCGGGGGCCGGAATCCCCGGAAAACCCCGAAAAACCTGGAAAAATCCCGTATTTCGGGAGAAAAAATGCTTGCATTTTCTGACCATATTTGGTATAATGCTTTAGCAACTTTGTTGGTCAGTAGAAAGGAGAATTACTGTGAAGGTTAGAAGTTCTGTGAAACCGATTTGCGAAAAGTGCAAAATCATAAAGAGAAAAGGCAGTATCAGAGTAATTTGCGAAAATCCGAAGCACAAACAGAGACAAGGTTAAAAATTTTTAGGAGGAGTTTAAGATGGCTCGTATTGCAGGCGTTGATTTGCCAAGAGAAAAACGTGTCGAGATCGGCTTAACTTACATCTACGGAATTGGTAGAGCAAGTTCCAACCGTATCCTGGCAGAAGCAGGTGTAAATCCAGATACCCGCGTTAAGGATTTAACCGATGACGAGGTTAAGAAGCTGGCTGCTGTAATTGCAGATACGCAGATGGTAGAAGGTGATCTGCGCAGAGAGATCGCCATGAACATCAAGAGACTGCAGGAGATCGGCTGCTACCGCGGTATCCGTCACAGAAAAGGTCTGCCGGTTCGTGGTCAGAAGACAAAGACCAATGCAAGAACCCGCAAAGGCCCGAGAAAGACGGTTGCTAATAAGAAGAAATAATTGAAACCATAGGTACGAATCGGATTTATATGTTTTAAAAACAGGAAAATCGATTCAGGAAATTTCAGAAAGTAGGTTAGTTTAAAATGGCTAAAAAAGTGTCCACTGCTAAGAAAGTGACAAAAAAGCGTGTAAAGAAAAACGTTGAACGCGGACAGGCACACATCCAGTCTTCCTTTAACAACACCATCGTTACGTTAACGGATGCACAGGGAAACGCCTTATCTTGGGCAAGTGCCGGTGGTCTGGGATTTAGAGGTTCAAGAAAATCTACTCCATATGCAGCTCAGATGGCCGCAGAAACTGCAACAAAGGCAGCTCTTGTACATGGATTAAAATCCGTAGATGTTATGGTAAAGGGTCCGGGTTCCGGACGTGAAGCAGCAATCCGTGCATTACAGGCATGCGGATTGGAAGTAACCAGCATCAAGGACGTAACTCCCGTTCCTCACAACGGATGCCGTCCGCCAAAGCGTAGAAGAGTCTAATTAGGAGGTAAGTAAAGTGGCAGTTGATAGAGTTCCTGTTCTTAAAAGATGTAGATCCTTAGGGATGGATCCCATCTATTTAGGAATTGATAAAAAGTCCAACAGAGAATTAAAGAGAGCAAACAGAAAAGTAAGTGAGTACGGTCTGCAGTTAAGAGAGAAGCAGAAGGCAAAATTCATCTACGGTGTATTAGAGAAGCCCTTCCGCAACTACTATGCTAAGGCTTCCAAGATGGAAGGACAGGCTGGTACCAACCTGATGGTTATGTTAGAGACCAGACTGGACAACGTGATCTTCCGGTTAGGCTTTGCCCGCACCAGAAGAGAAGCAAGACAGATCGTTGACCACAAGCACGTATTAGTAAATGGAAAGTGCGTAAACATTCCGTCTTATCTGGTAAAGGCCGGCGATACGGTAGAGATCAGAGAGAAGAGCAAGTCCGCTCAGAGATATAAGGATATTCTGGAGGTAACTGCAGGACGTATGGTTCCCGCCTGGTTAGAGTCTGATCAGGAGAACTTAAAGGGCGTAGTGAAGGAGCTGCCGACCAGAGATGAGATCGACGTTCCGGTTAACGAGATGCTGATCGTCGAGCTGTATTCCAAATAATTAAGCGTTGATGATTCACCCTAAAAGGAGGGGCTATTAGTGTTCGATTTTGAGAAACCAAACATTGAAATTGCAGAAATTTCAGAAGATAAGAAATATGGCAAGTTTGTAGTTGAACCTCTGGAAAGAGGCTACGGCACCACCTTAGGCAACTCCCTTAGAAGAATTATGCTTTCTTCCTTACCGGGTGCAGCAGTCAGCCAGGTGAAAATCGACGGCGTTCTGCATGAGTTCAGTTCCATCCCCGGCGTAAAAGAGGATGTAACTGAGATCATTATGAACATCAAAAGCTTAGCTATTAAGAACAGCAGTGATACCAACGAACCGAAAATCGCATACATTGAATTTGAGGGCGACGGCGTGATTACCGGAGCCGACATCCAGGCGGATGCCGACATCGAGATCATGAACCCCGAGCAGGTGATCGCCACCTTAAGCGGCGGCCCGGACAGCAAGTTCTATATGGAACTTACGATCACCAAGGGACGCGGTTATGTAAGCGCAGATAAGAACAAGAGCGATGATCTTCCCATCGGCGTGATTGCTGTGGATTCCATTTACACTCCTGTAGAGCGCGTAAACATGACGGTGGAGAATACCCGTGTAGGACAGGTTACCGATTATGATAAGCTGACGCTGGACGTATATACCAATGGCACCCTGGCTCCCGATGAGGCAGTCAGCCTGGCTGCAAAGGTATTAAGCGAGCACCTGAACCTGTTCATTGACCTGTCTGAGAATGCCAAGACCGCTGAGGTTATGGTAGAGAAAGAGGACAATGAAAAGGAAAAGGTTCTGGAGATGAACATTGACGAGCTGGAGCTGTCTGTTCGTTCCTACAACTGCTTAAAGCGGGCCGGAATCAATACCGTAGAGGAACTGTGCAACAGAACCTCTGAGGATATGATGAAGGTACGGAACCTGGGCCGCAAGTCCCTGGAAGAAGTATTGAACAAGCTGAAGGAATTAGGCCTTCAGTTAAATCCCAGCGACGAATAATCCTGGAATTTACCCATTCAGTATGGTAGCTGTTTCGGACAGTTACACATAGATAACGCCTGGCCAGTAAGTCCGACGATGCATGGCCGGGGGTTTCTGCTGAAACGTGCACAGACTGCCGCGGATCCGCGGCGGCCTTTTGTGTGTACAGAAGCAGAAATGCAGGCAGATGCAGGCCGGTAAGACCGAAGAAGCGCGGCGCTGCTCTCCAGATTCTATAACATTTTCGTGACACGCCTTTGCTGTGCCGAAGTCACGAAGAATTAAAATCATCATGGAGGAATAAAAACATGGCAGGATACAGAAAATTAGGAAGAACCTCTTCTCAGAGAAAGGCAATGATCAGAAGCCAGGTAACCGCTTTATTATATCATGGAAAGATCAGAACCACCGAAACCAGAGCAAAGGAGATCCGCAAGGTAGCTGAGGGTCTGATTGCAATGGGTGTTAAGGAAAAGGATAACTTCGATACGGTTAAGGTTACTGCTAAGGTAGCCCGCAAGGATAAAGACGGCAAGCGCGTGAAGGAAGTTGTAGACGGCAAGAAAGTTACCGTATATGATGAGGTAGAGAAGGAGATCAAGAAGGATCGTCCTTCCAGACTGCATGCACGTCGTCAGATGTTAAAGGTTCTCTACGGAGTAACCGAGGTTCCGGCAGCAGCTGCTGGAAAGAAGAAGAACACCAAGGAAGTAGACCTGGTAGCAAAGATCTTCGATGAGATCGCTCCCAAGTACACCTCCCGCAACGGCGGCTACACCAGAATTGTAAAGATCGGACCCCGCAAGGGCGATGCTGCTATGGAAGTTCTGATCGAGCTGGTATAATCCGTTATATCTTTTCACAGAATGAACACAAAACTGCTTTATCATAACCATATGGTAAGGCAGTTTTTTTATTTAATAGGAAACTTCGTTCCCTATTAAATAAAAACGCTCCGCTGTGAATGCGCAGGGTCTGCCCCAGCGCAGCGAGGGCACTTCGCGCTTAAGGGAATTGGTTGCTGACGCAACCGCGCTCCGGCGCGAGTGTGCGCTGGGGCGCACACTTTTTTTACGAAGTATCCAGCAAGATGCGCCGGTGACGCGTCTTGTGGGATTGCGGGAATTTTACCGCCGGACAGGCGGTAGAGAATCTTTGCTCCATAAACTCGGCAGGCAGATACCGTGTCGGCTGCGGCGAAAAAATGTTCAGAAGTTTTGAGATTAATTTAAGGAAATGACAGAATATTGTAAGTTGACGGTCCTGTAAGCCATTGTCTATAATAGAATTACAACAAGAGCTAAGGGGGAAATTCTATGAAGAGGGCGAAGAGGATCCTGGGCAGCTTACTTATGCTGTGTCTGCTTACAGGTTTGATGAGTCCGGCGGCAGCTTACGGGGCTTCAGCCATCAGTTCAGTATCCATCCGCGTGGGATTAAATGACTTTGAGGCGGGAGATACACTGCCGGATATCGTGATTGGAGACAGGGACAGTTCGGACTGTGCCTATGTATATGTCAGCAGCAATTATTATTCTGTGGAAAGCGCACAGTGGATTACTTCTACCACGAAAACCATAAAGGTAGGAGATACGCCGCGCATGCGGGTGCGCCTGGAGCCCACAGATCCGGATGAGAGAAGATTCCGCGGCGGTTATTATTCCAGCAATGTAAAGATCAACGGCGGCACTTTTAAATCCGCAACCGTCAGCGGCGGTGATCTGATCGTCACCCTGGAACTGGATCCTGTGGAAGGACAGTATGATATGCCGGAGGAAGCTTACTGGACCGGTTCCGGATACGGAAAGGCCAGATGGCGGATCAGCAGCAGCGGTTCCACTTCCGGTTATTATGAGGTGGCTCTTTACCGGGGAAGTTCACAGGTCCATAAAGTGGAGACTTCCGGCACAAGCTATGACTTTTATCCGTACATGACGAAGAAAGGCAGTTACTACTTCAAGGTACGCACGATACCCGAGGACTCACACAGTTACGGAAAGCGCAGTGACTGGGCAGTGTCAGACGAAGTATATCTGCCGGAAGAGGATGTGTCAGACGGAACCGGCCGGCAGGAAGGCATTACTGCTTCCGGCGGAACCACGAACGTAGGCTGGATCCAGAGCGGAGACCGGTGGTATTTCCGCTATCCGGACGGCAGCAGTCCCAAAGATGAATGGCTTTCCTGGAACGGCAAATGGTATCTGTTTGATTCCAATGGCTGGATGCTGACCGGATGGCAGAACCGGAACGGCTTTACCTATTATCTTGATAGTTCCGGAGCCATGGTCACCGGATGGGTCCAGGCCGGGAATACCTTTTATTATCTGAATCCTACGCCGGATCAGTATGAGGGCATTCTGGTGAAGAATCACTGGCTCCTTCAGGATGGAAATTATTATTATCTGAATGATGCCGGAATCCGAGCGGAGGGCTGGCTCCAGGTAAATGGCAGCTGGTATTATTTCTATCCAGGCACCGGGATTATGGCAGCCAATACTTTCGTTGACGGATTCTGGATCAATGAAAATGGAGTATGGATAAAATAAACAATCCGGCATCAAAGGGATCGAACTTTATTTGAACCCAATATCAAATGGGAAAGCAGGAGGATGGACATGAGGCGTGGAATCAGAAGTTTGTTAACAGGAGTGGCTGCGGCAATGGCGCTGACGACTGCGGCATTTACCGCTTATGGAGCAAGCACCATAAGCAGTCTGCGGATCACAGTAGAAGATTCTCTGGAGGAGGGAACGATACTTGAACCTTCGATTTCCGTGTCGCCTTCCAGCTGCCAGCTGTCTGATATCAGCTGGAGCAAGGATGTGGAAGACTGGAAACCGGGCAAGACGGTTTTTGGCTATCTGACTATTACCGCAGACGATGGACGGGAATTTGAAAGCAGCTATAAGAGCAGCAAGTGTACGGTAAGCGGAGCCGATTTCCGAAGCGCCAAGTCTGAGGAGGACGATCCATCCACCCTTCAGGTTACCATCCGCTACACGCCGGTGGTGCAGCTGGGCATGACGGAAGAGGCCGGATGGAGTGATCTGAACAAGACCCGTGCCAGCTGGAAGAAAGTGGAGTACGCTTCTGTTTACGAACTGCGTCTTTATCAGGACGGTTCTTTGATCAAGACTCTGGAGGTGTCCGGCACCACGGTTGACTTAAGTTCCTACATTACTTCCGGCGGAGATTATTATTATGAAGTACGGGCCAAGGGCGACAGCGCTTCTGAGAGGGAATATCTGCTTACGGGAGAATACGTTCCGTCAGAGGATGTGCTGACAGTAAGTGAAGAGGAAATGGGCGAAGTAGACGGCAGCTGGAAAAACTATCAGGAAGGCCGGAAATACCAGAAGGCAGATGGAACCTACCCGGCTTCCCAGTGGCTGATGATCATGGGTCAGTGGTACTATTTTAATGCTGACGGCTATGCAGTCACCGGATGGTTCCAGGATCCGGAAACCGGTTCCTGGTATTATATGAATGAACAGGGCGAGATGACAATATCCCAGTGGCTGCAGGTAAACGGGCTTTGGTATTACTTTAATGAAAGCGGCATCATGGTCACCGGATGGATTCAGTTTACGCCTGGTGAGTGGTATTATCTGAATCCGGACGGCTCCATGGCGGTAAATACGGTTATTGACGGGATCTATCAGATTGGAAGTGATGGGAAGTATATTGCGGCTTCGTAGTTTTTTTGAAAAAGCCGGATAACAGACAGGAAAAGACGAAGAGAGACAGGAACGCACAGGCCTTACACAAGGGGCGGATGCGTTCCTGTTTTTATATCATTGCGTTCCGCTTCTTGACTAATGGATGAGAATCAACTACAATGTAAAAACGAATTGTATTGCAACGCGAGGTGCTGCCATTCTAATGACTGGCAGAATGATATGAGTGAGGTCATATATGGGAATTATAAAAGCAAGCCGGCTGATCTTTGATTATATCCGGAGAGATGAGGAGGATCGGATCGAAGAGGTGAACCGGGCCATTGATGATATGAGCGTGGATATCAAGAAGGGGGATTTTGTAGCGATTCTGGGCCATAACGGCTCGGGAAAGTCCACCTTTGCCAAGCAGGTCAACGGAATCCTTCTTCCCACCGAAGGAACGGTCTGGATTTCCGATATGGATACCAGTGACACATCCCACATCTGGGATATCCGAAAGACGGCAGGAATGGTTTTCCAGAATCCGGATAATCAGATTATCGGGAATATCGTGGAGGAGGATGTGGGATTCGGACCGGAGAATCTGGGAGTGCCCACAGAAGAGATCTGGAAGCGGGTGGATGAGAGTCTGGAAGCTGTGGGGATGACTGCTTACCGAATGAAGTCGCCAAATAAGCTTTCCGGCGGACAGAAGCAAAGGGTGGCAATTGCCGGAGTCATGGCCATGCGTCCCCAGTGTATTGTTCTGGATGAGCCTACGGCCATGCTGGATCCCAACGGCCGCAAGGATGTGATCCGCACGGTCCGGGAGCTGAATAAGCGGGAGGGAATTACCGTTCTGCTGATTACGCACTATATGGAAGAAGTAGTCCATGCGGACCGGGTGATCGTGATGGATGATGGAAAGATTGTTATGGATGGCACGCCCCGTCAGATCTTTTCCCGTGTAGAGGAATTAAAATCCTACCGCCTGGATGTGCCGCAGGTGACAGAACTGGCTTATGAACTGAAAAAGGCGGGAGTAGATCTGCCGGATGGAATCCTTACCAGAAAGGAACTGATGGAGAATCTGCTTCCGCTGTTTGGGCGCCGGTACGGCGAAAGGGAGGAAGCGGAACATGTCGATTAAGGTGGAACATCTTAATTATATTTATGGGGAAGGGACGGCATTCAGCCAGTATGCGCTGAAGGATGTGAACTTTACCATTGAGGATGGCGAGTTTGTAGGGCTCATCGGCCACACAGGATCGGGAAAATCCACGCTGATCCAGCATCTGAACGGCCTGCTTCGGGCCAGCAGCGGAGCGGTTTATTATAATGGAGAGAATATTTATTCGGATGGATACGATATGAAAAAGCTTCGCAGCAAGGTGGGGCTGGTATTTCAGTATCCAGAGTATCAGTTGTTTGAGGTTGATGTATTTTCTGATGTGTGCTTTGGGCCAAAGAACCTGGGACTGGATAAGGAGGAGATCGAAGCTAGGGCGAAAGAGGCGCTGACTCTGGTTGGTTTAGATGAAAGTTTTTATGAGCAGTCGCCCTTTGAACTTTCCGGCGGACAGAAACGGCGGGTAGCCATTGCCGGTGTGCTGGCTATGAAGCCGGAGGTCCTCATTCTGGATGAGCCTACAGCGGGATTAGACCCTAAAGGGCGGGATGAGATTCTGGATAAGATTTCCCAGCTTCATAAAGAGAAGGGGATGACCATTATCCTGGTTTCCCACAGCATGGAGGATATGGCACGGTATGCGGGACGCCTGATCGTGATGAATCACGGGGAAAAGATTTTTGACGATGTGCCCAAAGAGGTGTTTAAGCATTATAAGGAACTGGAGAAAATGGGACTGGCTGCACCGCAGATTACGTATGTGGTGCATGAACTGCGGGAGCATGGAGTAGAGATTGCCGATGACTTGACCACAGTAGCCGAGGCCCGGGATGCTATATTGGAGGCGCTGAAGAAACAACAGAGACATTGACCGAAAGACGGCAATGATAGGAGTTAAAAAATATGCTGCGAGATATTACATTAGGACAATATTACCCGGTGGATTCGCCGGTTCACCGGCTGGACCCGCGGACGAAGCTTTTTGGAACCATGGTGTTTATTATCTCCCTTTTTGTGGCAGATAATATCTGGGGCTATCTTCTGGCTACGGTGATTCTGGCACTGGTGATCCGCCTTACAAAAGTGCCCTTTTCCTTTATGGTTCGGGGGCTGCGGGGGATCCTTATCCTTCTGCTGATCAGCGTCAGCTTTAATCTGTTTCTGACTGACGGACAGGTGCTGGTGCAGGTGTGGATCTTCCGGATCACCTGGGAGGGTTTGCGGACGGCGGCCTTTATGGCAGTGCGGCTGATTTATCTGGTGCTGGGTTCCACCATCATGACACTGACCACCACACCCAATGAACTGACGGACGGCCTGGAAAAGAGCCTTGGATTTCTGGGAAAGGTGGGCGTGCCGGTCCACGAAATTTCCATGATGATGTCCATTGCCCTGCGCTTTATTCCTATCCTGGTGGAGGAGACGGATAAGATCATGAAGGCCCAGATGGCCAGAGGTGCAGATTTTGAAAGCGGAAACCTGATCCAGAAGGCGAAGGCGATGGTACCTCTTCTGGTGCCCTTATTTATCTCTGCTTTCCGCCGGGCTACAGATCTGGCCATGGCTATGGAAGCCAGATGCTACCGGGGCGGAAGCGGGCGGACGAAGATGAAGCCGCTGCGCTATCAGTCCAGGGACCGGGCTGCTTATGGGGCAGAGCTTCTTTATCTGGCGGCTATGATCGGACTGGCGATGATATAGCTGGCGATGATACAACGGAGGGTTCTGGGATCAGAAGAACGCGGGAAGACAAAAACGAAAAGTTAAGGATGAAGAACAGACAGGAGGACAGATGAAGCGGGTAAAATTAGTGGTGGCCTATGATGGCACCAATTATCATGGATGGCAGCTTCAGAATAATGGAGTGTCCATTGAGGAAGTGCTGAACCGGACACTGACGGAACTTTTGGGGGAGCCTATTGCCGTGATCGGAGCCAGCCGCACGGATTCCGGCGTTCATGCCATGGGGAATGTGGCGGTTTTCGACACGGAAAACAGGATGCCGGCAGACAAGATCTGCTATGCACTGAATCAAAGGCTTCCGGAAGATATTCGGATCCAGTCCTCCTGCCAGGTGCCGGATGACTGGCATCCCAGGAAGCAGAACTGCACGAAAACTTATGAATATCGGATCTTAAACCGCAAAATGGAGATGCCGGTAAGCCGCCTGTATACGTATTTTTGCTATTTTCCTATTGATGTGGAAAAAATGCGTCAGGCGGCTTCTTATCTGGTGGGAGAGCATGATTTTAAAAGTTTCTGCACGGTCCGCACCCAGGTGGAGGATACGGTGCGCACCATATACAGCCTGACGGTGGAGCGGGGAAGCGATGATGTGATAACTATACGGGTTTCCGGAAGCGGTTTCCTCTATAATATGGTGAGGATCCTGGCAGGCACCCTTCTGCGGGTGGGAACAGGACTGTATCCGCCGGAGAAGGTGGAGGAGATTTTGGATGCCAGGAACCGGCAGGCAGCAGGGCCCACTCTCCCGGCAAGGGGCCTTGCCCTTGTGAGCCTGGATTATGAAGATTCTCTTCGGCCGGAAATCTGCGGACAGAATAAATACTGGTCCTATCACCTGATCCAGAAGGAGATTGTTCCCAAGGGGAAAGCTTACCTGATCATCGATCGATGCCAGGATACGGAATTTCCGGGCCTGGTGTATCGGGTAATGCGCCAGGCTTCGCGAAACGGCGCAGAGCATATTTATCTTGCAGACGGGGAAACAGGGAAGGAACGGCTCCAGAATGGACAGAAGTATGGTTTTTATCGGATCCGTAGGGTACACCAGTTCTGGAAGATGGAAAAGGCGGTGGAAATTTCCTGCCGTATAGAAGGGGTGCGCCTGGAATGTCTTGGAGAGGAAAGAACGGAGCGGGAGGCCTGGTGTCGTATGATGAATGCGATTTTTTATTCTGTTCCCAATTCCTCTACTTACGATATCGAGATTGTGGATGAAGAGGAGAAGGACGGAAGCCGGTTCTTTTGGATCTGTCAGGGGGATGAGAGGATTGGCATTGTGGTGCTGATCGAGCAGGAAGAGAAAAAGTGCCTGGATATTGACATGATCGGAATCTGCCAGGAATGGCGGGGAAAAGGACTGGGAAGAAGGGCCCTGGCAGCCTGCGAAAACCTGGCTGCAGATCGGGGGCTTGAATCGTTATCCCTTATTGTAGCAGATTCCAATCGGGCAGCTGCACAATTGTATGGGAGTTATGGTTTCTGCAAAAAAGAACCTGGGCGGCAGTGGTTTGCGGCAGAGGCAGAGAATGGAAAAGAGAAGGAAATGGACGGGGAAATGAGCGGAAAACCAGAAAAAAATGCTTGACATGCCATTTCCTATATAATATAATAAATAACTGTGACGTTAGGCAAAAGCTTGCTTACCAAAGCCCCGGAGAGCATCTTTTGAGAACGATAGAAAGTGATAAGTTGGATTTTTCACAGGAGGTTATACCATGAAGAGTTTTATGGCCAGTCCGGCGACGATTGAGAGAAAATGGTACGTAGTAGATGCTACCGGATATACATTAGGACGTCTGGCTTCTGAAGTAGCCAAGGTTTTAAGAGGCAAGAATAAGCCGATCTTCACCCCGCATATGGATTGCGGCGATTATGTGATCATCGTAAACGCAGAGCATGTTAAAGTAACCGGCAAGAAGCTGGATCAGAAGATTTATTACAATCACTCCGATTACGTAGGCGGCATGAAAGAGACCACCTTACGTGAGATGATGGCTAAGAAGCCGGAGAAGGTTGTAGAGTTAGCTGTTAAGGGAATGCTTCCAAAGGGACCTCTGGGAAGAAGCATGCTGAATAAGCTTCATGTGTACGCAGGCCCGGATCATCAGCAGGCTGCACAGAAACCAGAAGTTTTAACATTTTAATTGAGTGTGTTGGAAGGAGGAAGAAACAATGGCTAACAAGTTTTACGGAACCGGCAGAAGAAAAAAATCTATCGCCAGAGTATATTTAGTACCCGGCACTGGAAAGATCACCATCAATAAGAGAGATATTGATGAGTATTTAGGATTAGAGACCTTAAAGACCATCGTTCGTCAGCCTCTGGCAGCGACCGAGACCACCGATAAATTCGATGTTTTAGTAAATGTTCACGGCGGCGGCTTCTCCGGACAGGCAGGCGCTATCCGTCACGGCATTTCCCGTGCATTATTACAGGCAGACGCTGATTTCCGTCCTGTATTAAAGAAGGCTGGCTTCTTAACCAGAGACCCGAGAATGAAGGAGAGAAAGAAGTACGGCCTCAAGGCTGCCCGTCGCGCTCCGCAGTTCAGCAAGCGCTAAACTTTATCAAAAGTGGTCAAAAACCCCGGAACTACGCGGTTTCCGGGGTTTTTCCTTTTCAAATGGTTTGA
>DVKS01000202.1 GCA_018715905.1 Candidatus Caccovicinus merdipullorum | reverse complement strand
GGGAGAACGGTATTGTACCAGAGAAGGAGTCCCTTTCTGGCACCTTCCAGAGAAAGTGCAGGGAAGCATAAAAGCAGCAGCATTCCGGTTATGACTGCCCACCTGCCGGCAGAAAGCGTTTTTTTTTCGTTCACGTTTTTTTCTCCGCCTGAAATGCGTATATATAATTAACACATTATATGATCAGGCGGCAGAAAACTATGATTTTGATCCTGCTTCTTTTCCTGGCAGTCTATACCGCTGCTTTCTCCGGATATCTGGTTCAGAATCCCGATTACAGCCAGTTAGATGCAGATACTCTGGAAACCATGGAATTCCGGCAGATGCAGCTGGGAGACTGGATTTTGAGCGAGCCGCCGGACTATGACCGGCTGACTGCCCTGATGATTTCTGCCAATTACGATCTGCGTCCTTTAAAAGGCGAAAATAAGAACACCGAAAACTGGCAGGAGATCCGCAGAGATCTTCTCCGGACAAAGCCGGAAGAATACGAAGCTCTGAAACAGGCCTATACCATGATCCTTTCGGATATTTCCTGTTTTCCCGTACCTTTGTCCGTAAATGCGGAAACGCCGGATATCACCTATTCGGACACCTTTGGAGAAGGCAGAACATACGGCGGAGAGCGGATTCATGAAGGCTGCGACCTTATGGGAAACGCCATGCCACGGGGATTTTATCCCGTACTTTCCATGACTGCCGGAACTGTAGAGCAGGTGGGATGGCTGGAAAAAGGCGGATGGCGCATAGGCATCCGTACTCCCTCCGGCGCTTATTTTTACTATGCTCATCTGTACAGCTACAGCCGCAGCTGGCAGACCGGCGACACCGTACAGTCCGGGACCCTCCTTGGATTTATGGGAGACTCCGGATATGGGAGTGAGGGAACCGTGGGGATGTTTGACGTCCACCTTCACCTTGGGATTTACATTCCCACAGAACATTATTACGAATTAAGCGTAAATCCTTACTGGATTCTCCGCTTCAGCGAATCCTTCCGCACCAGGGCAGATTTCTGAGGTTCAGATTCTGTACAGCTTTGCGGGGCAGACGGTAAGAAATATTAACTGCAGAAAGAGGAATGTGACACATTGAAATCCATTGATCTTCCTTATGAATACACGAAACGAATGGAGGCCCTTTTAGGCAGCGAATATGATGATTATCTGGCCTCCTTTGAAAAGCCGTGGAGCCGCGGCCTGCGGGTAAATGAAAAAAAGATTGCCGCAGGTGCCTTTCCGGCCCTCTGCGGCCGCAGTTTAAGGCCGGTGCCCTGGATCCGGAACGGCTTTTACCAGCCTGATGACTGGCAGGCTTCAAAAGACCCTCTTTACTACGCGGGTCTGTATTATCTTCAGGAACCCAGTGCCATGACGCCGGCCAGCTGCCTTCCGGTGGAACCGGGGGACCGGGTGCTGGATCTGTGCGCGGCCCCCGGCGGAAAAGCCACGGAACTTGGAGCAAGATTAAAAGGCCGGGGACTCCTCTGGGCCAATGACATCAGTGCCTCCCGTGCCCGGGCGCTCCTTAAAAATCTGGAACTGTGGGGGATTCCCAACATCTGTGTTACCGGTGAGACCCCGGAACGGCTTGCCCAGGCGCTTCCGGAATTTTTTGATAAAATCCTTGTGGACGCGCCCTGTTCAGGCGAAGGGATGTTTCGGAAAGAACCGGAAATGGTGAAAGACTGGATGGAAAAAGGACCGGCTTACTATGCTCCTATCCAGCGGGAGATCCTTCTGCAGGCTGCCTCTATGCTGCGGCCGGGGGGATATCTTCTTTATTCTACCTGTACTTTCTCACCGGAAGAGGATGAGGCCAATGCAGAATTCCTTCTGGAAAATGTGCCGGAGTTATCCTTGGTTCCCCTTCCGCTTTTTGAGGGTGCTTCCCCTGGCTTTGGCCTTCCCGGCGTCCTGCGGCTTTTCCCACATAAGATTAACGGTGAAGGGCATTTTCTGGCTCTCTTTCAGAAAAAGGAACGTCCGGACGCCGTTTCTGCTGTGCCGAAAACAGCAGAATGGAGTCCGGTCCGAAAATCTTCCGAAGAAAAAGCCTCCCGCAGCCGCAGAAACACGGCAGGAAGGAACATCGCGGGAAGAAACACGGCGGGAAGAAATACCGCGGAAAAAAGCACCGCAGGGAAAATTGCGGCAGAAAAAAAAGAGGCGGACGCCAGAGAAGCGTTCCTGCATTTTTCCCATGCCCTGAATCTGGCGCCGGGGGATGGCCTGGCAGCGCTCTTTAATCCGGAGAGACTGTCTCTGATCGGTGAGAATCTGTATGCCATTCCCCAAGGATTCCCGGAAACCGGAGGACTTCGGATCCTCCGCAGCGGCCTGCTTTTAGGTCAGGCCCGCCGGGGAAGGTTTGAGCCTTCTCAAGCCCTTGCCATGGCGCTGAAGCCGGAGCAGATTTCTGCATCTCTGCACCTTCCTTACCAGGATGCGCGTGTGCTCCGATACCTGAAGGGCGAGTCTGTGGATGCCGGGCCGGAAGGCGGACGGGAAGGGTGGCGTCTGGTATGTCTGGATGAATTCCCTCTGGGCTGGGCCAAGGACGCCGGCCGTTTTTTAAAGAATAAGTATTACCCCGGCTGGCGGTATGTCTAATGCCAGCGGGTAAAAAAGTGCAGAAAGGCAGAAGCAGGAGAGAACAGTAATGGCACAGATGCGATTAGACAAATTTCTGGGTGAAATGGGCGTGGGTTCGCGAAGCCAGATCAAGGAGATGGCCCGGAAAGGGCGGATCCTGGTAAACGGAAAAACGGAATTAAAAAGCGATCGGAAGATTGATCCACAGACAGACACCGTCACGGCAGACGGCAGGACCGTTCAGTACGTTTCCATGGAATATTACATGTTAAACAAACCGGCCGGCACCGTCTCCGCCAGAGAGGACGGACGGTATCCCACCGTCCTGGAACTGATCCCACAGGCAAAGCGAAAAGACCTTTTCCCGGTAGGACGCCTGGATGTGGATACGGAAGGGCTCCTTCTGATCACCAATGACGGAGACCTGGCTCACCGGCTTCTTTCGCCCAGAAAACATGTGGACAAGGTATATTATGCCAGGATCCAGGGAAGGCTTCCACAGGATGCCGTTTCCCGCATGGAACAGGGGCTGGTGCTTGAGGACGGACTCTGCACCCTTCCTGCCCTTCTGGAGATCCTGGAAGATAGAAAAGGCGACGACGAAAGCCAGGTCCGCTTAACGATCCGGGAAGGAAAGTTTCATCAGGTGAAGCGGATGTTTGAAGCCCTGGGATGCCGGGTGGTTTATTTAAAGCGCCTTTCCATGGGGCCGCTGGTTCTGGATGAAACCCTTTCTCCCGGTCAGTGCCGGCCTCTGACAGATGAAGAATTGAGGAAACTGAGCAATGCATGAGATTTTAACCAATAAAAAAGCCGTGATCTTTGATCTGGACGGCACTCTGGTGGACTCCATGTGGATGTGGGAGGCCATCGATATCGAATATCTGGGCCGGTTCGGCTATTCCTGCCCGCCGGGGCTTCAAAAGGCGATCGAAGGCATGAGTTTTTCTGAGACGGCCCTGTACTTTAAGGAGCGTTTCGCCATACCGGATCCGGTAGAAGAGATTAAGGCAGAATGGACCCGGATGTCCATCGACAAATACCGGACGCAGGTTCCCTTAAAAAAGGGAGCCGGTGAATTTCTCAGCTATCTGAAATCTCAGGGCATTCCCATGGGAATCGCCACCAGCAACGGCCGCCCTATCGTAGATGCCGTTCTCACCGCACTTGAGATCGGCGGATATTTTTCTAATATCACCACCGGCTGTGAGGTTGCTATGGGAAAACCGGCTCCGGATATTTATCTTAAGGTGGCCAAAGAACTTGGCACGGCACCGGAAGTCTGCCTGGTATTTGAAGATGTGCCGGCCGGGATCCAGGCAGGGAAAGCTGCCGGCATGACTGTGGTGGCAGTAGATGATCTCTGTTCACGAAAAATGCAGGCGGAAAAGGAACGGCTTGCCGATTATTTTATTACGGATTACCTGGAAATCTTAAATCATTAGCGAAAGGATGTGGAAGCATGCGAATTGCAGTGATAACCGGAGCTTCCTCCGGAATGGGTATGGAATGTGCTGTCCAGCTGGCGGACCGGTACGGCCGGTATCTGGATGAAATCTGGCTGATTGCACGGCGGAAAGAGAAGATGGAGGCCCTAAAAGGCCAGCTCCCCGTATCTCTCCGTCTGTTTCCCACAGATATCACGGACCGGATCCAGTTAGAGCGCCTTAAGATGGCTCTGGAGGAGGAAAAACCAAAAGTTCTCTTTCTGGTAAATGCCGCCGGATTCGGAAAAATCGGACCGGTGGGATCGCTTCCCCTGGAGACGGAGGCCGGCATGATCCGGTTAAACTGCCAGGCCCTCTGTACCGTCACCCATATGGTGCTTCCCTACATGGCAGACAATGGGCGGATCCTGCAGTTTGCATCCTCTGCCGCTTTTCTTCCCCAGCCCCGCTTTGCCATTTATGCAGCCACAAAATCCTTTGTCTTAAGCTACAGTCGTGCCCTGAACGTGGAATTAAAAAGCCGCCGTATCTGTGTGACGGCAGTCTGCCCGGGACCGGTAAAGACAGAATTTTTTGATACTGCCGGCGCTTTCAGCCAGATCCCCCTTTACAAACGGCTTTCCATGGCAGATCCGGTGAAGGTTGTCCGAAAGGCCATACGGGACAGCGCTGCCGGGAGAAGCGTTTCGGTGTACGGCCCGTTAATGAAGCTTTTTTCTTTCTTTGCAAAGCTTCTTCCCCATTCATTGATCTTAAAGGGCTGGGAAGCCCTTGACATGCGGGCAGCCGCCCAAAACACGGCTCCCCCGCAGGAATAACCAGAGATAGGTGGAAATTTACCATGAAGATAAAAGGAGCGGCAAAAGGGCAGTACGGCTGCCGCAACCGCCGCAAATACATTCAGATCGCAGAGGTGGCCCTGGGTGCTGCCGCGATTCTCATCCAGCTTGGAGCCAGAGCACTTGTTGAGGGAGAGGCTTATAAAAATGTACTGACCGTTATGGCCATTGTCTCTGTTCTTCCCACAGCTAATGTGGCTGTGCCTTTTCTGGCTTCCATACGTTTCTGGACACCGAAAAAGGAATTTTACCGGAAGCTGAATCCTTATGAAGAAAAGTGTACGGTGCTTTATGACCTGATCCTCACTTCCAGGGAGCAGATCCTGCCTATGGACGGCATACTGGTCCATCCCACCGGTGTATACTGTTTCTGTTCCAATCCAAAAGCAGATATCCGGAAGGCGGAAAACTATTTAAATGAGGTATTCCGTTCCCACAAGCTGGATCCCAATGTCAAGGTCATTGCCGATGAAAAAGCCTTTTTCCGCCGGGCAGCGAGTCTTAAGCCGGCTGACGGATATGAGGATGACGGAAGCGTGGGATACGCGGCAGACCTTTTAAAGACCTTATCCATGTAGAAAGGACTCTTGCGGTTATGCAGGTATTAAACGTAAACGAAAATGAAGCCGGCCAGCGCCTGGATAAGCTTTTATCCAAGTACCTGGACCAGGCTCCAAAAAGCTTCCTCTACAAAATGATGCGGAAGAAAAACATCACTCTGAACAAAAAAAAGTGTGACGGCTCTGAGCGGCTGAAAGAAGGGGATGAGATCCAGCTGTTCCTTTCCGATGAAACCATCGAAAAATTTTCAAAAAAGCCGGCTGTTCCTGTTTTGCCCACCAGATCACCGGAACAGAAAACGCGCCTTTCCATTATTTATGAAGATGAGCATATCCTTCTGGTGAACAAGCCATCCGGAATGCTGTCCCAGAAGGCAAAGGATACGGATTTTTCCCTGGTGGAGGCTGTGATCAACTACTTAATCGAATCACAGCATATTTCGCCGGCTCAGTTAAGAACCTTCCGTCCGGCAGTCTGCAACCGGCTGGACCGGAATACCAGCGGTCTTGTGGTTGCAGGGAAATCCCTGGCCGGCCTGCAGATCATGTCGGCGGTATTTAAAGACCGGAGCCTCCATAAATATTATCAGTGCATCGTGGCCGGCCAGGTAAAGGAACGGCAGGTGATCACCGGCTTCCTGAAAAAAGATGCCCAGACAAACCAGGTAACCATATCTGCAGGGGAGCTTCCCGACAGCACCCCCATTATGACCGAATACGTGCCCACGTCGGGAAATGAGCGCTATACCCTTCTTACGGTCACTCTGATTACAGGAAGAACCCACCAGATCCGCGCGCATTTAGCCTCCATCGGACATCCCATTCTGGGGGATTATAAGTACGGGGATCCGGGGGTCAATGAAACCGTGCGGCAAAAATACGGCATCCGAAGCCAGATGCTCCATTCCTGGAAACTGGTGATGCCAGATCTGCCGGCTCCGTTAGAAAAGATAAGCGGAAAGACCTTCATTGCACCTCTGCCCGGAACCTTTTCCAGGGTGTCGGAAGGCGAAGATTTTAAGCCTTTCTCCTGACAGGATCCCTGACCCGGCGCCCTGATATCTTGACATCCTAAGTTTCGGGCGTTATAGTAATAAATATGATTTAAAATTGGAAGGAACATACATTTATGGGAAAGATTATTTTAACAGGCGACAGACCCACAGGTAAGCTTCATGTAGGCCATTATGCAGGCTCTTTAAAGCGCAGGGTCGAACTGCAGAATTCCGGAGAATACGATGAGATTTTCATTATGATCGCCGATGCCCAGGCTCTTACGGACAATGCGGATAATCCGGAGAAAGTGCGTCAGAATATTATCGAGGTGGCCCTTGACTACCTGTCTGCAGGTCTGGATCCTGCAAAATCCACCTTGTTTATCCAGTCCCAGATTCCACAGCTGTGCGAGCTGTCCTTTTACTATATGAATCTGGTTACGGTATCCCGTCTCCAGAGGAATCCTACGGTAAAATCAGAAATTCAGATGCGCAATTTTGAGACCAGCATTCCGGTAGGTTTCTTTACTTACCCCATCAGCCAGGCAGCCGATATTACGGCTTTTGAGGCCACCACAGTGCCGGTAGGGGAAGATCAGATGCCCATGCTCGAGCAGACCCGCGAGATCGTCCACAAGTTTAATTCCGTGTACGGGGACACACTGGTTATGCCGGAGATCCTTCTTCCGGAGAACAAGGCCTGCCTGCGCCTTCCCGGCATCGACGGAAAGGCCAAGATGAGCAAGTCCCTGGGGAACTGCATCTATCTTTCCGATACGGAAGAAGAAGTGCGCAAAAAGATCATGTCCATGTTTACAGACCCCAATCATCTGCGGGTAGAGGATCCCGGCCAGGTAGAGGGAAATCCTGTATTTATTTATCTTGACGCCTTCTGCCGGGATGAACATTTCGAAAAGTTCCTGCCGGACTATAAGAACCTGGATGAATTAAAGGCCCATTATACCAGAGGCGGCCTTGGCGATGTAAAGGTAAAGAAATTCTTAAATAATGTGATGCAGGATGAACTGGCGCCCATCCGTCAGCGGAGAAAGGAATTCGAAAAGGATATCCCCGCTGTATACCGGATGCTGGAGGAAGGCAGCCGCAAGGCAGAAGCGGTAGCTGCTCAGACACTGGCAAAGGTAAAACGTGCCATGAAGATCAATTATTTTGAGGACCAGGCTCTTATCGAGGAGCAGGCCAGAAGATTCCGTGAGGAAGCATAAAATCAGCGAAGACCGGAAGAAAAGGGCGCTGCCGCTTTGGAGCAAATTCCAGAAGGCAGCGCTTCTTTTTTATTACGAAGTATCCAGCAAGACGCGCCGGTGACGCGTCTTGTCGGATTTCGGCGGAAGGAAGGGAGGAAATTATGGGGACCTGGCATACCCGCGGATTAAGAGGCTCCGGACTGGAAGATCTGATCAATCACACCAATGACAGCTACCGGGAAAAGGGGCTGGCGCTGATCCAGAAGATTCCCACCCCTATCACCCCAATTGAGATTGACAAGACCAGCCGGCATATCACTTTGGCTTACTTTGACCAAAAGAGCACGGTGGACTACATTGGCGTAGTCCAGGGAATTCCGGTGTGTTTTGATGCAAAGGAATGCCGGACTGACACGTTCCCTCTCCATAACATTCATCCTCATCAGATAGCATTCATGAGGGAATTTGAAAAACAGGGTGGAGCGGCATTCATCATTCTTTCTTATACGGGAAAAAATGAAATCTATTACCTGCCTTTCGATCATGTGGCATACTTCTGGAACCGGATGGAGACGGGAGGACGAAAAAGTTTTACATATCAGGAAATCGATCCCTCTTACCGGATCCGGGCCCACAGAGACATGCTGGTTCACTATCTGGAGCCGTTAAGTCGTGACCTGGAGCGGAAGGAAATGGGAAGATCTGGTTGACAACCAGCCATTTCTCCCATATAATGAATAAACACGCTGTTATGGTAGCACTGCACCACGCGAAAGCGAAGGAATCGGTCTGCCGCAGCATAAAAGAATGTGAAAAAAGGAGATACCATGGCCATTCAATTAATCCATACGCCGGAGGGGGTCCGGGATATATACGGCGCAGAATGCCGTCAGAAGCTAAAGGTTCAGGAACAGATTTTAAAAACGCTGTATCAGTACGGATATCAGCATATCGAAACGCCTTCCTTTGAATATTTTGATATTTTCAGCAGGGATCGGGGAAGCGTAAGCTCCAGGGAGATGTTTAAATTCTTTGACCGTGACAACAGCACCCTGGTGCTGAAGCCCGACATGACGCCGGCCATTGCCCGGTGCGTCTCCAAATATTTCCCGGAAGAAAACAGTCTTCTGCGCCTCTGCTACCTGGAGCGTACCTACACCAACAATACCAGCTACCAGGGACGGCTGAAAGAGACCACACAAACCGGAGCAGAGATGATCGGAGATGACTCCAGCGATGCCGATGCGGAGATGATCGCCATGGTGATCGACTGCCTGAAAGCTTCTGGTCTTAAGGATTTCCAGGTGGAACTTGGGCAGGTGGAATTCTACCGGGGCCTGGTGGAGGAATCCGGCCTGGACGAAGAGACCCAGGAGCAGCTTTGGGAACTGATAGAAAATAAAAACTTTTTCGGGGTGGAGGAACTTTTAGATGCCACATCCATTTCCCAGGAGCAGAAGGCCGTATTTTTAAAACTTCCCCAGCTTTTCGGTTCCATTGACCGGATTCGGGAGGCCCGGGCCATGACTACCAATAAGCGGGCTCTTTTTGCCATTGAGCGTCTGGAGAAGGTTCATGCCATCATGGAGAATTACGGGCTTTCCGATTACATCTCCTTTGATCTTGGCATGTTAAGCAAATATCAGTACTACACCGGCATTATTTTCAAAGCCTATACCTACGGCACTGGCGATTACATTGTCACCGGCGGCCGCTATGACCGGCTTCTGGAGCAGTTTGGGAAAAGCGCCCCTGCTGTAGGATTTGCCATTGTAGTTGACCGGCTTTTGATGGCCCTGGCAAGCCAGGGAATCTCTCTTCCGGTAAATGAAACAAACACCATGATCCTTTTTGATGTCTCTGCCAGAGTTCCGGCCATCCGTCTGGCAAAACATTTCCGCAGCCATTCCTTTTCTGTCCAGTTCCAGCGGAAGCACAAGACGCCGTCACTGGAAGATTATCTGAAAACAGCCGCAGAAAGCGGGCTTTCCAATGTCCTTTACGTGGCAGGAGACGGCTTGGCGGTACAGGCATTCAATGTAAAAACCGGACAGTGTGATCAGATCCCCATGTCCGAATATCTTGGCAGTGAGGAATAAGGAGGTCGGAATGAGAGAAATTACCGTAGCCCTGGCCAAGGGCAGACTGGCAAATAAGGCCATGGAACTTTTCGAGCAGATGGGAATCAGCTGCGAGGAGATGAAGGACAAATCCTCCAGGAAGCTGATCTTTGTGAATGAGGAACTTGGCATACGTTTTTTCCTGGCAAAGGCCAATGATGTACCCACTTACGTAGAATATGGAGCCGCAGACATCGGCATTGTGGGAAAAGACACCATTATGGAAGAAGGACGGAAACTTTACGAAGTCCTGGACTTAAAAATGGGAAAATGCCGCATGTGTGTATGCGGACCAAAAGAAGCCGAAGAGCGTCTTAAACACCATGAACTGATCCGGGTGGCTACCAAATACCCGCGGATTGCCAAAGATTATTTTTACAACCGCAAATACCAGACGGTGGAGATTATCAAATTAAACGGCTCCATTGAGCTGGCTCCCATTGTAGGGCTGGCCGATGTGATCGTGGATATTGTGGAGACCGGCAGCACACTCCGAGAAAACGGGCTGGTGGTTTTGGAAGAGGTGTGCGGCTTATCGGCCCGCATGGTGGTCAATCAGGTCAGCATGAAGAGGGAAAATGAGCGCATTTCCCGGATCATTAAGGGAATGCAGCAGTTAGTAAGGGAGGAGCAGGCATGAGAATCATCCGGTTAGATGAAGAAAAAAAACAGAATATCCTGGAAGGACTCCTGAAACGGGACCCCAACCAGTACGGTCAGTACGCCGATACGGTGCAGCAGATCGTAGATGATGTAAAGATGCGCAGAGACCAGGCGCTCTTTGAATATACAGAAAAATTCGACCATGCAAAAATGGATGCTTCCACCATCCGGGTAACGGAAGAAGAAATCCAGGAAGCCATGGACAAGGTGGATCCTTCCCTTCTTTCTGTTATGAAGAAATCCATGGAAAATATCCGGGATCACCACAGCCGGCAGGTACGCCAGAGCTGGTTTTCCAGCCGGCCCGACGGCACCATTCTGGGACAGAAGATCACAGCCCTGGAAAGTGTGGGTGTGTATGTACCCGGCGGAAAGGCAGCCTATCCTTCCACGGTGCTGATGAATATTATCCCGGCGGAAGTGGCCGGTGTGGAGCGGATCGTCATGGTAACGCCTCCCGGCGCAGACGGAAAGGTAAATCCGGTGACGCTGACAGCAGCGCACCTGGCCGGTGCCACGGAAGTTTACAAGGTGGGCGGCGCCCAGGCCATTGCAGCCCTGGCCTTTGGAACCCAGTCGGTTCCCCGGGTAAATAAGATCGTCGGCCCCGGAAATATCTTCGTGGCCCTGGCAAAAAAAGCAGTATACGGCCATGTAAGCATCGACAGCATTGCCGGCCCCAGCGAGATCCTGGTAATTGCCGATGAGACGGCAAATCCCCGGTACGTGGCGGCAGATCTGTTAAGCCAGGCGGAACATGACGAGCTGGCCAGCGCCATTCTGGTGACCACCAGCATGGAACTGGCACAGGCAGTATCAAAAGAAGTGGATCAGTTCCTGGAAACGCTTTCCCGCAGGGCGATCCTGGAAAAATCCCTGGAAAATTACGGGTATATTCTGGTGACGGATACGCTGGATGAAGCCATCCAGACGGCAAATGAGATCGCTTCCGAGCATCTGGAGATCGCGACGAAGAATCCCTTTGAGGTGATGACAAAGATCCGCAATGCAGGAGCCATCTTTATCGGCGAGTACAGTTCTGAGCCTCTGGGCGATTATTTTGCCGGCCCGAACCACGTGCTTCCCACCAACGGAACCGCAAAATTCTTCTCGCCCCTTGGTGTAGATGATTTTATAAAGAAATCCAGCATTATTTATTACTCAAAAGATGCCTTAAGAAAAGCGCATCGGGATATCGAAGCCTTTGCCCAGTCGGAACAGCTTACGGCTCATGCCAATTCCATCCGTGTGCGGTTTGAGGATGAGGAGGAGACGGCAGAATGAGACAGGCCCATATTGAAAGAAATACAAAGGAAACCCAGATTTCCCTTACTTTGAATCTGGACGGAAACGGCGCGGCGGATGTTTCCACCGGCATCGGATTTTTCGACCATATGCTGATTAATTTTGCCCGTCACGGGCTCTTTGACCTGACGCTCTCGGTAAAGGGGGATCTCCAGGTAGATACCCACCATACCATTGAGGACACCGGGATCGTGCTGGGAAAGGCCATAAAGGAAGCGGCAGGAGATAAAAAGGGGATCGTCCGTTACGGTTCGGTGATTCTGCCTATGGATGAGTCTCTGCTTCTTTGTGCCCTGGATCTTTGCGGACGGCCCTATCTGGTCTATGACCTTTCTCTGGACAGGGAGTTTGTAGGGGATCTGGAAACGGAGATGATCCGGGAATTCTTTTATGCCGTATCTTATGGTGCGGAGATGAACCTGCATGTAAAGCAGCTTTCCGGAACCAATAACCACCATATTATCGAAGGCGCCTTTAAGGCCTTTGCCAAAGCTCTGGACGCTGCCGTGCAGGTGGATCCGCGCATCCAGGGCGTATTATCCACCAAGGGCAGCCTGTAGCAGAAGGAGGAACTTTATATGCAGCTTTATCCGGCAATCGATATGAAAAACGGGCAGTGCGTCCGGCTCCGCCAGGGAGCATTTCAGGATATAACGGTTTACTCGGACACCCCTGAGAAGGTGGCACTTCACTGGCAGGAACAGGGAGCTGCCTTTCTCCATCTGGTGGATCTGGACGGCGCCCTTGCCGGCCGCTCCGTCAATGAACCGGTGATCCGCAGGATCGCAGAGACTGTCTCCATTCCCATCCAGATCGGCGGCGGCATCCGCTCCCGCGAAGCAGTATCCCACATGCTTTCCCTTGGCATCCGCCGGGTCATCATCGGGACAAAAGCCGTGGAAAATCCGGAATTTTTAAAAGAACTGGCAGAGGAATTCGGAAGTGAAGCCATTGTGGCCGGCATTGATGCCAGGGACGGCCTGGTGGCCATTCAGGGCTGGGAAAAGACCAGTTCGGTAAAGGCACTTGATCTGGCCCTTACGATGAAAGAATACGGAATACGCCATATCGTTTATACGGATATTTCCCGGGACGGAATGCTTGCCGGTCCCAATGTAGAGGCCACCAGCCTGATGACCCGGGAGACGGGACTTGACATCATCGCATCTGGCGGCGTATCCTCCATGGAGGATCTGGAACATCTTTATCAGGAGGGGATCCAGGGAGCCATCATCGGAAAGGCCCTCTATGAAAACCGGATCGATCTGAAAGAAGCGGCAGCCCGCTTCCAGAAACGCCCGGAAAGCAATACCGATTAAAAACAAAAGAAAGGAATGGGAGAGCCATGACGGAGAAAAAAGTATTAATTCCAGGCATTGGCCTGCGGAATGGAAAGGCTTATGATCTGGCAGACGGAAAACCCATGGAAGAAATGACTGCGGAGAGTGTCTTCCGCCGCTGCGGCGACAATGGCGGGGATCTGCTGTTTCTGGCAGATCTGTCGGAAGACGATGCAGATCATGATCGTACCATTGGGATGATTAAGGAGATTGCCAGGGAAGTGGATACGCCGATCATTGCCGGGGGCCGGGTAAAACGTCTGGAAGATGTAAAAAAATATCTTTACGCCGGAGCAGAAGCGGTATTTTTAAATATGGACAGCGAAGATAATGTGGATCTGATCAAAGAGGCTTCCAGCCATTTTGGCAGTGATAAAATCTATGCATACCTTCCGGATCCATCCTGCGCCGGCCGGGCAGAAGAATTCCTGCAGCTGGGCGCATCCCGGCTGGTGTTAGGCGAAAAGTGGGAGAGCAGTGATGCTGTCCGTCTGATGGAAAAAAATCTTCCTGTTTTTCTGTCCTTTTCCCGGGCTGATGCGGGGCGTCTTTCAGATGTTTTTCCTCATCCGTGCGTTTGCGGCGCTGTATTTCCGGCAGATTCTTCGCAGTCATTAATGAGCATAAAACAGCAATTAAAGAAAGATGGGATTCCGGTAGAGACCCTGGAAAGTTCAATGGAGTGGAGCCAGTTTTGCTTAAACAGCGATGGCCTCCTTCCGGTCATTGTCCAGGATTATAAGACCGGCCAGGTTCTCATGCTTGCCTATATGAATGAAGAGGCATTTCACCTGACACTAGAGCGGGGCGTGATGACTTACTTCAGCCGAAGCCGGCAGACGCTGTGGATGAAAGGTGAGACTTCCGGACATTATCAGTATGTAAAGTCCTTGTCCATAGACTGCGACAATGATACTCTTCTGGCAAAGGTGCATCAGATCGGCGCAGCCTGCCACACAGGAAATTATTCCTGCTTTTATCAGACCCTGGCAAGCAAAGAATACCGGGAGACCAATCCTCTTAAGGTATTTGAAGAAGTGTTCGGTGTAATCCAGGACCGGAAGATTCATCCCAAAGAAGGATCTTATACCAATTATCTTTTTGACAAGGGTATTGACAAGATCTTAAAGAAATGCGGCGAGGAAGCCACCGAGATCATCATCGCAGCCAAAAATCCGGACCCGGAAGAGATTAAGTACGAGATTTCCGATTTTCTCTATCATGTGATGGTTCTGATGGTCGAAAAGGGAATTACCTGGGAAGAGATCACCAGGGAGCTGGCAAACCGCTGATAGGACGGTTTGCATGTGCTGTATAGTTTACATAAAAATATTATGTAAACTTAAAGAGAAAGAAACCTTATAAACAGAAAAGGAGAATTTTTATATGTCTTCTGCAGTTGAAAAATTTTTGCGTTATGTATCCTATGACACGCAGTCAAAAGATGAACAGGATCATCTTCCCAGCACGGAAAAGCAGTTCGTGCTTGCCAATGTTCTGGCAGAGGAATTAAAGGCCATGGGGGCCTCTGATGTAAAGGTGGACAGCCAGTGTTATGTGACCGCATCCATTCCCGCAAATACCCGGCGGAATGTTCCGGTACTCGGCTTCATCGCCCATATGGATACCGCTCCGGCATTCAGCGGCTGCGGTGTAAAGCCCCAGATCATTAAAAATTATGACGGAAGTCCTGTTCCGCTGCAGGGAGTCCCTGGTCTTTTCCTTGATCCGGCAGAGTTCCCTGATATGCTGGATTATGTAGGGAAAGATCTGATCACCACAGACGGAACCACCCTTCTGGGTGCAGATGACAAAGCCGGCGTGGCCGAGATCATGGCTATGGCCCAGTTCTTCCTTGAGCATCCGGAAATTCCCCACGGCCAGATCAAAATCGGCTTTACTCCGGATGAAGAAGTAGGATGCGGTGCCGATGGCTTTGATGTGGCCGGATTCGGTGCAGATGTGGCCTACACGGTAGACGGCGGCGCTTTAGGAGAATTGGAATACGAGAATTTTAACGCAGCCGGAGCCAAAGTCCGCATCCACGGAAGCAGCATTCATCCTGGTTCGGCCAAAGGAAAGATGAAGAATGCCCTGTTAATCGGCATGGAATTCCAGAATATGCTTCCGGTATTTGAAAATCCCATGTATACGGAAGGGTATGAAGGATTTTATCATCTGGATATGATGCGCGGTTCTGTAGAGGAGGCCCTTATGGATTACATTATCCGCGATCATGACCGGGAGAAATTTGAGCAGAAGAAGAAACAGTTCCTTCTTACTGCGGATTTCCTGAACCAGAAATACGGTCCGGGCACAGTGGAAGCGGAGATTAAGGATTCCTACTACAACATGAAAGAAAAGATCGAGCCACACATGTACCTGATCGATCTGGCAAAAGAGGCCATGGAGGAGCTTTCCATCCAGCCGAAGATCTGCCCCATCCGCGGCGGCACCGACGGCGCAAGGCTTTCCTACATGGGACTTCCCTGTCCGAACCTCTGCACCGGAGGTCATAATTTCCACGGAAAATACGAATACATCTGCATCCAGTCCATGGAAAAGGTAACGGAACTCCTGATCCTTCTGGTTCAGAAATTTGAGCAGCTTCTGCAGAAGGAGGAGAATAATGGATAATCGAATTTCCGGCCACACCGGCCTTCTGGCCCTGATCGGTTCGCCGGTAGGCCATTCCGGCTCACCGGCTATGTATAATTACAGCTTTGCACGGCTGGGACTTGACTATGTATATGTGGCTTTTGATATCAAGGAAGACCAGACAAAAGACGCCATCGCGGCCATGAAGACATTTAAGATGCGGGGAATGAATGTAACCATGCCCTGCAAGACAGCCGCATGCCAGTATATGGACCGTCTCTCTCCGGCAGCTCAGATCATCGGCGCGGTAAATACCATTGTCAATGATGACGGTGTTCTTACCGGCCATATGACTGACGGGGAAGGGTTTGTCCGCAATCTGTCTGATCACGGTGTAGACGTAAAAGGAAAGAAAATCACCATTGCCGGCGGCGGCGGTGCAGCTACCGCAATCCAGGTACAGTGCGCTCTTGACGGTGCGGCATCGATCTGCATATTTAACCGTAAGGATGCATTTTGGGGCCGCACCCTGGAGACTGCCGAAAAGATCCGCCGGGCAGTTCCGGAATGCCAGGTGGAAGTATACGATATTGCTGACACAGAGAAAATGACAGAAGAGATCCGATCCAGCCAGATCTTTGTAAATGCCACGGTAGTAGGAATGAAGCCTATGGACGGAGAAACGGTTGTAAAAGATACGAAAGCTTTCTATCCCGGCCTTGTGGTGGCTGATGTGGTATACAATCCGGAGGAAACCCGACTGCTCAGGGAGGCAAAAGAAGCCGGCTGCGTCTGCATCGGCGGAAAGGGAATGCTCTTATGGCAGGGCGTTGCCGCGTTTAAGCTGTATACCGGCCTGGATATGCCGGTACAGGAGGTAAAGGAGCGGTTCTTCTCATGATGAAAGAGCATATTTTTCTTATCGGTTTTATGGGCGCGGGAAAAAGCACCATTGCAGCCCGGTTAAAAGAGATGACCGGTGCGGAAGTAATCGAGATGGACCAGGAAATCGAAAGACAGCAAGGAATGGCCATCTCCGCTATTTTCGCAGAAAAAGGAGAGCCCTTCTTCCGCAGTCTGGAAACGCAGCTTCTGGCTTCCATGGGACAGCGGCCGGCATCTATCGTATCCTGCGGCGGCGGCGCAGCCATGCGTCAGGAGAATGTAGACCTGATGAAGGAAAACGGGTGCATCGTCCTTCTGACTGCAGCACCTGAAACCATTTATCAGAGGGTAAAAGACAGCCAGGACAGACCGGTTTTAAATGGAAATATGAATGTGGAATATATCCGGGATCTGATGGAAAAACGCCGGCCGTATTATGAAAAGGCGGCAGATCTCTTTGTTTCCACCGATGAAAAAACAGCAGAAGAAATCTGCCGGGAGATCCTTTCACGGCTGGATACCTTATAATGAACCGCCGTATCTTGTAATAAATCTTGTAGCGAAATTTCAAAACTACCGCCGGGCGGCAGAGCATTTTCCTGCCATCCGGCGGTATTTTTCCTTTTACAGTCTGTCCTGATTATCCCGAAGGTACTTAAACTCCGCTACCGAGCGGTCAAAGCCCTTAATGTGATAATAGAGCCATTCCGTTACGTTCTGATTCACCCGTTCCACAAAGTCTGCGGTGGGGCCTTCCTGGTCTTCCAGCATCTCATGAAGTTCCGCCACCGTGCGGCGAAGTTCATCATGCTTTTTCATATGTTCCTGGATTCCAGGATAGCCGATTTCCTGCTGAAGTTTTTCTTCCTCCTTAAAATGAAATTCGGTATATTCTGTCAGATAATCCAGCATCCGCAGGGCGCCGCGGCGGTCCACACGCTCCTCGCAGCTGCGCAGCAGATCATTAATCTTTTCGATCAGCTCTTTGTGCTGGCTGTCGATCATTTCATTTCCTGTAATCAGGCTGTCATCAAATTCTGCGTACATAATTATTTCCTCCAGTCAATAATAATTTTGCATTTTTCTCCAGTTTATCATAATCCATACGCCGGTGCAATGAAAAAGAGAAAACAATTCTCCTTCACTTTAAGACAGAAAAAACTCTGCTTAAGGGTGCAAACAGCGCCAGCGCCAGAATCAGATTAGAGATTCCATGGATAAGGTCGAAGGGAATCCCGGCAATCCACCAGGCAAACGCTGCTCCCAGACCGCCGGCCATATAAGGAATGGAACATAAAAGGCCGAACCCGAATCCGAAAAAGCAGGAAAGTATCCCATAAGAAAAAACAGGAGCCTGGGTCTTTTTTAAGAGGATGGAAAGCCAGGCCAGGATAGGCCATACATACAGGTAGGAAATCCACCAGATTCCGAATCCGTAAAGCAGCCCTTCCAAAACCGCAAAGGCAAAGAGAATGGGAAATACCCGCCGCCCCAGATGTCTGGCATAAAGCATGACAAGAAGGGATACCAGCTCCACATTAGGAAGGAAGGACAAAGCCACCTGGAGGGCAAAGAGGATTGCGGCAAAAAGGCCGTCCTCCGCAATCCGCCTGGCAGTACTCAAGATTCTCCTCCCCAGGAACTGAGAGGTTCATAAACAAGCCGGTAATGCTGGCCATCTTCTATGGGCTGGCTGCTGACTCCGTAGCTGCAGGGCGTATCCTCAAGATAAAGGGCCCAGTAGGCATTGTCTTTCTGGGGATCAGCCTCTTCTCCATTAACCGTCAGGATCATCAGGCCGAAGGCATCCGTCCGGCTTCCGGAAAAGGAAAGACCCTCCATCTCCTCCATGGCCTGTTCCAGATACTTTTCATCCGTGCGTACTTCCCAGTTTGAAGAATCACCTTCACGGCCGATTACTTCCAGAGAAATTTGTTTACTCCCTTCCGAAGCGGCCGGTTTGAAGGAAAAATACAAAGCGGCAAGCAGGACTGCGGCAAGAAAAACAGCCGCCAGCGCCCAGACCTTCCATGATTTGTGCAGTTTGGAATTCATGTCCGATAAAATCCTTTCTGTATTTAACTGTTGCGATTTCACAGCCCCGGCAGACCAAAAAGATATCCGTCAGGCCGGGACGGCGGCTCCTTATCGAATGGGGCAGGCGCCGCTGGCGCATTCCGGATCGCCCAAGTCAAGCTCGGACTCCTCATGCTCGTAGCGGGAGAGAAGAGAGGGATTAAAGGGCTTCATGGCACTTCTGCGCCGCTCATATTCCGCTTCATCAATGGCCTCGTAGGGCATCAGCTCATAAAAGCTGTCATCATAGCTTAAAAAGGACAGAGCCACCACATCATCCCAGTTATCCCAGACCCACTGTTCCACCTGATCCCATTCCTTATCCCGCACATGGACGGTGATGGAGCAGTTGTGATCTACGTAATGCTCCATGAACATCTTATAATTTTCCAGCTGCTCTATGGCAGATGCATCGGCTTTTACCCGGCCGGCCGGAGCCTTTACCGGGAATTCCACTACCTTTGTGGTGGGATCCTGGGGATCCTGTCCCACTTCCGGCAGCACCGGATAACCCAGGTCTTCGCACACCCGGCACAGGGGGTCTGCTGCGGTAATGCGTACCCTGCGGATATAGTAAGGCGAATGGGAGTAATGGACACCGCTGGATACCGTGGGAAGAAGCGAAAGAGTCCCTTCCGGCTTCAGCGTGGTAACCAAAAGAGGCGTACGGCCGCCCAGGCGCATGGCGATTTCCTCTGCCGCCTTATGAGCGGTTTCACGAAGTTCTTCCAAAAGTCCGATCTGCTCATCTCTGGTCATCTGTGTGGCATTTACCATATCCTGCCATCCGGTCAGGGAACATCCTAAAAGACGATCCCGCTGCTGCACTGCATTCCAGGAGAACATTTCCAGTTCCCTGCAGGTCATGCGATATCCCGCCCGGGCAGAAAGGCGCTGCGCTTCCAGAAGCGCTTTCCGGTCCAGAACGCCGTTTTGGACGAAGCCCATTACATTCAGAGTCGTCAGATTGCACAGGCCGTGGCTGTCCAGAAGGATCTCGCCGCAGGGATTGCATCCATTGAAATTCGGGCGGCGCTTTGCACCGGCTTCTTCATTGATCCAGCCCGGCTCGCCGGAGTAGCGCATCTGCTGCAGATGCCAGTGCAGCTTTTCTCTGGACGGCTTTTTGCGGTAGTAAATGGAATTATTGCTCATCTGGCGGTGGGCAATGGTCTTGTCGATTTCCCAGCGGCCGCCGATCTGGCGGTAAAGATGACTTTTGGCCTGGATACAGGTCTCGTCATCGGCGTCGATCAGACCGATCTCCGAGGTACGGCGGACACCGCCGGAAACCACGTTCTCTCCGATAATATTCGCAATATCCAGAAGATCGATGGGTTTTAAGGAGACCCATCTGCTTCCGGTCCGTGCCCCTGCAGCCGCAGCTACTTTGTGGATCTTGTCAATCATAGCCATCATGGAGCCATAGCCGCTGGCTGTGCCGCCGAAAGTTTTAAGCCGCTCACCCTTGGGACGGATGGAATCATAAACCACCACAATCCGCCGAATTCCCCGATACTCCCGGTTGGTAAGCAGATCAAAATAATGGGTAAGAGCCTGGGCCCATCCTTCCTTGGAATCGCCGATGGTCAGTGTGGCAGTATCCCTGGAAAAGGTTAAGTCGGTGTATTCCAGCCGTGCGCCTGCAGGTACCGGATCATAGGATTTGTGCAGGATTTCCAGGTCTGTGCGGACCGGCGGAAGTTTTTCCGCATCCGATTTCAGCACACGGATCCCCACGCCGCTTCCTACCATCAAAAGATAGAACAGGTCATGGTAAGCAGAAAAACTGTCAATGACCGTAAACGCGCAGTTATAATTTGCCATAGGGTACTGCTCCGCCACAGGCGTTCCTCCCACCCACAAGGTGCGCCCGGAAAGGAATTGACGCATATGGTAAACGTTATCATAAAGTTTCTCCGCTTCTTCCCGGGAAGTGGGAGCGAGGGAGCAGTTGTACTCCACTGCCCTTGCCACAGTTTCCCACCAGAATTCCCGCCGTCCTAACCGCGGCAGATAACGGGAATACGTGCGGGTATAGACGAAGGCCCCCAGCTGTTCCATGGGATTGGGCGCGTGCTTGTAGGGACTTAAAAATTCTCTGGATAAAAGTCCTTCTTTCCGGTCGGCGCTGGTGCGCTCTTTTTCTTTTTCCATCCGGTAAAGAATATAAGCCTTGGCTGTCTGATAGTGCTTGGTCTCAAACAGAGTCTCCTCCACGGTATCCTGAATCGTCTCAATATCCCAGATTTCTCCGCTGCTCTTTTTCAGTTTCTCCGTGACGGCTGCGGTGATCTGTGCAATCGCCTCCTCATCGTGTTCTCCGGCTGCTGCTGAAGCAAGGGATACTGCCCGGGAGATAAAATCCGCATTAAAAGGAACCACCTTTCCGCTGCGCTTGCGTACATTCATATGAAAACCTCCTAAAAGCCGAAAACTGCATCCGGTTTATGCTGTGTACTACATATAGTACATCATAGCGGCTTGCGTGTCAATATGTGGGAATCGCATCGAAGATATAATGAAAAATTTCATGCTTCCAGTAATACTGTAAATGCAAGCGATCATATGTTTCTTCAATCGCGCAGATCCGCATTCCAATCAAAAATTCTTCCTGCCGCCGGGTCAATCTCAAATTCATATTTCATGCCTTCAAAATAAAGTTCTCCTTCGAATCGGCTGTGTCCATCTTCGTTTTCTTCCCATATCTCTACGTCACCGGGATCAGACCCTTCCACTTTTTTAGACACAAGCACCTGGGCGTCCTCCAGTGAGATTCCGCTACCGCCCAGGACATCCAAATATTCCTCATCCACTTCATAATCAGCACCAACAATTCGTCCATCCGCAATTGCCACCTCAAAATCATAATCTCCATAATCCGTTTCGAATTCGATATCATGGATGGGAATACCATTGTCACTGTCTCGTTCATTCTTAATATTATATGCATCCTCTTTTGGAACACCAGCATTATTAAGAACGATATCAAAAGCATCTTCCGCGGAAACTTCACCTTCTGTTTTAGCCGGATTGTCCGCCTTCAAATCACGCTGAGATTCTCCAGACGGCGGAAGAGCAGA